>JBGAIY010000264.1:0-11219 GCA_044225205.1 Myxococcaceae bacterium | reverse complement strand
ACTCGCACCTCGCGCTCTTGGGGCCGAAAGCCCGCGCGTTCGACCCGCACCACGTACCGGCCGGCCGACAGGTCGAGCCCGAGCGGAGTACGACCCTTCGCCACACCGTCGAGAAACACGGTGGCCCAATACGGTTCGCCTTGGTGCGTCGAAACGACGTTCAAATGGCCCTTGCGTTTGCCCGCGGCAACCACGTGTCGCCCCGCGTCGGTGGTTTCGACCGTCGCGACACCGGCGTCGTCGTCGTCGTCGCCTCCGTCGAACGCGGCCAGCACCACCGTTTCGAGACCGGCGTCGTCGTCGCCGCTGGGCCCCGCGTCGAATGCCGACACCACCACCGAGGCAACACCGGCGTCGACGTCGCTCACCGCGGGGCTCTGCGCGCCTCGCCACGCGAACAACGCGGCTCCGGCCACCGCCACGACGACCGCCGCGACCCAGGGCCACCGGCGCCGGGCGGGAGCGACCGCGTGCAGCAGTTCATTCGTGGTGGGAGGCTTGCCCGCGACCGCGGAGTCACCCGCTTTGACGACGAGGGCCGCGCCACTCTCATCACCCTGGGCTTTGCGCCAGCTGGGGGCGGTGTGCGCGGGCACGCTCGACGCCTCGGGCCTGGGCGGCGCGGCGGCGTGGCCTTTCGACTCCCGGTAGGCCGACTCGAGCGCCTTGACCAGCTCGGCGGCCGACGAGAACCGCTCCTCGGGGCGCTTGGCCAACGCCCGGCGCACGACGTCGGCCACGGGCTTCGAGATCCACGGGGCGCGGTCGAGAATTTCGGGCGGCGGCGAGTGCGCCTGCATTTGAATGAGCCGCAGTTCAGAATCGGCTTCGAAGGGCAAGGTGCCCGTGAGGCACTCGAAGAGCACCACCGCCAGCGCGTACAGGTCGACACGGTGGTCGACGTCTTTGAGCCCCAGGGCTTGCTCGGGCGCCATGTAGTGCGGCGTGCCCATGACCATGCCCGTGCGGGTCAGGCCCTTGGTGGCGTCGCGGCTGCGCAAAATGCCGAAGTCGAGAATCGTGGCGAGGCCGTCTTCGGCGACGAAAATGTTACCGGCCTTGATGTCTCGGTGAATGAAGCCCTGCTCGTGAATGTAGTCGAGCCCCGCGCCGATCTGCCGCATGAGCCGCAAGGTCTCGTCGCTGGTGAGCCCGCCCTTGTTGCGCAGCACGCCGGCGAGCGTGTCACCCTGCAGCAATTTCATGACGATGAAGGGGCGACCCTCGTGTCGGCCGACGTCGTAAATCGGCACGATGTTCGGGTGGTCGAGCTTGGCCGTGAGCCGCGCCTCGCGCTCGAAGCGTTCGACGACCTCGGCGTCGTTCACCAAATTGGGTGACAGCATTTTCACCGCCACCCGGCGGTCGAGCTCGGAGTCGTGCGCGGTGTACACCGTGCCCATGCCGCCTTCGCCGATTTTCGCCTCGAGGCGGTACCGGCCCGACAACAGGTCATTCACCCGGAATCGGCAGAATGGTCTTCTTCGCGGTCGGGCACCTTCGGCAAATTGCGCTGTGAAATCGACGTGCTGAGCCCCACCGCGGCCGGTAACGGCTCGCGCGCGCACCTTCACTCCACCCTGCCTGCACCGGAGTGCCGCACGACGGGCAGACGAGCGCCGACGCTTCGAGTGGTTGACTGCATGCCGCGCACTTCACGCGCGAGACCGTAGCAGGTGCCCGTGGCGTTACCACCGCGCCGCACGGGGTCAGCCCTGACAGCCCGGGGCGGGGCGGCCACGGGTCACGTTGCCCTGACCGCCGGAGGCCGCTCAGCCGATCGTCCGAGGTCGCCGCCGAAAGCCGACGACGGCCGCCGCGCCCAGCAGCCCGGAGGCCTAAGGCGCCCAACGCCAGCCACCGTTTGCGAAGGTGAAAGGGCTTTGGGGTCACCTTGGGGTCGACGTAGCGCGGCTCGGGGCAGTCGCGGGCGAACACCATGGGCTCGCTCAGCAAGGGGCCCTCTTTGACCGAACGCCGCCACAGGTGACGAACGCGCGCGTCGTCGCGGTCGGCTACGAACTTCGCCGCGCGGCACAGCAGCGCGGTGAACGCCTGGCTGCGCGGGTCGACCTGGTTGGCGGCCTCTTCGGCCAGGTGGGAGGCGAGGTGGCGGTAGTGAAAGCGGTGCGGGTCGGCCGGAGCCGACTGCGCGAAACGCCGTTGTTCTTCGGCGCTCAACCCGGCGTCGCGCACGTCGACGCCCCCGCCCCATTCTTCGTGAAAAGGGTCGTAGTCGCCGCCGGTCCACCGGTAGTCGGGGGTCACTTCGGTGCTGAGCATTTCGAACCCATGGTGCGCCGCCAACTCGGCGGCCGTCATGAGCTGCCGCGCCCGTTCGAAGTGGTTGCCCGCGTGGCGACCGGCCTCGAGTGCGGCGACGTAGGCCTCGGCGTGCGGCCGGGTGGCCGAATCGAAGTAGTTGAAGGCTTCAGGCCCCCGCCCTTGTCGCAGCAGGCGCCTGGCGAGCAACCTGCGCAGCGCTTGGGGCTGGTTCGTGCCCCAAAACCCCGTGCCGTCGTCGAGGGCGTCGTCGGCGCGGCCGCCGTCGGCCAGGGGTTCGGGCTCGTCGCCTCCCGGGCGCAACCGCAACCGGCAGGGGTCTTTCGCGGGCTGGGCGTCGACCGCCCGCTTGAGCGAATCGACGTCGACGACACGTTCGGCCACCCAGGCGATGTCTTGCCACGAACAGCTCGCCTGCAAGTGCAAGAGGGCTTCGTCGAATTGGTCGCGGCCGAGCGCGAGAATCGCCCGCTCGACTTCGATTTGTTGGCGCGGCCGGTAGTCGGTGAAAGACCCCCAGTCTTCGTCGATGTTCACCCGCTGAGCGGCTTCGGCCAACTGGGCGTCGGCGTCGGCGGGTCGACCGGCCCGCAGGGCCAGCTTGGCGAGCACCCAATGCGCGACCGCCGTGTTCGAACCGCGGGCGAAGTGTTCGGCGTCTTCGTAGCGGCCCGCGCGGTAGAGCGCCGCGGCGAGCAAGTCACCGCTCGAAACGGAGGGCAGCTCGGCCAGGCGCGCCAGCACCGTCTCCGGGCTCGGCAACTTGGGGTCGTCGGCCCACCAGGCCTCGGCGCCGCGCGACCACACATACGCGGCCATGAGTCGCTGCACGACCGGCGAGACCAACGCCGCGGCCAGCCGGTCTTGGTCGGCCACCAAGAGCCGAGCCACGAACAACAAGCTCGCCCGGCCCTGGCGACTGCCGTGGGCGGCCTGCAAGGCATACAGCTCGACCGCCCTCGCGTCGTTTCGGCGCCAGAGCGCCAGCCGCGCTTCTTCTCCGAGGCTGGCGAGCGCCAACCCCAGGGCGTCGTCAAACCCGGCCTCGGCGGCCGCCCGCGCCTTCTCGTAATGCGACGCCGCCAGCTCGTCGTTCGACGTGGCCCGCGCGAGCATGAATTCGGCGGGTATCGTGAAGCGCTTGCGCTGGGCTTCGGGCAGCTGCAACAGGGTGCGAAAGCGGCTCGCGGCCAGGTCGCGGTGGTTCTGGTGCCAGAACGCCGCGCCTTCGAGGTACAGCTCGCGCTCGCGCGCCCCACCGCCCTCACGCGCGTCTTGGGGCTCGCCATATTCGACCACCGCGAAAGCGTGCGCCGGCTTGTCGACCAATCGCTCGGCTTCGAGGTCGAACAGCCCGTCGGGCAAAAACGCCAAGGTCGCGGCACGGTGAGACAAGAATTCGAGGGGAAAGTCGGGGCCGCACGGCCACGCCCTGGTGGCGACCAGCAGGCCCACCAGCACCGACCAACCCCGAGCAGACCACCACGGATTGCGTTTCATAAGAAGTCACCGACGCCGCTCATGGGCGCACCTTCGCAGCAAGGCGTGAACCGACCACGAAGCCGATTCGAGCGCGCTCGCCAGGGTGCAGCCAGCCCGACAACGACGACGTGAAGTCGACCCCTTCGCCGCTGGGCTGCACACCGTACCCCGTGGTGGCGTCGGCGTGCCGCACGGCGCCCATCACCGACACGCGGCCGGGCCAGGCCACATCGACCGAGTTCAGGTTGCTCACCCACACGTCGCTCGTCACGGGAGCGCTGGGCACCGCGGCCAACTCGACCGCGGCCACTGGCGCGGCTCGCACGGCGGGCTCGGCGCGAATCACCGCCCGGAGCGTCTCGACGCTCCAGGCCTGAGCGTCTTGGGCGTGCCCCAAGCGAAACCACACGAACCCACCCACACCAGGCACATCACTGAGCGTTTCGAGCGCCTTCGCCACGTCGTGCGGAGCGGCGAGCACCGGGCGCCCGTCGCGCAGCTGGGCACCGTACGCGGGCAACGCCACCCGAAACGGCCGCGCGCCGAAGCGCTGCGAAAACCGTCGCACGTCGGCCAGGGCTTGGCGGCCGTCGAACAGCACGGGAGCGCGCACCGTGTGCACCTGCAACACCAGCTCGTCGGCCGATTCAGCGAGAGCACCAAGCTCGGGGGCCTCGAGCCAGGCAGGCAGCGCCGTCACCGACAGCTTGCGCGGGCGCACCCGGGGTCTCCAACGAGCGACAACCCGCGCCCAGTCGCCCAGGCGCGAAGTCGCCACGTCACAGTCGAACTCGACTTGGGTCACGTCGACCCGTTGCGCCGCCAAGGCCTCGACCGCGGCCATGAACGTCTCGAGCGTCGGTTCGTCGGGCGGCCCTTCGCCGTTGACGCGCAACACCGCCACGACCGCCCGACCGCGGAGCGCTTCGGCCGACACCGCGACCGGGGGTCGGCCCGCTTCTTGAACCAACACCCGCAGGGCCGCCACGTCGGGCCCGAGCGAGCGCACCGCCGCTTCGACCGCCGGCGACCACGACTGATTCCACACGTACACGTCGCTGGGCGGCCGCGGCGTCTCCCGGCAGCCGCACATCACCCCGCCGGCGATGAGAACGGCGAGGGCCCACAAGCCGCGAACCGAACTGGCCCTGATGCCGCTGCGAGCCGCGCCGTGCATGCCCGCGTCGTATGCACGCCCAAGACCAGTCACCGCGGCGACCGCGGCGCGCGCGCCACCGAGAGCGCCTGTCTCAAGGCGGCCGGCTCCGTCGGCAGGTGGAGTTCTCGAAGCACCCCAAAGAGCCCCCGGTGAACCAACTCGTCGGCCACGTGCGTCAACACCGAGTCAATGACGACGCACTGAGTGGGTGACCATTGCGACGGTTGAGGCGCGGGCCCCTTGAAGGCGAGCCGCAACATGGCTTCGGCGAGGTGGGGCCGGTCTTCGCTGGGCACTTCGGGCAGGTGGAGCCGCAGCCGCTCGAGGGCGGCGGCTTCGACTTCGGGCGTGGAGCGACTCAGGCATTCAGAGACCAGCCGCGACACGGTGCCGGCAAATGGGCAGTCGCGCGCCCCCATGGTTTCGGGCACGTCGAGCAGCCGGGCCCACGAAAACGGGCTGGCGTCGCCCTGCTTGGCCAAGACTTCGGCGCACGCCACGTAGGTCGCGTCGAGCCCGGTGACTTCGTCGAGCATCACTTGGGCGGTGTGGGCAATGTCGGCCCCGTGCTGGGCCAAGACGACGAGCGCCGCGCCCCGGCGCCCCTCACGGGCGTCGGTCGCGTGCACGAGCGACCACAGTTCAGCGGCGACCTCGGGCCCCCTGCGGGGAAACGAGGCCAACAACCCCAACGCCGAGAACGCCAGCTCGTCGTCTTCGTCGCGCACCAAGGGCAACACGTCGGGCACGCACGCCTCGACCGCGACGAAACAGTCGCGAACCCACAGCACGAACACCTCGTTCGCCCAGTCGTGCTCGGCGCGTTCGTCGGGCGGGGTCGGCACCGGCGAATCGCCGGGCTGGGTGTCTTCGTCTTCGTGGCCGAACACGTCTCCCGCGACCGCCCACGCCGGAGGCTCGAGCGCCTCGACCCGCGCGCATTCGGCCAGCACCCCGCCCAAGTCGAACGGCTGGGGAAATTCGTCTTCAGGGTACCCCCGGGCCAAGTGGTGCAAGTACCTCACCAGAAACCGCCGCAACTCGACCCGCGGGGGTCCCGCCACGAGCAGCTCCCGCAAGAACGGCACGACGTGCGAGGTGACGCCCCACCGGGTGCCTTGGTGAAACACGTTGCCCCACAACAGCCAGCAGACCTCGTCGAACACCGAAGTGTGTTTGCGCTCGGCGCCCACGCGAATGCCCGAAGGCGCGCTCTCGGGTACCGCCAGCGCGCGCAACAGGTCGGGCACGTCGGTCGCGGGGCCGTACGCGTGGTGGTAGCGCTGCCAGTCGACGTTTTCCAACCCGCTCAACAGCCCCATGCGAGCACGTTGTACCTCGCTTCGGTCTCGTTGAGGTGCGCCGTGCTTGAAAGCCCAAGTCAACCTGCACCCGTTACGGCCGCACGCCCATCTCCACTCGAACGAAGCTCGGCTTTCCCGCTTCGCTCGCGTCGAGCGGCGCCGTGCTCGAAACACAAACGTGCGCAAACCAGCGCCCGTGCGTTACATGACCGCTTCGATGAAGCCACCTCGCCCCCCGGTACACCCCGCCGTACTCGCGGCCCAAAATTCATTTCATGCCGACCTGGNNCGAAGAGGTGGCCGCCGCCATCGCCCGTGAAAAAGTCGTGGTGGTCGGGGTGGCCGGCCTCAAGCCCGCCAAGGCGGCACGGCGGCTGCTTACCGAGCAGGGCATCGAACACCGCTACCTCGAATACGGCAGCTACTTTTCAGGCTGGCGGCGGCGGCTCGCGCTCAAAATGTGGGTCGGCTGGCCCACGTTTCCCCTCATTTTCGTGGAAGGCACCTTCGTTGGTGGGGCCAGCGACTTGCGGGGCCTGGTCGAGCGCGGAGAGCTCAAAGAGCTGCTGTGACGCTCAATCGGTCTTGATGCCGACGACCAGCCGGCCGACGAAACGCTCGTTGTCACGCACTTCGAGCGGTTCGCCATTGCCACGGTCGGCGGGGGCTTTGTCGGCCGCGACCTGGGCGTACAACCCCAAGGCGAACCACCACCGCTCTTGGGCGAAGGTGAAGGTCGGCCCACCCGACCACCCGGTGCCCTGGTACGCGGCGCGCTGAAACGCTTCGCGCGAGCGCACCTCGAGGCCCGCAGAAAACGGCCCTTGCACCTGGTAGCGAACGGCCAAGGTCTGCTCGAGCCGGGTGTCGATGCCGGTTCGGCCCGCCCAAAACTGCGACCGGCTCAGCGAGGCGTTGAAGGCCAGCCACACCGGCCCCAGCTGCTTGTCGACGACGATTCGCACTTCGAGTTCACCGAGGTCGACTCCCAACGCGAGGCGGCCCAGCACCGAAAACCCCACCGCGTCGGTCGACTTGAGCAACGACAGGCGCCAGGTGTTCGAAGCCCTGGCGTCGAAGGCGCGGGTGTCGAGCCCCGACGACTCGAGGTCGAGGTCGAGCCCGAACATCGTGTCGACGCGGTCGGTGAGGCCTTGGGCCAGCTGCATTCGCAGGCCGAAACGGGTGTACGACGTGTCGGCCCGGCCGTACCCCGCCGTCAGCCACGACTGCACTTCGCGCGCGTCTTTGGCCAGGGTCGCCGAGTCCCACGTGAGGGGAAACGCTCGCTGCGCCCACGCGGGGCACGCCACCACGACCAAGAACGCTGCCAGGCGAAACACGGTCTTCGAGTTACGTGGCCGAGCCGACAGAATCAACCGATTCGTCAAGCGACGCACTTTCATGGTTTCGCGGCCCGAGCCGTGCTTTTCATTCGCCTGTGTCGGCGAAGTGCTCCTGGCGAGGTCTTTCTTCTGTGGTGGTGGTGATGGCCCTGTGGGCGGCGGCGTGCCCGCAGTGCGAGAACGCGCCCTGCCAGCACGACGGCGAGTGCGCGCAAAAGCTCTGCTACATCAGCGACGGGTGCGCCACCCAAAGCACCTGCTTCGGCGCCTGCCGAGCCCCGTGCAGTCTCGAGTCGCCCACCTGCCCTACCCACCAGGTCTGCCAATGCCAGACACCCGGCTTCATTGACGGGGGCTGCGCGTGTTTGCCGTTCGACGCCGGCGTACCCGACGCCGGTTAAACCGGGCTACGGGCCGCGGGCGGCGGCGCGGCGCAGGGCATGGGCGACCATGGCCCCGGCGATGTCGTACTTCGTCGCTTGCTCGAGGCCTTCGAAACCGGGGCTCGAGTTGAGCTCCATGGCCCTCGAGCATGTCGACCCCGCACACTTCGAGGCCAATGAGCTTCGCGGCTTTCACGGCGGTCTGCGCGTACCGGGCGTCGAGCGAGACGAGCTGGCCTTCGCCTCCGCGGTGAATGTTCGAACGAAATTCACCCTGCTTCGCGGTGCGGCGCATGGCCCCGACGACTTCGTCACCCACCACGAGCGCCCGCACGTCGCGGCCTTTCGACTCGGCGATGAATTCTTGCAAGCAGACGTCTTGGCCGAGCTCGGTGAAGGTCTGCACAATGGTTTTCGCTTCGGCCAGCGTGTTGGCGATCATCACCCCCACGCCTTGCGTGCCCCGCAACAACTTGATGATGCAGGGGAAACCGCCCACCTCTTCGACCAAGCGTTTGATGCTGCGGGCGTCGTGCGCCATGACCGTGCGGGGCACGTCGATTTTGCCCGCCGCCAGCAACTGCAGGCAGCGCACTTTGTCGCGGCTGCGGGCAATGGCCGGAGCGCGGTTCACGACCGGTATGCCCATGGCGTCGAGGTGGTTGACCACCGCCATGCCGTACCCCGTAATCGACGTGCCGATGCGCGGTATGACGACCGCCAAGTCGCGCACCTCGGCGCCCCGGTAGAGCATCTTCGATTCAGGGCCGACCACGAGCGTGCAGTGCAGCGTGTCGAGCACGACCGGCCGAACGCCCGCCTGTCGGGCGGCTTCAATCAACCGCGACGTCGAATACAACGAGCGCTTTCGCGAAAGAATGCACAGCCGCTGCGCTCGCCCGGTCATGCCCCGAGTCGTACGCGAGGTGCGACGGCGAAGAAACAGTTTCGCGTTGGCTCAGGCGCCCAGGCCACCGTTCTCCCGGCTCACCCCGGCCATCGGCCCGACGTATTGGCCGTTGCTGGCCACAATGCCGTTCAGGTACACGAACTTGTTCGACTCGCTGTAGGTGCGACCGCCGTAGTACGCGTTGAACACGATTTCAGACGCCCCCATGAACAAGTCGGGCGGCACGTTGCTGATGCCGCGCATGCGGTCGGGCACTCCGGCCACGGTGTCGTACGGCACGCCCGCGCTGTTCTGGAGCGACCAGTCGACCAGCGCGGCCGACGAGCGGTGGGCGAAGAGCGGCGTCTTGGCGGCGGGCAACCCGTCGACCCACCATTCGATGTACCCGTCGACGTTGTGGCCTCCTTCGAGCCAGTGGGTGCCCACCGGTGGCAACACGAATGGCTTCACCGTGTTCATGTGCCAGTGCATTTCGACGCAGTACCACCGGTGCGGGTACAAAAAGCCCAGGCCTCCCACGTGCGTCGAATAGCTGCGAGCGGTCGCGTCCCAGCCGCCGACTCCGGTTTGGCTGGGTATGGCGAGGCCTGCGCCCCCGTTGAAGTCGTACAGCTCGATGCCCAAGGCCAGCCCACCGACCGCGGGGCCCGGCGTGCCGGGCTTGTAGTACCCCTGCCAGAACAGCCACCGGCCTTGGTAGCCCTGAATGCCCGCCGAAGAACTGTACCCGCCGCCCGTCAGTTGCACGTGCTGAGCGTCGGTCGTCACGCGGGTCGGGTCGACGTACGTCATCATCGCGGTGTGGCCACTCGTGACCTGCTGCAACCCCCCGGGGAACTTGCCGGTTCGGTCGAGGCGGCGCCAGGTCAACGCTTCGGGGTCGAGCCCCAGTTCTTCGGGGTACTTCGCGAACTGCGAAGCGTTGACCGTCGGAGGGTAGTACTGCCACGCCAAGCCGTCGTCAGACGGCGCCCACCCGTCTCCCAGCAACACGTACATGCGCAGGTACCCGTCGATGACGCGCCCCGCGTGCTGCTCTCGAAACATGCTCCGCAGGTCGACCGTTTGAGAGCCCGTCGTGCCCTGAAACGTCGACTGGCCGTTCTTCACCTGGCCGCCGCCGTACATGATTTCAAGCGCGCCGAGCCCTGGCGCCAACGGGCGAAAGCCGCGGCTGAGCGCTTGGGCGTCGTCACCGTGCACGACCCGCACCGCGTCTTGCGGCGTGTCGGCGGTCTTTCGGCTGATGTTGCCGTACCACTTGCTGCCCCGGTCGCTGTGCAGCCTTCGAGGAAAGAGGGCGTCGCGCTGGGCTTCGGTGGGGGCCGGCACGGCCGCGAAGGGCCCCTCACCGGGAGTCGCGGTGAACAAGTAGGGGTCGACCTTCGCTTCTGAGTACACGCCGTACGGGTCGCCATTGGGCACCCAGAGGTTCGCCGACGTGCCGCAGTGAATTTCGTCGAGCACGTCGCCGTTCGCGTCGCCGTCGGTGATGCGCGTCGCCGAGGCGATGGCGGGGTTCGCCATCAACCCCGCGTCGAGCGGGTAGGCGGCGGCCAACCCGGCCACCGGAGTGAGACTGGGAGGCAGCGGCGGGTTGACGATGTAGACCTCGAGCTGCGCATTGCCGAAAACCTGCGTGTAGGGAATCGTGAGGCTCGCCCGGGTGGGCGCGGCCAGGCCGCTGGTGGTCAAGCGCACGTCGGGCGCCGACGCCCGGTAAAATTCGAACAACCCCGGCGCTTCAGGGTCGAGGTCGACGAATTCGTCTTGGGCGTTGGTGTACGCCGTCGAACGGCGCGGTGAAGCGGTGTACCAGCACGTCAAGGGTTCCACGGCTCCCGAGGCGTCGGTCAACGAGAGCCCCGCGGGTGTACCGGCGCTGCTCAACACCCCGACGGTGCTCAAACTGCCGCCCTTGACGCGCACCAAGAACGCGAGCCAGTGGCGGTGAGCGAACATCCACTCCACGGCCGAGGTCACGTCGAGGGTGACCACGCCCGACGAGCCCGCGGGCAGCACGGCCGACGTGGCAAAAGGCTTGGTGCCCTGGGCCACGCCGTCGCGGTCGACCCAGTCTCCGCCCGCGTTGGCCCACGGCCTGCGTGATGCGGCACACAACAGTTCCCACGTGGAGCCGCACTGACCCGCGCCCGAAGTGGTCGACCCGTCGAACGTCGAAACGATGCCCGCCACGGTCACCGTCTGGCCGAGGCTGTTCACATACGAGTGCGGTATCGACCGCGCGTGGGCTCGCTGAAAGAGCAGCGATTGTTGAAAGACGTATTTGCCCGTGGGCGCGCTCGGAGCCCCCGCGTCGGAGGGGCTGGCGCCGGCGTCGGTGTCGACAGC
>JBGAIY010000263.1:0-10840 GCA_044225205.1 Myxococcaceae bacterium | reverse complement strand
CCTTGGTGTTGCCGTTGCGAACCGACGGGCTCGCCGCGGCGGCCGAGGCGGTGGTGGCGCTGCCCAGGCCCAGTTCTCAACTTTCGCCGGGCTTCGCCTCGAGGTCGCGCGGTCGGCCCAACGCGCTCGCCTGGAGCGACGACCGCCGCATGCCCCGGCAGACGCTGTTGGCCGGCGTGCCGTTCACGTCGAACGGCGAGCCGGTTCGCCCGCCCACCATGCTCGAGCCCTTGACGACCGACTTCACGTCGTTCAACGCCACCGGGCGCTTCGTGGCGACCGACGGCACCGCGTTCATGGCGACCAGCTACAACGGCTTCGAAGTCGTACCCATTGTGTGGCCGTTCGACGGGGGTGGCCCCATCGAGCGCGCCGATTTGGCGCCCCCCTTTGGCTTGTACGGCACGCCGCTGCTGGCCCCCGCATCGTTGGCGCCGGGCGCGGGGTATTTCACGTCATGGTCGAACACCACCCAATGGTCGATTCGCCAGACCGACGCTCGAGGCAACGCCGTGAGGCCGGCCGCTCCCCTCGCCGCGGGCGACAACGTGCACGACGTGCTGGCGCTCGAAGACCGGCAACTGCTGCTCGTGTCGAACCAAGGCGCCTTGCGCCTCGCGACGGCCGACCCCGCCACCGGCGCGGTCACCATGGTGTCGACCGTCGCCGTCACCGACGCCGGTTTCAGGCAAGCACGCCTCGGGCGCTCGAACGCCGCAGTGTTGGTGGCGTGGCAGCCGTCGGGAGACCCGGTCGCCCCCGCGGCCACCGTGTACGCGGCGCGGGTCGAACTGGGGTTCGACGCCGGCGCTCTGGTGGTGGGCCCGCCGTACCCCGCCCAGTCGATTCAGGTGCCCACTTCGCAGTTCATGAGAAACCTGGGCGACGTCGGTGTTCGCCAGGGCGAATTCGACGTGTTCGGCACGGCCGCCGCGCGCGACGGCGGGCTCCAGGGGCCGCTGTGGGTGTGGCGAATTCGCGAAGACGGTCAAGCGGTCGACGGCGGGTTGACCACGTTCGAGCTCGCGAGCGGCGTCGGCGCCGTGGCTGCGGGGCCCGAGCTCGACGACGGCTCGCTGCTCTTCGCGTACAGCCGCGCGCAGGCCGACTGGTCGTGGCCGCAGCGGGTGTACACCCGAACGCTCGGCGACGCGCTGGCCGTCGGCGCCGCGTGCGAATTCGATACCGACTGCACGACCCGGTTTTGCGTCAGCGCGGTGTGCTGCATCAATGCCACCTCGTGCCTGGGCGACGCGGGGGTGGGCCAGGGGCTCGCCGTCTACCAGGTGGGCTGTCGGTGCGACTCGGTCACCGGTGGTTTCGGGCTCTGGGCGGTGGCCCTGGCGTGGCTGCTCCTGCCACGAAAGGCGGTACGTCGCCGATTCTCTGTCGAGTGACGAAAGCACGACGTTGAGCTCGCCCCCGCCGGCGCCCGGCCGCGTGCGGGGCGCTTGGCCGCGCCCGCTTCACGGGCAGTACAGCTTCGCCAGCGCCGTCACGAGCTTCTTCGAGCCCACTTCGACGCCGTTCGCCGTGACCATGCCGCTCGCCCCGACCATGGCCTCGGAGGTGACGACGTTCTTGGCGCAGGTCAACACGGCTCGCAGCACCTTGATTGGAAACAACCCGCCGTTTTCGATGTGCGTTGATTCGGCCAGTGTGCACTGGGCCCGGGGGCCCGTGCCGATGTGCGAGGCTTGCCACCGGGCCATGACCGAACCGCCGAGGGTGCCCGGGTCGGCGATTTCCAATGATGCGGGCGCGGCGGGGCAGACCGGCAGGTTGGCGATGGGCGTCGTCACCGGGCCTGGAGCGTCGGCAGCCGGGGTGGGCGCCCGCCCCGCCTCGCTCGGCGCGACTTGGGCCATCGACGTGAGCCACAGGGTCGGGGTGGTCGAACCCTTCGCGGCCAGCGCGTCTCGAATGAGCGGCTCGAGCTTCTCGGCGAACCGACTGGCCGGCACGTGCGACGTGACCCTCACCGCAGTGGCTTCGCCCACGGTGCCGGCAGTGACGGTGACGTCGAACTGGTCGTTGAGCCGGTACCACGTCACTTCGACCAAGCGTTTGACGTGGCGCAACGAGAGCAAACGGTACCAAAGAAAGAAGCCCCCGCGCTCGTAGCACCGCACGTTCTCGGGGCGCTTGAGGCCTTCACACGCTTTTTGAACGGTCGCCAAGTCGTCGACGGCTTCGCGTGGCCAGGCCTTGGGCGGCGCTGTCGGTTCGGCCAGAGCGGCACCGGGCACGGGGTTGAGAAAAAGCAGGCGGTAGGCGTCTGAATGGTCGAAGCACTCTCCTCGGGGCAGCTCGGCGCAAACGACGCGAGCGACGGCGTCGGCCAGCTCGTTGTCAGTGCTGGTCACGACGAAGGCCGTGGTGATGGGCGGAGCGGCGAGGAGCAGGGAGATGGCCGTGGCTGTCAGCATTCGCCGCCTCTGACGCTTGAGAGGCTACCACGGTTGCATTGGAAAAGTGCGCGTCGTTGCGCGGCGGCGTGGCCGTGGTCACCCCGACAGACGGTCGAATGAGGCCCGCGTGGTGCGGGCTGGCTGCTACTGCCACGAAAGCCGGTACGTCGCCGATTCACCGTCGAGTGATTGGAGCACGACTTTGAGCCCGCGCACACCGGCGACTTCGAGGCCGCGGGCGAGCACCCCTTCGGTCACCCGGCCGCGGGGCTCGACGATGTTGAAGAGCACGACGCAGCCGTCTTCGACCATGTCGCGCACTTCGATTTCGGTGAAGCTCGTGCCGGTGCGAAAGCTGCGCGCGAGCCGCCGCACCGTGCGCTGCGTGCCGAGCAGCCGCAACATGGCGAACAGCGCCCGGCCGATCAGCGTCTCGGCGTATTTCTCAATGAAGTCGCGCCCGAGCAAGTATTCGGCGTCGCCCACCGGCAGCTCGGGGTGCATGAGCCGAGCGACGTATTCGAGCACCCGACACCACTGAGAAAATTCGTACGCGGGCTGAATTTTCTCGGGCACCACGCCCCATTTCGCCAATTCGGCCCACTGCGCGCGCGTCAAGTGCCGGCCACACCGTTGGAGCAACGCCTCCATGGTGTGACCGAAAACGAGTCGCTCGTCGACAGCCATGTCGGCCAGTGTGTCACCGTCTGCACGAACCTGAAAGGAGTGAAACATGACGAGCGCCGCTTGGGCGCTATGCTGTCGGCCGTGTCGAACGCAGAGTCGGTCAAGCGCGGGTTCGTGACCCGCCTCTTTGAAAGCCCCGCCATCAAGTCGTGGAAAGACGACGAGGCGCCGGCGTTGCGCCGTGCGCTCATCGCGGCCATTGACGCCATGCGCGACGGCCAGCCCCTCGTGCTCGACCTGTTGGTCGACGTCGAAGCCGAGTTGCTCGAGCCGCTCATCAACGCCAGCAACGTGTTGCACTGGCGCTCGAAGCCCAGCAAAGACTTCGGCGCTCGCGTGCGGCGGCTCATGGGGTTTTATTCGGGTGAGTCGACCCTCGCCGCGGCCGTGCAAGTCGCCGACGGCGCCGCGCTCGATTCATTGTTGCGAGGCAACCTGCTGTGGGACGCCGAGTTCACCATTTACCCCAAGCCCACCCGCCCGCTCGCCGAGCTGCCCGACCCCCACTTCGACATCGGTGGGTTCGCGGTCAGCGTCGGCTGGTCGCTCAACCAAGACTCCGGCAGCGACTCCCGGCTGGTCGCTCAACCAAGACTCCGGCAGCGACTCCTGGCTCGTCACGGGGCTCGGCACCGAAGCGCTCGACATGGTGTGCGCCACGCTGACCCGCACGTTCGCGCTGCAGAGACTCGCGTCGTCGACCGCGGCCGCCCCCGCGTTCTGACGCCAAACGGCCCCCAGCTTCGACTCACTGCGCGCTCGGGCACCCATCTCCTGAGCGGTGCTTGCTGCCAAACCCGTGGTGGCGCTCTCGGAGCTGGCGCGCCAGGCCCGGCCCGAGCGCCCCACCGAGTTGGGCCTCGAGCTCGTCACCGGCTTCGATTTGCAGACGAAAGAGTCGCTCGAAAGCCGGCGTCGCCGCCAGGTCGGCCGGTGGGGCTTGCCCGGTGGCCCGCTCCGCCGAGAGCCGCTGAAACGCGCGCTGGCGCTCAGCAGCCGGAGTCTTGTCGACGGCTTCGTCGATCATCGCCCGAACCGCCATGCTGCCGGCCGCGGGGTCATGCGTGATTTCGACGTAGAGCGCGCGAATTCGCTCGATCATCGCTCGGTTGTAGTCGGCCAGCACCGCGTCGACCTGCTTGGTCTGCGCGTCGGTGAGCGCGAGCGCCTGGGCGTCGTCTTTCGCCAGGGTCGGCGTGCGGTTCGCGTCGACGTCGACCAAGTCCCAGGCGAGCTCGCAGTGCTCGGCCATGTTCTTCAGTTCTTCGGGCGACAAGTCGAACACCGGAGGAATTTGGTTTTTCTGGGCGGCCTGCGCTTGGGTCTGTAACGCGCGTTCGAGTTCTTGCACCCGCGCGCGCAGCATGGCGACGTCGCCTGGTCGTGGGTCGGAGCGGGCCGTGTCACCGACGGTGCCGCTCGGGCCGGTGAGGTCTGCCCCCCGCCTGCCCGGCTCGTTCGGCTCCGCACCGGCCGCGCGTGGAGCGTGAAGGTCGCTTTGAACGACCGCGCCGGTCGAACTCAAAGTTGCGCTCTGACCCGCAGACACCGCCGTCTCGTCGCCTCCCGTCGCGCTCGAGGCCAAGACGCGCCCCTCGAAGACCGTCAGCCACGCGACGCTCGCCACGGCCGCCCCGGCCGCCGCCGCCTGAATGGTTGTTCGATTCATGTCGTTCACCTCGATGCGAAAACAGGTGCCCGTGACGCGCACCCGGCCAGCGGGGGTTTGCACGTCGAAGTGGCTCTGGGGTTCCACCCGGTAGAAGACGCTGCCGTTGTGCTGGGTGACGACGGTGTCGCCCGACCAACTGGCGGCCCAGTCGAATTGAGTACCCGGTTCGGCGACCACCGTGCCCCGTGGGCCGACGTCGACCGTCGCGCGGGTGGTGGCCGTCACCGACCCCGACGTGGGCCACCGCACCTGGCCCCGCGCCACCAACAGCGCCAACATCGCGGCGCCCGCGGCGGCGACTCGGGCCATGAAGACTCGCCGTCGCGCGCGACGCTCGGCTTCGAAACGGGCGACGACCTGTTCGGCCCACCCCGCGGGTGCCGACGCCGCTGGCCAGGCCGCCAGCGCCTCGGTCTCTCGGGCAGAAAACGGTGCTTCGGGGTTCGGCTCACGCATCGTGTTCTCCTCCTGAAACGAGGGCCCGCAAGGCGGCGCGGGCGCGACTGAGCCGCGACTTCACCGTGCCTTCTTCGACGCCCAGCAGGTGGGCGACTTCGCGAACGTCGAGCCCGTGGTACGCCCGCAGCACCAAGACGGTACGCTGGTCGTCGGGCAGCGAGCCGAGCACCTCGGCGACGCGTCGGCCCCGTTGCCGCTGGTCGACGACGTCTTCGACCGAAGTGAACGAAGGCGGCTCCATCGTCGGCGGTGCCCGGGTCACCCGCTTGAGCACGTCGAGGCACAGCCGAGTCGCGATGGTGAGCACCCAGGTCGACAGCCGCGCCGGGCCGGTTCGGTCGAATCGGCCGAGCGCTCCCAGGGCTCGCACGAAGACGTCTTGTGCGAGGTCGTCGACGAGGTGGGGGTGGGCGTACATCACCCGCGTCACGAGGCCGTACACCCGGTCTTGGTAGGTGACGACGAACGCGTGCGCGGCGGCCCGGTCTCCGCGTTGGGCGCGGGCCAGCGTCAACTCGTCGAGTTCAAGGGGCGACGAGGGGCTGGGCGCTCGGGTCGACATGCAACCTCACCTTGCACGTTGAAGTGGGTCAGTGGTTCCCGCGCGGGCGTCGTTGCGTGAATTGTTCATTGTCTTTCACCGGTTACGTCATCGGCCTTGCGTTCGCCCGGGTTGGATGGCGTCGACGTCACGGGCGTTGCTCAGGCCCAGCGCCACCTGCTTTCACTTCTCGTGCTGACCGCCACCTGAGCCCAGCCCACTTGCCGCCGTGCTGGCTCGGCGTCGGAGCCATTGGCGGTACCACGCAGACTCTGATTTGGGGCGTGGGGCTGACAGTCGATGCCGGCCTCTTCGAGAACTCGAGCGCCGCGACCATGCTGTATCTCACTGCGTTTCGAGTCAGCCTCTCGTCGGTGGTGATGACCGGTGGTCGGGTATTTGGCGCTCTCCATCGGTTCGGTTCGCGGGTGACGGCTGAACTTGGCTCCGAATTTGAGTGCGGCCCGGCAAGTTCAGTTGAACTGGGGTTTCTCGCAAGAACTGCGCATTTCATTCCGTCTCGGCAGCGACGCGCAGATTGGCTCAACTCAACTTCGGGTTACAGCGAGCTTTTGTTGCGTGGAGATGGGCGTGCGGCCGTAACCCATGCAGTTCACTTGGCGTTTCACACGGCGCAGCTCACCGCGACCGAGGCGGGGTTAGCGTTTCAACACCCGGCCGACGCTCAGCCCCAACACGCCCTCGGTGATGGGGCCGGGCCACACGTGTGGCTGCCACGGGCCTCCGGCGGTGGGCCCCGTCAGGTACTTGTCGCCCGGGTAGCCCACGCCGAAGTCTTGCCCCGCGAAGCGCACATGCACCCAGTCGTACCCCGTGCCGTTGCCGACCTTCGCCCAGTCTTTGCCGTTGGTGCTCGAGAGCACGTTGCCGTTGC
Organism: Myxococcaceae bacterium; assembly: GCA_044225205.1. Classification (GTDB taxonomy): domain Bacteria; phylum Myxococcota; class Myxococcia; order Myxococcales; family Myxococcaceae; genus JAEUJT01. The sequence continues at coordinate 4,175 of JBGAIY010000263.1, read as the reverse complement.
CGGTGAAAGTGAAGGCCCCGTCGACGAAGAGCACCGTCGAGGTCGACTTCACGCACCGCGCGGGCTGGTTGAGACCGCAGTCGTCGGCGAAAATCGACCAGTGGTCGCCGTTGTCGATGCTCACGCCCCACACGTCGGTGCCGACTCCGACGACCACGGTGGCCCCGTTGGTTGCCAGGCTCTTGAACGTGGCTCCAATGTTGAACGCTTGCCAGGTCTCGCGGTGGTGGTCTGACACGTTGAGCGACGTCGTGCCGGCCGACGCCAAGATGCGGCCGTTCGCGGTCACCGCCACCGCGCCGAACGCCACGTGGCTGCCCGAAAGGGCGATGGTGTGTTTCACCCAGGTGAAGGCGTCGGTCGACGTGAATGCCGTGGTGTCGCTGAAGACGACGAAGCGCTTACCGGTGAACACCACGTCGCTCACGTGCACGCCCTCGCCCCACTTCTGCGGGGCCGGCGCCGGAGCCTTCACCCAGGTGTGGCCGCGGTCGGCGCTCGTGAAAATGCCGAAGTCAGACGCGGTGACGATGTAGCCCAGCCCGAAGGCCGCCTGAAACGCGCCGTCGTCGTAGCAATTGCCTCCGAAGCAGTTGCCGTCGTCGAGTTGGTCGTCGAGCCAGGTCGTACCGTCGAAGCTCACCGCGCGCCGCGAGCGGTTGCCGAGCGCAACGAGCACGGGCTCGGTGCAGGCCTCGAGGCCGGGGGCGCTCAGGTCGGCCGGCGGCGCGGTGGGGCAGCTGAAGCCCGCGTCGGGTGGCGCCCCCGCGTCGAGTCGAGCTGGCAGGCCCGCGTCGGTTTCACTCACCGACGCATCGCGCACCGACGCGTCGAAGACGGCTGAGGTGCCCGAGTCGACCGGTTCGGCCAGCCCCGAGTCACCCACCGAAGCGTCGAAGCCCCCGACCGACGCGTCGCGCCTCGGCGAAAACCCCGCGTCGAATTCGACCGGGGCCCACCCGACGCAACCGCTCGCGCACCAGGCGAGTACGAGGCACCGGCGAATCACTTAGGTCAACCCCGTCAGTGGCACATTGAAGTCGGTGACGTCGGCGCCGCTCCAATCATTCTTGAACCCCTGAATGTCCATCGTCGCGCGCTCGGCGGCCGTCACACCAAATGCTTGCAGCACCGTCAACACCAAGCGCGAATACGAGAACCCTTCGTAGATGCACGAACTGTCGGCTTGCCAGAGGGCGGGCCGCGAGTAGTCGTAAATTTTGCCGCCGGTGAACGTGCCGAAACCGCCCGCCAGAATCGAAGGCACCGCGCCGCGCAGGTGACCATTGGGTCGGCCGTCGTGCTCGGGCGTAATGAGCACCAACGTGTTGTCGAGATACGTCGCCCCGGTGGCCGGGTCTTCGACTTGGTCGAGGTCGACCAAAAAGTCGGCGATGACGTCGAAAATGTAGCGGTGCACCTTGCGGCATTCGTCGATGAGCGCGGTCGAGGCATTCGACAGGTGGCCCGCGCTCCCGTGGTAGGCCTGGCTGCCGCCCAAGTTCAGCCCGTCGGTGAGCCACTCGTTTTCGAGCCCAGAATTGATGGTGATGACGGGCTCTTTGTTCATCTTCAGCGCGGCCGCCGCGTTCTTGAATTGCGCTTTGAACAGCGTGCCTTTCGCGGCGTTGAACGTGTCGACGTCGAGGCCGGGGTTGCCCGTGGGCCGCGCCGGAGGGCTTGCGGGCGTCGACACGGGCGGAGGCTTCATGGCCGCGGCGCTGGCCCGCTGGGCTTCGAGAAACCCCGCGTGCTGGTCGAGCCGCTGCTTGTCGTGCGCCGACAGCCGGCTGCTCTTCTCGAGGCGGGCGATGTTTTGCAACGTGTGGTCGAGCAGCGCCACGCGGCGGCTGCTCGGGTCGCGCTTCTTTGGCCCCGTGTCGGGCGGCACGTAGTCGGCGAAGAGCTTGTCCCACGTCTTGATGGGGTCTCGCAGGGTGGGCAACATTTCGAACCCGCTCGCCGTTTTGCGAATGCTCGCGCCCCAGGCGTCTTCGAGGTAGCGGGCGTCGTCGAGCCAGTCGGGGGCTTTGAGCAACAGCGGCAGGCGGCCGGTCAGCTTGCGGGCGATGACGACGTCGAGCGACTCGCCGGTGAAAGCGGGCGTGTTGGGCGACGGGTCGTCATTTTTGTAGCCGCACAGCGGGGCGGTCATGGTGTGACCCTGCACCGACTTGTTCGAGCAGCCCAAGTTGTGAATGAAGGCGGTCTTCTTCTTCACCGCCTGCCACTTGCTGCCGAACGCTGGCGAGAGGTCGCCGCTGAACGGCGCCAGGTCAATCGCCGTGCACCCGGTGCGCTGCTCGAAGTCGACTTTCTGCAAGAACGCGCTCGGCGGCAAAAGAAAGTTGCCCGGAGACTCGGTCGACACCGGCATCGTTTTCGCGACCCACGGCAGCCAGTGCTGGGCGAAGATGCCATGCCCCACGACGATGCAGACCAAGCGCTTGGGTACGACCGGCCCGTCGGCGCGCGCGGTGTTGCGGCCGAGCACGTCGAGCAATGGCAGGCTCGCCGCGGCCAAACCGAAGGTGCGCATCAGGTCTCGGCTCGTCAGTGAAAATCGTCGCGACATGTCATTCGCTCCACAGGGTGAATTCGGGTGACGCCACGACCGCGCGCATGGTGTCGGCGATGGTGCCGCCGCCGGCCACCGCCGCCGCCGCGTCTTCGGCCAAACACCCGTCGCCGTCGTCTTTGCGACCCATCACGTGGGCGACGTATTGCTGGGCGAAGCAGCCTTGAAAGTCACGCGACTCGGCGATGAGCCGCGACAGTTCGACCGAGCCGTTCACCGTCACGGGCGTCGCCGAGTCGCCCGGGGCGAACACCGACGTGAGGTTCGAGGTCGCCACCACTGGCACCTGGTAGTCGAACGCGCCCGCGGCGAAATGCTTTTCGACGGTCACCGCCCGGCCCACGGCGTCGAAGTCAGAACGCGCGCCGCCGAGCGGGTTGATCATCGAATGGCAGCCCTGACAGGCCGCTTGGTTGGTCACCGTCGCAATGCGGTCGATGTTCGACACCCGCAGCGCTTCGGCCTGCTTCGCGGCGTCGGCCACGCTGAAGCCCGGAGGTGAAATGCTGCGGCACAAGAAGTTCGTCAGCAGCGGCAGCCCGCGGCTCACCACGTGCCATTGGTCGTTGCCCGACGCCAACAACCCGACCCGGGTCAGCACTCCGGCGCGGTTCTCGGGCAGCTCCGTTGCTCCATTGGCTGCTCCGTAAATCGTGGCGAGCGAGTGGGGCAAGCCGCGGGTCGCGCGCGAGGTGAGCAGCTCGCCCGGTCGAGCGCCACCGTACGTCAAGTCGGTCACGAATTGGTCGAGTTCGGCCGCCGCGTCGTCGCGCACGTTGGTGACGTCGAGCCCGTCGAGAAACCCCGGGCTGTACGAATACGACGTCGAACCGAAGCCCAGCCAATTTCGGTAAAAGACGAGCGCCTGCGCGCGGCCCTCGGCGCTCTGCAACAACCGCGTCGCTTGGGCGACCAACACGTCGTGCTGCGCCAGCGAGCCGTCGTTCGCCGCCGCGGTCAGCGCGTCGTCGGGCCCGTGGCCGACCAGAGCGAACGACAGCCGCGCCGCCAACGAATGGGGCTCGAGCGACGTCGAGGTGGGCCCGTTCGGCGCGTCACGCAAGTACAGAAAGTCGGGGTGCACGAGCAGCGCCGCGAGGCCTTGGCGAAAGCCCTCTTTCGGGCCGTCGCTCTCGCCCAAGAGCGCCTGCGACTTGAAGAACTCGACTTCTTGCGCCACCTCGTCGTCGCTCAGCGGTCGCCGCAGCAGCTTGGCGCCCTTGGTCTTCAAGAAGTTCGCGAAGCAGGTCTCGGCGGCGGTACCGGTCACCGTCAGCGCGTCGCAGCCGAACACCGACTTGGCCGAAGCGCTGGTCGCCAAGGCGTACGACGCGGCGTCGTCGGCCGAATCGGCCAGCGACTCGAGCGTCGCGTCGGTCAACAGCGAGCCCGCCGTTTCGAACGCAAACGTCTTGGTCGTCGCCGGAGACAGACCGTCACCCGAAGTGACCGCGGCGAGGTCGGGCCCCAAGACGCGGCTCACTTCGCCGAGGTACGCGCTCTTCCACAAAAGGCGCATTCGGGCGGGCAACCCCTGGCCATACTTCGTGCAGCTCTTCACCAACGGGCCTTGGTCGGTCTTGCCGGGCGTGGTGGG
>JBGAIY010000262.1:0-10969 GCA_044225205.1 Myxococcaceae bacterium | reverse complement strand
GGGGGTGGCAGCGACGCAGGGCGGGTCGACGGCGGCGCTGATGCGGGCCCCGGCGGCGACGCCGGTTCGCTCGACGCGATGGTGCCGTCAGACGCGGGCTTCGACGCCGGCCCCGGTGACGCGGGGGCCGCCGACGCGGGCGGGGTCGACGCGGCCGTGCCGTTTGACGCGGGGCTGCCTCCGGTTGACGCGGGTGGTTCAGACGCGGGAGGCGCCGTTGACGCAGGGGGCGCCGTTGACGCAGGCGGCGCGGCCGACAGCGGCACCGTTGACGCTGGCTGTGGCGGCTGCCTGTTCAACGGCTCGTGCTACTTGCCACCCAACAACACCACCGACGCGACGTGCGGCCCGGTCGGCGGTTTGTGCGTGCAATGCTCGGGGGGCTCGCACTGCACCACCACGGGGGCGTGCTCGGTGCCGCCGAAATGGTCGCTCGTGTACACCCAACTCAACAACTTTGCGCAGCGCTCCATGTGGGCGTCGGCTCCGAGTGACCTGTGGGTGGCCGGGGCGAACACGTCATTCGTGCACGTGAAGGGCAGCGCCATCAACGACAGCTACCTTGGGGCCACCGATGCGTACGGTGTCGTGACGACTGGGGCGAGCGGGGCGGCGACCATTTACGTCGTCGGCAAGAACGCGGGCTATGCCGTGCTTCAGACCATTCACGAGCCGTACGACGGCGGCGACAACCCCGGTGTGCGCCAGCAACTGCCGATTTTCAGCGTGCTCTACACGGTCTTTCGGTCGGGCAATCAGGTCTACGCGGCGGGGTGTAACAAGGAGAGCGGTACGACCCTGTTGGTCTACCAGGCGTCGTTTGGCTCCTGGGTTGACGTTACCCCCGCCGGCACAGGCATCAGCTGTGCCTATGCGGGCGTCGGTGTGAGCGACAACGACTACTTCTTGCTCACCGCCGACCAAAACGTCGTGAGAATCGTCGACGGGGGCGTGACCCAAACGGTGATCTTGCCTGCCGGTGGCAACGCACTCGCGGGCTCGCTCAATTCGTTGTGGGTGGCCGGCAACGGGTTCGTGGGCAGCATCGCCAACGGTACCCTGACGCAGGTTTCTCCCAACTTGGCGTCGCCGGTCTATTCGGCGGTGTCGGTGGGGGCCGACAACTCGGTCTATTTTGCGGCGCAGACCGCGTCATGCGGCGGCAACATTGTTCGATATGACGGCACGGCTTTCGACATTCAATGCGTGAGCCCGGCACTCATTTGGTCGCTGTTCGCTTCGAACTCGGCTGACGCCTGGGCCGGAGACGGCGATGGTGGCATTTTTCATTTCGGGCCGTAGCGTTTCGTTCGTTCAAGCGAGGAGGGTCAGCTCATCGTGTTGGTCTCGGTCATGGTCTTGTTGCTGAGTCAGGCGCCTACCTCGCGGCCCGCGGCGACCGCGACGAGTGAGTCTTCGCGGTTGGCCGGCGAGTACTTCGTGCAGAAGACCGGAGCGACGTGGAACTACGCGGGCGCGAAGGGCACGAAGGCGCACTACAGCATCAACGCGTTCGTCGACTGGCGCGCGGCGTTCTCGTTTTCGTTCGGCAAGCGCAGCGCGGCGGGGCACTGGCGGGTCAGAGACGGTACTTGGCTCGAAAAGAGCCCGGCCCGCGGTGACGCCGAAGCCGTGCTGTTGCCCGCGGTGATGACGCGGGGCACCCGGTGGGTGGCCGCCGCTTCGCTCGAGCGCGGCAAGAGCGACCAGTCGCAGTACGAGGTGTTGGCGCTCGACGCGCAGGTCGAATTGCCCACGGGCCTGACGGTCGACCACTGTCTTGCGGTCTACGAGTCGGCCCTCGACGGCACCGACGCCTACACGCACTACTACGCGCCCAACGTCGGCAAAGTGGCGGTACGGGGGCCCGACGACTGGCTCTTTCGCCTCACCGACTTTCACCCCGGCCAACGAGGCCACGCCGAATGAACCGGGTGGCACCGTGGGCCGCGCTGTGGTTCGTGCTGGGGGCGGCCAGCGGGTGCCGTGGGTTGCACGAAGAGCAAGTGTCTGACCGGTTCATGGGGCGAGAGCTGACGCGCCACGAGTTTTCGCTGTCGATGGCGAAGTTCGACGCCATGGTCGAGACGACCCGCGCCGCCGCGCAGATGGACCAGTGCGAGCTGTGTCTGGTGAGCTCGCGCGGTTCTCCCGACGGGCGGCGCGAATACTGTTTCATCGGGTCGAATGCGCGGGGCTGCGTCATCGCTCACGAATTCGCCCCGGGGCGGCTGCGCTTGGTGGCCGAGTCTCGGGTGTTGCCGACGTCGCTCGCCCGCGCGCTCTGGCACTTCATTGACAGCCCGTCGGCCACGGCCATTGAAGAGCAGTCGGTCACCCTCGTGCCCGCGGCGACGCTCGAAGAAGAAGAGTCGTTCGCCGGGGCCTGGTCGTTTTCGGCGCCGCGGGCACGGCCGCCGTCATTGGGCTCAGGTCGTCGGCCGTCGGGGCTTTGGTGCGCAGGCCGGGTTTCGCCGCTGGCTCAACTACTACATGCTCGGCGGCGCGGGTCTCGAGGTCGAGAGCATGCCTTTCACGGTCAGGCCCTTCTCGGTGCTGGGCCTCCAGGGCCGAGCCGAGCTGTCGATGTGGGAAGAGCGCTTTCGCCGCACGCTCAACTTGCCCGGAGTGACTTTTCTGATGTCGGTGACGCCACTGGTGGCGTTCGGCGCGAAGCCGGCGTTCGGCGCGCGCGCGGCCATCGGCGTTCAGGTTTTGCGCCTCGGCAATGCGTGGACCCCGGTTCGCCTCGAAATTGGCTACCAGTACCTCGTCGTGAATGGGTTCGCGGTCACCGGTGCACGCGCGGGGCTGATGCTGGGCTTTTAGCTCCCGTCGGGCACGTGCCGTGCATCGGAGCGGCGCGATGAGCGCTCTGGCACTTTCGACGTCGTTGTTGATTTTCGCGGTGACGCCTGATTCGAATTCTGACGCGCCCAGTGGGTGGCGCGGGTCGGTTTCGTTGGGGGCCGGGCACGACTGGGCGGGTCTCGGCCTTCAAGGCGAGGTCGAGACGGGCGGCTTCGCTGGGTCAGTCGGCCTCGGTTTTCAGGGGCTCGCGGGGTTTGGCTTGGCTCTTGGTGCCCGGTGGTACCCGACACGAATGTCGCAGGGCTTTTTTGTCGGGCCTCATGCTGCTGGCTATTTCGGCGTCACGAACTTCGGCGCCTGGAGGGTCGCCCCTTGGCTCTGGGCCGTGGCGCTGACCGTCGGGTACCGCTTTCAATGGCAGCACCTGTTTTTCGAGGCGAGCGTGGGCCCGGCCCTCAGCTGGCTGTTCATTGGCGATCGCGGCGACGCGTTGCCCCCGGGCTGGGTCTTTTCGCCGGGGCCGTTGGGCCCCGTGGGCCCAGACATACCGGCCTGGTTGATACCCGACGTGGGCCTCGCGCTGGGTTGGCGGTTCTGACCCCGAGGCGCGACGGGGTCAGAGCTGGCGCTCGAGTTCCCACGAGGCGACTTTGAAACCGGCGACCTTGAACAATTCGCCGTCGCCGCCCGCGTCGGCCGGGAGGGTGACCGCGAGCACTTGGCAGCCCTTGCCACGCAAATAGGTTTCGGCTTCTTTGATGAGGCGCTCTCCGACGCCATGGCTGCGCCAGCCAGGGGCCACGGTGAGGGCCTCCAGGCGGCCCTGGAGCGCACCGGTCAGCGGGTGGGGCGCGTCGACGCGCGTCACGGCCACGCCAATGGCGCGGCCGTCGTAGTCGGCCCCCAAGACGCCCTCGGGCTCTTCAGCGAGGGCCCGGTCGAGCCGCGCTCGAAAGGTCTCCAGCCATTTCGTTCTCGACGGAAAACGCTTCACGGTTTCCAACTCGAGGGTTTCGAAGACGGGCACATCGGTGGCTTTGGCACGACGTACGACGAGCGGCATGGCGGCCCGAGAATCTACCCCAGGCGGCGAGGCGATTGATTCTGGTTTTGAAGAGCCACTTGGGGGCACAATCGCCCCATGCCTCCGTCGCTGCTCCGCAAACTCGGGTCGTCTCCCATTTGTCGCAGCCTCACGACGGAAGAAGTCGAAGTGCTGTTCGAAATTGCCGAAGAGCGTCACGTGGAGCGCGGGCACTTCGTCTTCGAAGAAGGCCACCTCGCCGACGTGTTGATGGTGATTGCCATGGGTAAGACCGAAATTACCCGGCAAAAACAGATACTTGCGACGCTTGGCATCGGTGACGTGCTCGGCGAATTGAGCCTGTTCAGCCACGCCCACAAGCGGTCGGCGTCGGCCATGGCGGTGACCGACATGACGTTGTTGTGCATACCTTCGATTCGGTTTCGAAAATTGGTCGACGCGAACAACTTGGCGGCGCTCAAGGTGGTGAACAACCTGGCCCACCAAATGAGTGACCGGTTGCTGGCGCTCAACGACAAGCTGCTGGTCGCGAGCGGCAAGAAAGACTTGGTCGAAGCGCGTCAGTCGGCCGGCCGGTGGGCCTGGTGACGGTGAAGGCGCTCGTGTTCGAACCATTGTGACATCGACCGGGGGGCCGAAGTGGGCTCGAGCTCGACGTTGAGGGCGGTGAGGCGCTCGAGCAGCTCATGGGTCTGCGCGGTGGGCTGAGCCGTCGGGCCGGTGATGCGGTGACAAAAAAACGTGCGGCAGCCGAACGGGCGCGCTTCGTAGACCGTGCAGCGCTTGCCACTGGGGTCGAGAAACGCGCAACCGCCGTCGGTTCGGGGCGGGGGCAGTGGGCGGTGCTCTCGTTGGAGCTGGGCCAGCAACGCGTGCCACTCGCTTGGCCACAGCCACGGCTCGCGCTTGGTCGTCGCGAGTTGGCAGCACTCGGCGGTGCCGGGGCACCCGTGCTGGGCCCACTGTGCGCTGGCTTGCCGCAAGACGGCCAACGTTTCGGTGACGGCCCGGCGGAGCGCGACCGCCCGCAACGGGGGCGCCGCCACGTCGTCGTCGTCGTCGCCGGGGTCGGTTCGCAGGGGCATGAAAGCAGTCTCTTCGCGGCACCATATCAACCGGGCTGGGGTATGAACGCCGTCTATGAACGTCGACCCCGCGGCACCCGCTGGAGCCTTGTGTTCAACGCACGCGACGGAGCCGGCGACGCGCGTCTGCGCTCGGTGCGGCAATTTCATGTGCGCTGGGTGTGCCGCCGGCGGCCCGCTGTGCCCGAACTGCGTGGCCTTGCGCGGTGACACCGCGTTTCCCTTCACGCGCGAAGACCACGACTTCTCCCGCCTGTGGGACTGGACGTTCGCCGCGTGGAAGAAGCAGGCGGTGTTGCTCGCCGTCGCCACGATGATCATGTTTGGCGCGGGGTTCGTGGGCAGCTTGCTGTCGAACATCGGGTCTCAAATGGGGTTGATGTTCCTCAAAACGAACCCCGCGTTGGGCGTGACGGTCATCGGGTTCGCGTACCTGGTCGGTACGGGGCTGGCCGCGGTGGCGCAAGGCGCGGTGCAGCTGGGCCTCGTGCGCATGATGATCTCGGCGCTCAATGGGCAGACCATTGAGCTTGGGCAGTTGTTCACCCAGCTCAAGAAGGTCGGCGCGTTCATCGTTCAGTGGCTCGTGTTGATGGCCGTGTTGGTCGTCTTCGTGGCGCTCGTCGGTGGGGTCATGGTGGGCGTCGCGGTGCTCTTCGGTACCAATTTGAAGCACGGGCTTCGCGAATTCGACCCGTTGGTGATGGTGCTGTTCTTGGCGTTCTCGCTCGCCGTGCTTGCTTTGGTGGTGTGGGGCTTGCCGGTCATCTTCGCTCCAATGGAAATCGCCTACGGCAACGCCTCGGGCTTGGAGTCGCTCCGCCGTGCGTTCGTCATCGGCGCGGGGCGGCGCGTCGAGCTGTTGGGGTACTCGCTGCTGATGGGGTTGCTGACGCTCGGCGCGGTGCTCGCCGGGGTGGTGGCGTTGTGCGTTGGCCTGTTGGTAACGGTGCCGGCGGCCATGTCGTTGCAACAAATGCTGCTCACCGCGAAATACTTGGCGCTGCGAAACGGCGCTGACGTGCCGCCGGCCAGCGAGGTCTAAAACACCACATGGCGGCTGATTCACGGTGGCTTCGTTGGGCACCGGCGCTGGTCGTTCTGGTCGCGCTCGTGCTCTCGTATTTCCCCCTCTTCACGGGGCAAGGCGTCGTGGTCACCGACGACTCGTTCACCTCTGACATCACCAATGGCGAGTGGCCGCTGAGGGTCGAAATCGGCAGGCTGGTTCGCGAGGGCCACTGGCCGGTGTGGACGCGCCGGTTGTTCGGAGGCTCGGTGCTGATACCGGCGCTGCCCGGCACCGACCCCTTGGGCATCGCCTTGTTCGCGCTGTTGCCTCCGGTGGCGGCCATCAACGCGTTTTTGCTCGCCATGCTTTTCATTGCCGGCACCGGCGCGGCCAAGTTGAGCCGTGCTTTGGGCGCCTCACCCGCGGGGGCGTCGGTGGCGGCGCTCGGGTTTGTCTTCTCGGGGTACCTGGTCTGCCAGCTCAAGCACACGGGCATCATGTCGGCGGTGATCTGGGTGCCCTGGGGGTGTTGGGCGCTGCTCGAGGCGCTTCGCCTGGGGCCGGGCACTTCGAAGTGGGCAATGGCGAAGCCGCTCGGCTGGTTTTCGCTGTTCTACGGCCTGCAGTGGCTGGCCGGCTTCGCCCAGGCCGCGTACATTTCGACGTTGCTCTACGCGCCGTGGGGGCTGTTCTTGGTGGTGACGCACCGGCAAGGCTTGGCCCGGGCCGAGTGGCTGAAGCGGGTCGTCGCCTTTGCGGTGGCTGGGGTCGGGGGCGTGTTGATCGGCGCGGTGCAGCTTTTACCGACACTCGAATTCACGACGTTTTCTGACCGAAGCACGGGCGTCACCGTCGACTGGGTCACTCGGTGGAACTACTGGCTCCCCAATTTGTGGACTTTCGTGGTGCCGTACTTCAACGGCGACTTCGGCAACGGCACGTACGTGGGGCGCGGCATTTTCTGGGAAGACTACAGTTATGCCGGGCTGGTGACGTTGGTGCTGGCCGTGGTGGCTCTGCGCTGGCCGAAAGCGCCGTGGGTGCGGTTTTGGTGGCTGGCGGCGGTGTTGGCGCTTTTGGTGGTGCTGGGCAAGCACACGCCGGTCTTCAGCGTGATGTTTCACCTCGTGCCGGGCATGAAGTTCTTTCGCTTTCCCACTCGGTTTTTGGTGTTGGTGCACCTCGCGTTGAGCGTGTTGGCCGGCCTGGGGTTGACGCGCGCCGAGGCTTGGGCGGTCACCCGATTCGCCGCGCCCCAAACGGGGCGCCTGGTGGGGGCGCTGGCGTGGCTGGTGGTGGGCGCGTCATTTGCTGACTGGCTCGCCCCGCCCGCTTCGGTGTCGTTCGTGCGCGAAAACGCTGGTGATTTTCGAACCTATTCGATGCTCGCGAAGAACGCGCACAGCCTGGCCGGGCGGCAGGCGAAGGGCTGGGCGAACCTCGAGCCGTTCTACGCCGTGCGCGACATGATTCAGCCCAACGCGAATTTGCTGTGGGGGGTCACGTCGGCGGGTGGGTACGTGGGGTTGTTGACGAAAGAGGCCGCGGTGCTGTGGGGCAGCTCGCAAGAGGCGAGCCGGGTCGACTCGCTGGCCGAGGCGGCCTCGGAGCACCCCGAATACTGGCCTGAGCTGGCGCGGGTGTTGCGGGCGTTTTCGGTCAAATACGTCGTCGCCCCCTTCGCCCAAGGGTTGCTCAACCCGATCACGCTCGGCACGGTCGTGGCGTACGAGCTTGATGCGCCGGCGCCGCGCTTTCATTTGGCGCACCGCCTGCGGGGTATGGCGTCGAACGACGCGGCGTTCGCCTTCATGCGGTCAGCGGGGTTCGAGCCGGCGGTCGACACGGTGTTGATGGGCGAAGACGTCGCGCCGGTGGTGCTCGACGTTCCGGCCGACGCGTCGGTGAAATTGCTCAATGAGAACGCGGTGTCGAGCGAACTCGAAGTGTCGTCGACGAAAGACGTGCTGCTGGTGAACACCGAGAGCTATTTCGCGAGCTGGGTCGCCGAAGTCGACGGTGCGCGCACCGACGTGTTTCGGGCCAACATCAACCAGCGGGCGGTGAAGGTGCCGGCGGGCACCCACCGGGTTCGCTTCGAGTTCGAGTCACCGACGCTGCGGCTGGGCGCGTTGTTGAGCGTGGCGGGGCTTTTGGGCGTGGCGTTGGTGTGGTGGCTGAGCGCACGAAAGCTCCGGGCTTCTCTTCAGCCAGCCCGCACTTCAGAATGAGCTCAGCTCAACTGAGCCGCAGCAACAGACAAGAAATGGCCGAACCCTTTCTCGCCTCAGTGGCGGCGCCCCAGGCACCGCCTAAAGTGGTTTCTTGACCTTGTAGATGTCGGTCTCACAGCAAGTGGAAGAGGCCACGTACAAGAATTCGGCGTCTTGCCCGATGATGTATTTGGCGTTTTGCGTCGCGACCAGCTCACCCGCGCTGCCGCCGACGGCCGGCGTGCGATAGATGCCTCCAGCCGCGAGGTAGTACACCCAGGTTCCACTCAAGTCGAAGTCGATCACGTCTTCAGCGCTGATGACTTGGGTGGGCGAGCCGTCTCCAGGCGCCCAACGGTAAATGCCGTTCAGAAAAGAAGTGTCGACGTTGCGCGTGTAAAACACCGTGGCGCCCTGTGCGCGCAAACGCAGTACCCCATACCCGTTGACCAAAGGCCCAGGGACAACGTCGGTCGGAGTGCCACCCGCCAAAGGCACGCTCCGCAGCGCATCGCCCTTTCCCGAGGAGACCCAGTAGAGCGCGTCGCTGGTGGCGACAAAATCACGTATCGCTCCATGCGTGCCTTGGTCTTCGGTGACGATTCGCGTACCCGGGTCGCTCGCCGGCGCATTCGTCGCACGCGTGTAGACATACCCGCCCGGGTCGCCCGACTGGTAGTCGCCAGAGCACCAATAGGTCGACGTTCCCTGCTGCCGTACGTACGTCGGCAAATACTCCGGAGTGAATACAAGCTGAGGGGCGATGCTCGGCGAGGCGTTGAAGGGCTTCTTGACGACAACCGAGGGAGAACCCTGCTGAGCCCACCGCACCTCGGCCCCGACGACCGCAATCGAGTCGTGCCCAACGGCCGCGCCAGACGTCAGCCACAACTGCGTGCCACCATCGAAGATGGTGTTATCGCCTTGCGTCGAGTAACGCGACACGCGGTAGCCATGGAGCGTGCTCTCAAAGATGGTGCCATTGCCGAACGCCCAATTGCCGTTCTCACCGTTGTCAGAACCAAACGGTTGAGCACTCGCAATTTTCACCGGCGTGCAGCTCGACTGCATGCAGGTCGAGCCCCATGCCGAGCAGTCATTGCCACAGGTGCCACAGTGTTGCGCGCTGTTGCTCAGTGAAGTCTCACACACGGTCAGAGGGTTCGAATCGCATTCGCCGTACCCCGTCGGGCACGCGGCGCCTGCGTCGCCAAAGCCAGCGTCTGGAGCTCCCGCATCGGTGCCGCCGGCATCACCGCTCCCTGCGTCACTCACGCCTGCGTCGCTCACGCCTGCGTCGGTGCCACCCGCGTCAATACCTCCGCCATCGGCACCTGTACCGGCGTCAATGACGCCACCGTCGGGCGTCATGCCTGAATCAACGATGTTGGTGCCCGCGTCGTTGTTTCCGGGCTGATCGTTACACCCAGCCAAGAGGCAGGCGCACGCCAACGTGACAACCAGCGCAGCTGCTCGAGCATGACTCAATCGATTCATACACCCTCACCTGGAGATACCGTGGAGCTGCCGCCCCACAGAGTGGCCGCTCATATCAAAGAAACCGCGCCGCGGGCTTACACCGTTGGCTGCGAGGCTGCCCCTTACTCGTTGACGCGCAGCAGGTAGCACTTGAGGTACCGCGTCTCGCGCAGGCCCAGCAGCACGGGGTGGTCTTTGCCGGCGCCGCGCTTTTCGATGATCTGCACTCGGCGCTTGGCGTCGCTGGCGGCCTTGTCGAGCATGTCTTCGAAGCGGTCTTCGGGCACGTGGTACGTGCAGCTCGCGGTGATGAGCGTGCCGCCGGGCTTGAGCAGCTGCATCGCGCGCAAGTTGATTTCTTTGTAGCCACGCACGGCGGCTTCGAGGGCGCCCTTGTTTTTGGCGAACGACGGAGGGTCGAGCACGATGGTGTCGTAGCTTTTGCCTTCATCGAGCGCGTCGCGCAGAAAGTCGAACGCGTTGGCGGCGACGACGTCGACGTTGGTGAGCTTGTTGCGTTCGGCGTTCGCTCGAATTTGGGCGCAGGCGGGTTCTGAAATTTCGACGGCGGTCACCCGCTTGGCCTTGAGGGCCAGCTGCAGGGCGAAGCCGCCGACGTAGCTTGAGGTCGACCTCGACGGCGATGTGGCCCTCTCGATAGGTGAGCAAGGGCGGGGTGGGGCCGCGCAGCACGCCTTTTTCGGGCACGAGCCCTTCGAGGTGCCGCACGGTGGCGTCGCTGCGGTTGACGATGCCCTTGGCTCCGAAGTGCTCGGTCAACAGGTCGGCGAGCAGGTCTTTGCGGTACTCGGTGCCCTTCGTCATGAACTGCACCGACAGCCAGTCGCCGAAGCGGTCGACCACGAGGCCGGGCAAGAGGTCGGCTTCACCGTGAATGACGCGGTAGGTGTCTTCGCCCGGGTAGGCGCGGCGTCTCAAGGCGTCGGCGGCTTGAATTCGGGCGCGAAAGAAGGCCGCGTCGACCGGGGTGTCACCCCAGCTGAGCCACCGCAAACTGATTTTCGACTCGCGTGAATAGAAGGCTTGGCCGAGCAGGTAGCCGCGGTGGTCGACGACGCGAACGACTTCTCCGCCTTCAAGCGAGGTCACCGACTTGGGCTCGACGTCGGCCTGGTAGATCCACGGGTGGCCGGCCTTCCATCGGTCGACGCCTTTTTTGTTGATGGCAACGGTGGGTTGGGTCGCGGTCACACGCCACCTTTGTCACACGTCGATGACGCGGTCGACGACGACTTGGCCGCTGCCGTCGTCGGTGACGGTACAGACGGCGACGTGGGGGTCGTGCTCGAAGAACAGAAACCAT
>JBGAIY010000261.1:0-11011 GCA_044225205.1 Myxococcaceae bacterium | reverse complement strand
ACGCGATTGACGCGAACCCGTTGACGGGTCGTTGACGGCCCCGAGCTCATCTGCAGCGTCACGCTACGTTCGGCATGCCTTGGGGTGGCCGCCGAAGAGTTGCTGCCCGTTGGTCACCAGCCGCGCGAAGACCGCATCGTCGGCTGGGGTGATGTCGGCCGTGTCTTGCCCGCTCAGCACGGTGCCCCCAACGACGATGTCGTCTTGCCTGCAAAACACGTAGGCAATGGCGGGGTTTTCGCAGCCTCCGCTGAAAAAGTAGAACTGCCGGTCGTCGGTTTTTTGCAGCACGACCAAGTGGCCGCGTTGGCCGACGAGCTGCTCGTCGCCGAAGAGCTTCTTGGCGCCGTACCCGGTGCAGTTGACGACGATGTTCTCGGGCAGCGCCGCGACGTCGGCCACCGACGCGAATTCGCGCGTGGCGAAGCCGACGTGGGCGGCCGCCAGGTCTTCGACGAGCTTGGGCAAAAGCAGCGTGGGGTTCATGAGCCAGGTCGAATATTCGCGGCCGACGACGTTCAGTTTTTGAAACGGCAACGCGCCGGTGCGCGGAGCGGCGATGACGTCGCGCGGAGTGAACGCGTCGAGCGCGCGGTTTTCGTGGTCGAGCGTGTAGTTCTTTCGCTCTGCGACGCCGTACGCCAACCGCTGCCCCGAGTTTTGCAGTTCGAGAATGCGCACTTTCGACAGGCGCAGGTAGCCCGCCAACACTTCGGCTCGAGCGGGGCCGCCCTCGTACTCGTGGTAAATGCCCGACGGCTCGAACTGCCCACCCGCGATGAACGACGTGGTGGTGCGCACGTCGAGGTCTTTCGCGTACACCGTGAGCGCGAGGTCGGGCCAGCGGCGGCGCAGTTCGGTCGCGGTGGTGAGCCCAATGACGCCGGCGCCGAGAACCGCCACCCGCGGCGCGGCTTTGCCCAACTTCTGCATCGCTTGGTCGACGAGCCCGGTCGCCACGCTGGCGCAGCCCCACGACAAGGTGATGCCGGCGCCGCCGTGACCGTAGTTGTGAATGAGCTGCTTCGGCCCCGACGGCGAGGCGAGTGGTTCGGCCTGCAGCTCGAGTCGCACGCCGCCCTTGCGGTGCGGGCGCACGCCCACCACGTGAGGTCGCTCCTCGCGCAGCTTCGTGAAGTCGGGGTCGGGCAAGGGTTCGCCCGTGCGCAGCGGCGCGGGCTTGGGGGCGGCGTTCAGCGGCCACGCCCGAGCCGCGGTCAACAGCGCGGCGGTCGACAGCCACGCTCTTCGGGTGAAGTGCTTATGGCCCACGCGACACCTTCAATTCTGAAGGCAAATCATGCCGTTGCATGTTCGCCGAAATCAACGTGAGCCCCTTCGACTGCTTGGCCTGGTCGAGCGCCGCGCTCAATGACGCCACGGTCTCGGCCCGCACCGCGTTCGGTACACCGAGCGACTTCGCGAAGTCGACGTAGTTCCACCGGCGGAGGTTGAGGTACGGCTTGGCCTTGGCGCTCACGTCAGCGAAATACTTGGGCTCGAGCAGCCACTGCTCGATGCCGTAGCACGCGTTGTCGAGCACCACGACGATGGCGCTCTTCACGTGCGCGGCGAGCGTCGCCAAGCTCTGGGCGGTCATCTGAAAGCCGCCGTCTCCGCAGACGACGACGACCCGGCGCGACTGGCCCAACGCCACCCCCGTCGCCGCAGCGAGCGAGAACCCAATCGACTGCCACACGGCATTGCACACGAAGCCTTGCGGCCCGGTCACGTTCAATTCGGCCGCCGGGTACATGCTGAGGCTCGTGTCGGTGATGACCAGGTGCTCGCCATCGAGGCGGTCGCTCACGGCACGCACGACTTGGTCGTACGTCAACCCCGGCTCGTCGCTGGGGGCCGCTTCTTTCTTCGACAGTGAGAAGCGGCGTTCGTCGAATGACAGACCCGCGGGCCGCAGCCCGTCGAACGAGACCGCTTTCGACGGCCACGGCTTTTCGGCGAGTTCGGCGAGCACCCGACGAAAGGAAGCGGGCGTCGGGGGCCGGTCTCCGAGGCGAACGGTGCCGTCGCCCACGTGCATGAGCGTCTTGCGAGAGGCGACGACCAAGTTGCGAAATTGCCGCCCGAAAACGCACCCCAGGCTCAAAATGGCGTCGGCCTTTTCGAGCGCGAGCTTCACCGAAGGCATCGAATGTTCGCCGGCGTACACGCCGACGAAACCGGGAGTCTGCTCGGCCACCACCGACTTCGCGAGCAGCGTCGACGCCCAAGGCACGCCGAGCCGCTGGAGCCACTCGGTGACGAGCGGGCCGCTCTTCGTGCGAGCCACTTCGATGCCGACCAGCACGACGGGGCGTTGCGCACTCTGCAAGCGTTCGAGAATGGTCGCGGCGACGGTGGCCTCGTTGCCGGTCATTCGCTCGTCGAGCGCGAGTTTCGAAGTGGGGGCGGGGCAGCTGGCCGACCAGAGGTCTTTCGCGACTTCGAGGTACACCGGCCGAGACTGGGTGAGTGCGGCGGTCAACGCGGCGTCGACCAGTCGCGGGGCGTCGGCCGCTCGCTCGATGCGCTCGGCGAAAGCCGTGACCTCTTTGAACACCGTCAAGTCGGTCTTCTCTTTGCCGTTCGAATGGGTGAACAGCGTGCCGAGTTCTCGCTGCAGGCGCAGGTCTTCGGCGGTGGGCCCGCCGTTGACGACGAGCACGGGGCTGCGTTCGACGTTGGCCCCGGCGATGACGGGAGCCAAACTCAACGTACCCACGCTGTAGGTGACGGCCACGACGCCCAGCCCCGCGACCCGGGCGAACCCGTCGGCCGCCGCCGCCGCTTCACTGTCGCTGCTCGTCACCCGCACCTTGTCGCCGAACGCCGTGTACAGGGGCTCGCACGTGGCCCCGGGCACGCCAAAAAGCAGAATGTGTTCGCCGACTTCGGCCACCCGCGAGGCGATGTACTGGGCGACGGTGGTGGTGGTTGCCTTGGTCTCAGTGGCCGCGGCGAGCGCCGTGCTTGGCAGCAGCGACGACGCGGCGGTCACCTGCAGCACGGCTCGGCGCGAGAGCAAGGTCGGGTCATCGAATTCGTGACTCATGCCGCGCAGCGTCGCCGAGTTTTCTGAAGAATGCTCGGCTTTCAAGGCCCGAGCCGGCTCATGGTACAGAGGCGGGGCGAACATGCGCGTGCACGAGGCGGCCACCACGTCTGACGAGGCACGCATTCGCCTCGAGGGGCAGCTCGAGGTCATCGAACGCGCGACGGTATGGTGCCGAGTGGCCGCCCATAGAACTCAGGCCAAGGTGTGAAACACCTGCTGCACGTCGTCGTCTTGTTCGACCCGGTCGATGAACTCGAGCACTTCGCGCGCCTGGTCTTCAGGCAGGTTCAAGTGCGTCTGGGCAATGTATTCAGAATCAGACCCGAGCACGACCAGCTTCTTCGCCTCGAGCCCCGCTTGGAGCCGCCCGAAGTCGTTGAACGCGCAGCGGAGAATGATTTGTTTCTCGCCTTTTTCGCCCTGGCCTTCGCCCAGTTCTTCAAGCCCGTGGTCGATGAGGTCGAGCTCGAGGTCGTCGAGCGGGGGCAGGCCCTCGGGGTTCAGGCGAAACACGCCCATGTGTTTGAAGAGGTAGCTGACCGACCCATTGGCGGCGAGGTTGCCTTCGTACTCGTTGAAATAGCTGCGCAAATTGCCGACGGTGCGAACGATGTTGTCGGTGGCGGTGACGATGAGCACGGCGATGCCGTGGGGCGCGTACCCTTCGTAGACGACCGTGTCGTAGTTCGCCGCGTCGTGTGACGACGCCCGCTTGATGGCGGCTTCGACCTTGTCTTTCGGCATGTTCGCCGCCCGCGCGTTTTGCAGTTGGCGGCGCAGGGCGGGGTTCGTGTCGGGGCTGGGGCCCCCCGACTTCACGGCGATGGCGATGTCTTTGCTGATGCGCGCAAACATCTTCGCCATGCGGTCCCACCGCTTGAACATGACGGTTTTGCGAGTCTCGAAAATGCGTCCCATGGGGGCGGGTATACCTTCGCTTCGCGACGATTGCTCGCCTCTGCGCCGAAGACGCGCCAGAACCCGGCTCCATGCGTCGCCGCGCCCCCACCACCGACGAGCTTCGCGCCTTTCGGCTGGGCCTCTCACGACTCGGGGTCACCAGTCGGGCGGTCGAACCCCACCTGACCGCCCTCGACGTCGACCGGCACGAGTTTCTGCTCGAGGCTGGAGACGACCCGAACCGCTCGGGCTTCGTCGTCTCGGGCGTCGTGCGCGAATACTACCAACTCGACGACGGCACCGAGCGCACCCGTGGTTTCGCGTTGCCCCAAGACACCTACGGCTCGCTCTCTGACGCGCTGGCCGAGCGCCCGTGTCGGGTCTTCGTGCGCGCCGAAGCCGATTCGGTCGTGCTCGAAGTGTCGTGGCGCATCGTCGGCCAGCTCGCGGCCACTTCGCTCGAATGGGAGCGCCTTCAGCACCGCATCGTCCAGACGCTCTATTTGCGCAAAGCGACCCGCGAATACGAGTTGCTGGGGCTCGACGCCATGGGGCGGTACCAGTCGTTGCGCGCCCAGCACCCGACCCTCGAGTCACACGTGTCGCAGGCCCTCATCGCCTCGTATCTGGGCATCACGCCGGTGCATCTGAGTCGCCTGCGGAGGCGGTTGCGCAAGCGCGGGCCGAGCTGAGTGGCCCGAGGTGGTGGGTGGGGCTACACTGCGCTGCGTGAACTTTCGCTGCGTGGTCGCCTGGGTGTTGGTGGTTTCGTCGGCCGGGTTGGCCGCTGAACCCAAACCCCAAGCGCCCCAAAATCAAGACACCGAAGACCCCAACGCCCTGACCTTCTATGAGTATGACGACGGCTCGGGGCCTCAGCAGGTCGAACTTCTGACCGACGTGCCCAAGAAGTACCGAGCGAAAGCCAAGCGCATCACCATGAACCGCACGTACGGGTTCACGCCGGCGCCCAATGCAAGCCGCGGCCCCCGCGAGCAGACGCCCGAACGCCGCACAAGCACGAGGGCAGACCCCATGCCCTCGGCTGGCGAGTCGTCGGGGCCCAAGAAGGCGCCGGCCCCGCCGGCCCCCAAGACGGTCGTCTACTGTCAGTATTTTTATTTTCAGGGCCAGGCAAAGTTGAAAGACAGCTATTGCACCAGCGGCGCGGGGAGCGACGCGACGGCGCAATGCGAGAAGACGACGTTCGCTCGTTTCAAAGAAGCGATACCGTGTTCGTGCACCGACGACAAAACATACATTTCAACGCGCTGCGGTTGAGTGGCGCGGGTGCTATGGGCGTACGGTCGCCGACACCGTGATGCTCCGCGCGAACGGGGCCGAAATGGCGCTGGCCTTTACGAAACCCACCCCGACGTCCTGGGGCGCAAGCTTGGCGCTCGACCAGCCCGAGACCCATGGGTGACGATGAAGTCGTCGCCGTTGCAGCCGTGGCTGACGCCGCCGTCGACCACCGACCACGCGCCCGCTCGTCGACAGCCAATACGGCTGGTGCGTGACCGGGTCGCGGCCAATGCGCGACGCGCCCATGGCCGAGGAGTCGTCGGTGAGCAACGCCGACGCGCCTCCGTCACGGGCTCACGCCCAGCCCTTCGTCGCTGGCCCAGGAGACCGCCTCGTCACCATCGGCCCTCGAGAATTCAGGCCCTTATGCCTGGGCACGCAGCGCTACGGTACGAACTCCCAGGTGTCGCTGTAGTCAATCGCGCCTCGACCACCGACGAGCACCATGCGCGAGCGCGCTGAATCGTAGACCATGCCGTGGCCTGACCTCGCTGCCGGGCCTCGCGACAGGCGCTGACTCCATGCGCGGGTGGCTCCGTTCCATTCCCAAGTTTCGTCGTTGAATGAGTTCGACCCTTCTTGACCGCCGAACATCATCACTCGGTCTCGGGCGGCGTCGTATGCGAGCGGGGTCTGCGAGCGCCACCGCGGCACGCTGCGCACCGTCACCCTCGACCACTTGGTGCCCGTTCGCACAAATATGGGCGGAGAGGTGCCGTCAGATTCTCCCGGCCACAAGATCATCTGGTTGCGCGCAGAGTCGAACGCCATGGCGTGATCTTTGAGCGTTGAAAGCGACGCCGGCGGCTTGCTCGACCAATTGCCGCTGCTCCATTCCCACGTCAAGTCGTCTCCAAAGTCGCCGCCGGTCATCACCACGTGGTTGTTGCTGGTGTCGAGTGCCAACGCGAACCGGTTTCTCTTCACCGGTACCGTGCCGGGCGAACGGGCAACCCACTTCGTGCCGTCCCACTCCCAGGTGTCGTTGAGCGCGTTGGTGCCCGCGTAGCCTCCAAAGAGCACCACGTTGCCAGTGCCGGTTGCGCACACGGCGCTGTCGTAGCGGTAGGGTGGGTTGCTGCTGCCGACATTGGCCCAGTTGTGGCCGTCCCACTCCCAGGTACGCAAGGTCGAGGCACCGGAGTCGCTCGTGACCAGAACAGTGACATGGCGAATCGGTTCGTACGTCATGCCGAGCACCTCACCGGAGGGCGAGGTGGCCGACTGTTGCGACCAGGTCGTGCCGTCTGATTCCCACACGTCGCCGCGATACGACGTGCCGAAGCCACCGAACATCACCAGCCGGTGCCGAGTCGCGTCGTAGGTCATCGTGTGTGCCCACCGCGCTGGGGGCCAGGTGCCGGAGAATTGTTGCCATTGGCTGCCGGTCCACGCCCAGGCGTCGTCATACACTCCGGCGCCGTGGCCACCATAGAGAACGACTTGCTGCGCGACCGGGTCGTAGGTCATGGCGAGCGCAGAACGGCTGAGCGGGCCGGTCGTCGACACGCTGACCCACTGACCTCCTGCCCACTTGTAGGTGTCGCGCATGGCGTTGTACGCCGAATCGAGCCCACCGAAGAGCAGCACTTCGTTGTGAAGGGCGTCGTACGCCATACCGAAATTCGTGCGCACCGGGCCAGTGTCAGAGAGCTGATTCCAGGCGCTGCCGTTCCATTCCCAGGTGTCGTTCAAGAACGCCGATGCGTGACTGTTGCCGCCGTAGAGCAGAATGTGGCCATTCGTCAGAGTGACCATGGCGTGGCCGTCGCGGGCCGGAGGGCCACTCGCGTCGAGTGGCGACCAGGTCGTTCCGTTCCAGGCCCAGGTGTCGGAGAGCGCGCCGTTCCACACGGCGCCGCCGAATAAAATGGTGCGATAAGAGGGGCCCGTGTTCGCGCTCGAAGCTCCGCACGAGGCCACGGGGTGCCGGCTCGTCATTCAAGACGACGGGCGCGTCGCGTACGCCTACCTGCTCGACCCCGAAGGCACCATCGTGGGTGACGTGTGGCTGTACAACCGAGCGCCCCCCGGGCCCGAAATCGACTTTCGCGGTCAGGCGCCGTTATTGAACCCGCACACCCACCAGCGGCGCTTGGTGAAACCCGTCGCCGCCGGCGATTTTTCGGTGTTCTGGTCGATGACCGAAGACTCGCTGCTGGTCGACATTCACCTGCACGGCTCGGCGTTGGCGCGGCTGTCTCCCGGCAGCCAACCGGGTGGGCACGTGCACGCCCTCGAGAGCCCACTCGCCAGGCCGTGGGTTGAGAGCGAAGCGCCAAACGAAGGAGAGGCAAGCGAATGACCCATGACGCGCTGGCGACCTCGGTGGCGGGGCTTCAGGTTCGCTTCGCCGGGCGCGACGACGTGCCCTTGTTGCTCGAATTCATTCGCGAATTGGCCGCGTACGAAAAATTGAGCCACGAAGTCGTGGCCGCCGAAGCGACGTTGGCCGAGTCGCTCTTCGGGGCCAGGCGTTCGGCCGAAGCGCTGCTCGCTTCGCTCGACGGTCAAGACGTCGCCTTCGCGCTGTTCTTTCACAACTTCTCGACGTTTCTCGGCCAGCCCGGGCTCTACCTCGAAGACCTCTTCGTGCGCCCGTCAGTGCGTGGGCGCGGCGTGGGCCGCGAGCTCATGTCGGTGCTGGCTCGGTTGGCCATCGAGAGAGGTTGCGGCCGCTTCGAGTGGTCGGTGCTCGACTGGAACACGCCCGCCCTCGACTTCTACCGGCGCCTCGGCGCGACGCCCATGTCGGAGTGGACGGTGCAACGGGTGACCGGTGACGCGCTGACCAAGCTCGCCCGAGGCGGCTGAGCAAAGCGGCACACCAAATGACCGAAGGCCATTTCTAGGTGCGCCGCTTCGCTTGCTGTCGAAAGACCCAGGCCGCCACCCGGTCTTCAGCCGCGGCGCCCAGCCGAAAGCGCAGGGCGAAGCCTTCACTGGTCGAACGGGTAACGACGCCCATCGCCCGAATTTCGCGGTGCTCGACATTGAAGGCGAACTCTCCCTCGACGCCGACGCCGGGCAGCGGGCTGTTCTCGTCGTGGCGCGTCACCAAGGCCCCGCCAGCGCCGACGTCAAGGGTGCGAAACAATTCGAAGAACTCGTCGCCCGAGGGCTCGGCCCAGGAGAAGGTGAAACGCAGCGCGGTTTTCACGCGCGCGAAGCGACGACGGTTCACTCGTTTCAATGGCTAATCACGACGCGGCCGCCCTGCTCAAGCGCCGCGACGCATTGGCTGATCAACACACCTGAGCCCACACGACCGCCAGGTGCGCTGGCCGCGAATCACGTTTAAGCTTTTGAGTATGTCGGGCCTCATCAACATTCTCATTCCGGTGATTGGTGCCTTGGGCGTAGGAGCGCTCGCGGCGGCGGTGCTCAACGGTGGTCGCCAGCGGCCCGCGCCGATACCGGTGCCGGTCAAATCGCGCAACCCACGTCGGCGCTGACGCTCGCATTTCGAGCCCTCACTCGTCGGTGCCGCTGGGCGCGACGGTGGTGTGCCAGTCGAGCGGGTACTCGTACAACCACGCCGACAGGGCCTCGCCCTTTCGCTCGAGCCACTTGAAAACATGGGGCATGAAGAAGTCGCGCACCACCCGACCGAAGACGCCGGGTGACTTGCCAGTACCATTGCGGCGACCTTGCCGAACAACTCGCTCGACGCGGTCTCGACGGAGCCGCTCGTACCGCGCGAGCGCCCCCTCGACGGTGGGGAGGTCACGCAAGCTCTTCGCGAGCACGACCGCGTCTTCGATGGCCATCGACGAGCCCTGACCTGACGACGGTGACGCCGCGTGCGCCGCGTCGCCGACAATCACGCACCGGTCTCGGTGCCACACGGGCACTCGGCGAAAGTCGTACGCGGCCCAACCGCCGGTGATGGTGGGCGTCGCGCGAATCAACTCGACCGCGGCCGAACGGTCGGCGCTGAACAGGTCGATGAGTTCGGCGCGCCAAGCGTCGGCCGACGTTTCGCGCAGCTCGGCTTCGGTCGGTTCCTGAGCTCTCCACGGGTTGGCGAACCACCAGACTTCGCCGTTGGGGTTCTTGAGCCACGCAAAGAAGCACCGCCGCCCGAAAATCATGTGAAACGTGCCGGTCGGCCCGGGCAGTTCGACCCCACGGGCGTACCCACCGAAGTTGAGCAGGCCGACGAAGGTGGCCTTCGGCGCGGCGGGGTCAATGAGTTCTCGCACGCGCGACTTGAGCCCGTCGGCGCCGACGAGCACGTCGGCCGCCTGGGTCGAGCCGTCGGCAAACTCGGCCACGGCGCCGGTACGGTCGTTTCGAACCCCAACGAGCCGCTTGCCGTAGTGAAAGCGAATGCCGCGCCGCGCCGCTTCGTCGCGAAGAAAGCCGTACAGGTCGGCGCGCTTCAAGGTAAGGCTCACCGTGCCGTCGGCGAGCTGCGGCCCATTCTTGAGCTCTCCAATCTTTTGCCCGTCGCTCAGGTACATGGCGAAGCGCGGCGTCGCGAACCCGGGCAGCGCCCGCGGGTCAATGTCGATGGCCCGCAGCCCGACGACCCCGTTCACCGCCAGAGTCAAAAACGAGCCGACCCCGTCGGCGGCTCGGTCGTACGCCTCGAACACTTCGGCGTCGATGCCCGCCTTGTGCAGCGCCATCGCCGTCACCGGCCCGGCGATGCCGGCTCCCACGACCACCGCTTTCATGCAATTCTCCTGACCGTCTTGAAACCATATAGTTCGACAATCGAACTATTAGACAATCAAACATCGAGAGGCATCGTGTCAAGTCGCCGGCAGCAGCTGACTCAAGAAATCGGGTACTTGGCTTCGGCGTGGCAAGACGAGGTGCAGCGTTTTGACGCGGCCGCCGCCGTGTTGCTCGGGGTCAACGCGACCGACCTGCGCTGCGCTTCGTTGCTGAGCAAGGGCCCTTTGACGGCGAAAGCCTTGGCCGAGGGTACGGGGCTGACAAAAGGCGCGGTCACCACGGTCATCGACCGGCTCGAAGCCCACGGTCTCGCGGCGCGAAAAGACGACCCGGCCGACCGGCGGGCCGTCGTCGTCGAGTTGACGGCGCGGGCGCGAAAGGCCGTCGAGGCACTCTGGTGGCCAATGGTGAAAGACGGCGCCGAGATGATGGCGAGCTACTCGACGGCCGAACTCGAGGTGATCAAAGGGTTTGTCGAGAAGGTCATCGACATTCAACGGGCGCATACGGCGCGCGTCGAGAAGAGCTCAGCGAAGGCGAGGCCCTGACGCTGGCACGCACCACCGACGGTCAAAGGGCATGGCCGCGTGGTGGACTTCGCCCGAGCTGAATTCTCCACGGCTTCGACCGCGGGCCCAGCGCGTCAGGCCTCGACGTAGACGCCCGCGATGGCGACGTTCTCTACGGCTCCAGCCCCTGAGCCTCGGCTTCGACCGTTGGCACGGCCCATCAGCGTCAATTCGTTCACGCACGAGTGAGCCGACTCCTCGACAATGATGGCGCCACGGTTCCCCGCGGCACTGATGCCGTGGGTCGACCGCCGGCCCGAACGCATCAGCGACCATTCGCTCGCGTTCAAGCGCGTCAGTTCCTCGACGTTCGTGCCCGCCCACGGCGACGAAGTTCTCCTGCGGGGCTTCGACCGTTGGCCCGACCCATCAGCGTCAATTCGCTCACTCACAAGAGAGCCGACTCCTCGACAATGATGCCGCCATGGCGCCACGGTTCCCCGCGGCACTGATGCCAGCGGGTCGCCGGCCCCAACGCAACAGCGACCATTCGCTC
>JBGAIY010000260.1:0-11493 GCA_044225205.1 Myxococcaceae bacterium | reverse complement strand
CGAGGCAGCTGCCGAACGCGGTGTTGACGGTGGTGGTCAGCGCCACGGCGTTGCCCTCGCGGTCGACCACGCTCACGTGCGACGTGTTCTTGGGCAACGCCCCGCCGTCGAGGCCGCTCGCGCTCTTCGTCGTGCCGGCCACCTGGCCCTTGAGCGCCTCGGGCACGAGCGACAGCGACGGAGTCGCTCGGTGGGGGTCGATGCTGGCGAGCAGCTCGGCGAGGTACGCGCGCGACGTCAGCCGCTCGAGCGGCACGTCGTTGAACGCCGGGTCACCCAAGTACTTCGCGCGGTCGACGTACGCGCGGCGGAGCGCTTCGATGGTGTGGTGCAGGGAGTCGACTTCGCGGGTCGCGGGCCCTTTCGGCCCGTGGGTCTCGAGCACCCCGAGCACCTGCAGCAACGCCACGCCGCCGGCGCTCGGTGGGGGCATGGTCACGATGCGCTGACCCCGGTAGCTGCCCCAAAGCGGTGCGCGCCACCGCGTCTGCAGCCGCTTCAAGTCGTCGGCGGTCAACAGGCCACCTTGGCTTTGCACCGCGTCGACCAGCCGCGCCGCGATGGGCCCCGAATAGAACGGCGCGTCGCCCGACTTGGCCAGCGCCTCGAGCGTCTTCGCCAAGTCGGGCTGGGTGATGGTGACTCCCAGGTCGGGCACCGCCGGCCGGCCGTCGGCGCCGGGGCGCAGAAACAGCCGTGCGGCTTCGGCGTCGTGGGCCAGGCAGTCGAGCCTCGCCTTGGCGAGGTCACGGTATTTCGGAGTCACCCAGAACCCGTTCTTCGCCGCCCGTATCGCCGGCCCCAACACCTTCGCGCGGGGCAGCTTGCCGTACTTGGCGTGCAATTCGAGGTACCCCTTCACCGCGGCCGGCACCGCCACCGCCAGTGCTCCGTCGGTCGACAAGCCCGGCACCACCGCGCCGTTGCGCACGTACATGTCGCGCGACGCTTTCGCCGGAGCCACCTCGCGAAAGTCGAACGCGGCGTTTTCGTCGCCAAAGTGAATGACCGCGAAGCCCCCACCGCCCAGGCCCGAGTGGTACGGGCCCACCACCGCCAAGGTGAAGGCCGCCGCCACCACCGCGTCGGCCGCGTTGCCCCCGGCGTCGAGCATCTCCAGGCCCGCGGCCGTGGCCACCGGGTGCTGCGACGCCACCGCGCCTCCGCGCGACGGCCGAGCGGCTTCGACGACGGTCGCGGTGACGGTGGCCACCACAATGAACGGGAGCAGGCTTCGGGGCGCGCGCATGGGCGACGTATACAAATGTGTCGAACAGGCTCACATCACAATCGCGCCGACCGAAAGTCGTGCTCCAGTGTCTCAAAGCGCCACGGCCCGGGTGTAAACGCACTTGGCGCTGCCAGGGCCAGGGGGCTCGGCACGAATTCTGCCCTCACGCGGGCCATGAAATTCGGGTGGTTCGGCTTGGTCGGGGTGACGATGTTCGCGTGCGGCCCTGAAATCGACTCGGCGCTGGTCGACGAGGGTTCGGAGAGCGCTGCGGCGAGCACCGAGCTGCGCAAAAAGAAAGACGCCGGCACGGCCGACGCGGGCACCGACGCCGGGGCGCAGGGCCCGGTGGTCTTCACCATCGTGTTCGAGAACCACGACTACGACGAAGTGGTGGGCTCGAGCGACGCGCCGTTCTTCAATGAGCTCATCGCGAAATACGGGCTCGCCACGAATTATTCTGACTGTGGCATTCACCCGTCGCTGCCCAATTACCTGTGCCTCATCAGCGGCGCGCCGCAGTATTCGGGGGGCGTCGACCTGTTGCCGACGTCGGCGCCGTTTCCCGTGGTGGCCCAGCACTTGGGCAGCCAGCTGCTCGCGGCCGGCCTGAAGTTCAAGTCGTATCAAGAGAGCATGGGCACGGCCTGCAAGCTCACGAACTCGGGCCGCTACGCACCGAAGCACGACCCGTTCTTGTACTTTCAAGACATTCAGCGCGGGCCGAACAAGCTCTGCGCGAGCGTGAACGTCGACCACTCGCAGCTGACCCGTGACCTCGCCGCCGACGAGAACCGCTACTACTTCATCACGCCGAACCTCACGAATGACGGCCACGACCCCATCACCGACCCGCGCGCCGCCCTGCGCCAGTCAGATGCTTGGGCCCGCGCCGAGGTCGCGAAGATCATCGCGTCGCCCGCCTACCAACGCGGGGGGGTGCTGTTCATCACCTGGGACGAAGCCGAAGGCCGCAGTGGCCATTCGGCCGACCGCGTGCCGCTCATCGTCGTGTCAGAACGCTTGGTCGCGACGGGGTTCAAGTCGGCCAAGGCGTACTCGCACGCCAGCACGTTGGCGACGGTCGAAGACCTGTTGCGCCTGCCGAGGCTGCCCGCGGTGGCCAACGAGCCCAGCCTCGCCGAGTTCTTCAAGTAGCACCGTCGACGCCCGTCAATGGAGCGCCGGGCGTTCGAGCGAACGGTTCTCGACGTGGCCGGTGCCCTGGGCAACGATGGAGGCCCACTCCAACCAGAGGGCCAGACATGATGAAGACGAGCTTGCCGAACCAGAGCCTGAGAACGCTGACCGTGTTGACGGTGGTCGCGCTTGCGGGCGTGTCGAGTCAGCAACGAGCGGCGGCCGCCGAGCCTGCTGGCGCGCACGACAAGCTCTTCGTTCTCGACGTGAAGCTCGGCATGCCCCTCGACGGTCGGCCCGGCTTCACCTGCACGAAGGAGAAGCGAACCGCGTCTGGTGACCGCGAAGAGCGCCACTGCGTTCAGTTCGTCGACGACCGATGCAAGGGCCGCCCCGCCGGCATCGGCGCCAAACGGTACGGCGAGAAGGCGCCCAAGGGGTGCTACCTCGACCATTCGTCGCACGCGACCTACCTCGACGACCTGTTGATGCAAGACCCGAATACGGGTGACTCCAGCCAGGCCCGCAATGGCCGCAAGCCGTTGGCCAACGTGCACCTGCTCGGCACCCGGTCGACCCCCTCGAAGATTTACGAAATTGAGTACATGTTCGCCGAAGACGACCTCCTCGACGAAAACTCCAAGCTCCACAAAGCCCTCATCGCCAAGTACGGCGAGCCGACCGAAATTCACTCGGGCAAAATGAAGTGGCGCCTCGAGAGCACCGAGCTGGTGGCGCAGTGCACGCCGAACCAGAATTGTTCAATCGACGTCGAAGACCGCAAGTTGCGTGAGAACGTCGAAGACGAGCAAAACCAGGCCGACGCCCAGAAGAAGCGCGACGCGGCGCCCACGCCCAAACTCTGATTCACGTCAGGCCCGGCGGCGGCCACCGTCGGTGCGGGGGCCATGAGCTCGCTCCCGCACAGTCTCTGCCGCCGCACCCGCACCGGTACCCGGCTCACGGTGCTCGACCACCACCACGAAGTGGCGCGAACCCTCACCATCACTCCCGACTGGCCACTGTATTTCGGGTCGCTCGGTCGGGTGGAACCCGCGACCAAGGCCTGCAGCGTGGTTTCACTTGGTGAACGGCGGGGTCTACGAATTTGGCAACGGCCGAATCGTGGCCCGCAGGCCGTGGGCGGTGGCATTGCGAGTCGTCAGGCAGCTCGGTACTGGCGCTCGGCGCCGAAGACTACTTGCTCGACTGGGGCCTCGACGACGCGGTGGTTTCGCTCGCCATGGGCGACCTCACGAATGCCCGTTGTCAGCTGCTCCGCGCCCGTGAAGCGGCCCAGTTGTCGTGACTCTCGAGAATTGAGAGCGCGCCCACGCACCACGGGGGCTTGACGCTGTTGAAGCGACGCGTTTACGAATCAGCGCATGAACCTCAAAACCACCAAGAAGACCGTGACGCAGCTCAAGAAAAAGACGACCCGTGACGCCGTCAATGGCGTGTGCGGCGGCAGGACGGCGTTCAGAAATAATCGTCACTGCCCAGTTTGCAGGTCGGTCACCTCCAGGTACGACCCCTGGAGGTGACTTCTGTTTCAGCGACCCCCGTTCGGCCCCCGTGGGTTTTGATTTGGGCCGTGGCGCTCGTGCCGACCATCGACGCGGTGGCGCGGCTCGGTCGCTTGCACCCCGACGAGGTGTTTCAGGCTTACGAGCCGGCGCTCAGGTTGGCCTTCGGTTACGGCGTCTCCGCGTGGGAGTGGTCGGTCGGCCTTCGCAATGACGTGGTGCCCGGCCTTTTCGCCGCGCTGCTCAAAGCCGCTCACCTCGTCGGCGTCGACGACCCGTGGGCCCGAAGGTGCGTTCTCGCGGCTCCGCAGTGCGCTCTCACCGTCGCGATGCTGGTTTCGGTGTTTCGCTTCGTCGAGCGGCGACTCGGTGCGCGCGCCGCGACGTGGTCGTTGCCGCTCGTGCTCAGTTGGCTGCCGTGGGTCTGGTTCGGCGGTCGGCCCATGAGCGAGTCGCTCTCGGCCGCGTTGTTGGTGTGCGCGCTCGAACGGCTCGACGCCGACGACGCAACGCTGGGCCGCCGCGGGGCTTTCGGGGCCGGCCTGTTCTTGGGGTTCGCCGAAGTCACCCGCTACGGTTCGGCGGCCGTCATCGCTCCGGCGCTGGTGGTGTTGGCGGTCGGCCGGCGGTGGGTCACCTTGCGCTTGGTGTGTCTCGGAGGCGCCCTCGTCGCCCTCGCGCTCGGCGCCCTCGACCGCGTGACCTGGGGCGTTGCTCTCGAACACCCCCACCTGGGCGGGTGGTGGCATTCACTCATCGAGTACCTGCGCTTCAACGTGTTCACCGGCGGCTCTTCGAAGTTCGGGCGCGCGCCGCCGCAGTGGTACGTCGGGCGGCTGTGGGCGGCTCCGGTCGTCGTGCTGGCGCTGGGGCGGTGGCGGCGGGCCGAGGCCCTGCTTCGTTCGGTCATCTTCGTCGTACCGGCGCTCGTGTACTTCGTCGCCATCAGCGTGACCGAGCACAAAGAAAGCCGGTTTCTGTACCCCGCGTTGCTGTTGCTGTTGGTGGCGGCGCTGCCTTTCGCGGTCGACTGGTTGGCCCGCGCGAGGGGGCCGCAACGCGTGGCGCTGGGGGCGGCGTGGGCGGCGGCGTCGGTCGCGCTCGCTCTCGTGGCGACGCCATTCGACGTCGAGCAACGAGACCTGGTGTGGGCCACCGTGCACGCGGGCCGTGACGCGCGAACGACCGGTCTGGTCATTCTCAATGAAGGGCCCTGGGGCACCGGGGGCAGCTTCTTCATTGGCCGCGACCTGCCCTGGTGCGCGGCGAACGAGCCCGACGAGCCGTGCTTCACGCAGGCCGTCGAGAACTCGGCCATCAACTCCGCGCTGTACGTCGTCGACTCCGAGAATTCAGAGCGCGACGCGCACGTGATGCGG
This sequence comes from Myxococcaceae bacterium, assembly GCA_044225205.1. Taxonomy (GTDB): domain Bacteria; phylum Myxococcota; class Myxococcia; order Myxococcales; family Myxococcaceae; genus JAEUJT01. Next base: position 6,217 of record JBGAIY010000260.1, on the reverse strand, counting down.
CGCCTGACCGACGCCGGGTTTCACCCGGTCGAGCGCGTCGGGCGGGTGCTGCGCCTCGAACGGCCCTGACGGCTGGGGGCGACCGCGGTTGTTTCGCGACGAGCGGCTCGGCCAACGCTTCGACCGGGCCGACGCCGGGTTTCACGCGGTCGAGCGCCCCTGACGGAGTCGGCGCTCGCGGTTATGTCGCGACGAGCGGCTCGGCCAACGCTTCAACCTGACCGACGCCGGGTTTCACCCGGTCGAGCGCGTCGGGCGGGTGCTGCGCCTCGAACGGCCCTGACGGCTGGGGGCGACCGCGGTTGTTTCGCGACGAGCGGCTCGGCCAACGCCTCAATCGCGCCGACGCCGGGTCTCGCCCGGTCGAACGCGTTGGGCGGGTGCTGCGCCTCGAACGGCCCTGACGGCCGAGGGCGGTCGCGGTTATGTCGCGACGAGCGGCTCGGCCAACGCTTCAATCGCGCCGACGCCGGGTCTCGTCCCGTCGAACGGGTCGGGAGGGTGCGGCGCCTCGAACGGCCCCTGACGGCCGAGGGCGGTCGCGAATTCGGCGTTCAACGCCGCGCTGTACGTCGTCGACTCCGAGAATTCACAGCACGACGTGCACGTGATGCGGCGCCCGGCCGACGCCGGGTTTCGCCCCGTCGAACGGGGCGGGCGGGTGCTGCGCCTCGAACGGCCCTGACGGCTGGGGGGCGACCGCGGCTATTTCGCGACGAGCGGCTCGGCCAACGCCTCGAGCGCGCCGACCAGCCCGTATTCATGGCGAATGGCGGCGGCGAACGCCGGAGGCAGGATGTTCAGCCGAGCCGTGAGCCGGTCGCTCATTTCGCGAACCAGGCCCGGGTCGGCGTTGTCGCGCACGGCCCTCACGAGGTTTCTGGCCCAAACGAATTCGGTCACGCCCGGAGTGTCTCGAAGGTCGGCCAGCTGCCTTTCGGCCGGGCAGCCGAGAAACCGGTCGCGCGCCGGGTCGGGCAGAGCACGAACGTCACGGTCGATTTCTCCCAAAGCGTCGGCGAGCGCGCTCGCCATGTTCGGCGACCACGTGGCTTTGTTGCCGTCGACATAAGCGACGTGCCGTTCGATGCGTGCCGCCAGCCCATTCACCCGGTGGTCGGCTTCAGAAGCGGCCAGTCGCCCCAGCGCGACCATTTGCGCTTGGGCGGCCGCGCGGTCTGACTCGGTGGCACCCCGCCGAGGCATGGGCGGCGTCGGCTCCGGGTTCGAGACTTTTTCGAATTTCACGACCGGCCGAGTCAACAGAATGGGTTTCGGGCTGTTTCTCACGTCGAAGGCAGACATGGTTCACTCCAGTTCGAGCAGCTGAACGGCGCTGCGGTGAACCCAAGAGCAACCGATGTGCCGCGTCGGGCGTCGTCGAAACCGTTGAAAGACCGGTACTTCTTGTTTGGCGGTGTTCTTCGAGTGCGAGGTGCCGGCTCGCATGCGAGCGGCGACTTCGCGGCGTTCAGCGGCTCGGCTTTTGGGCGACGAAGCGAACGAGCTTCGCTTTCTGCTGCCCGAAGTCGGCCACGTCTTCGACGACTTCGCTCTTCACCACGGTGTAGCCCGCGAAGAGCCGCTCGAGCTCGCCTGTCTCGAACGCGCCCATGCTGTGGTGAAAGCCGGCCTCCATGTCTTTGTGAAAATATTCCACCACGACGAGGCCGCCTGGCTTGAGCGCGGTTTTGATGCGCTCGCTCAGCTCGGCGCCACCGACGTACATCAGGGCGACCAAGTCGTAGCGGGCCTGCCCCATGTCGAAGTGTTCGACGTCGTCGAGCACCGCGTTCACCTTCACGTGCGCGGCGTCGGCGTTGGCGCGGGCGACTTTGAGCCCCTCTTCGGCGGTGTCGACGCCGGTCACCGCCCAGCCGCGGGTGGCCAAGAACACCGCGTTGCGCCCTTGGCCCATGCCCACGTCGAGCGCGGCGCCCGGCGTTCGCCCTTCGATGGCGCTGGCCAGCAGCGCGTTGGCCTTCGGGTTGAACCCCGAACCTCGCTGGTACACGCTGTTCCAGTCGTGGCCGTCGGCGTGGTGCCCTTCGGTCGGTCCCTCCGACGGTTGGGCCGAAGCGGGCGCGGCTGGAGCCGGAACGGGCGTCGTCGCACAGCCCAAAGACACCCACACCCAGCCCACGGCAACGGCGGTCGACACTCGCATCTGACACCCCTCGCGCAAGCCACGCCGGCCGCGTGGTGTCTCAAGGTGTGTCGAGGTGGGCGAAAGTTTCGCTCACTCGGGAAACTTGAGTTTTCGAAACAGCAACCACAGCACCAAAATCAACACGCCGGTCGTGACGAGGCCGGCGATTTCGCGAACCGACCAGGTGTCGAGCAGCCCAGCGGCCGCGAGCAAAGGGGTCATGGCATTCATTGAATACACGACGAGCCTCGTACCATGCAGGGCAGGGCGCGAGGCTCGGCGATGAGGCTCAGTAGTTTTCGTGCGCCAACGACTCCGGCAAGCGCGGGTCGTTGAGGTTGACGACTTTGTTCTTGGTCAAGAAGTAGCCGAACACCGCGATGAACGCGCCCGCCACGCCCACCAGGGCGGTCAGGTCGGTCCACGCGAAGGCGAGGTGGCCCTCGTTCGAGCCCTCTCCGTGCGTGCCGAAGTTCGGCAGCACCAGCCAGTACATGTCGACGCAGTGCATGACCAACGTCCACACCGCGGCGGAGGCGAGGGCCACGCGGTTGCGCTTCATGCGGCGCGAGAGCAAGAACAAGAACGGTATCGCGAAGTGCGCCACCGGCAACAGGTACGAAATCTTCGACCAGCCGCCCTCGAGGCGAACCATGAAGAAAATGGTTTCTTCGGGCATGTTCGCGTACCAAATCAGCATGAACTGGCTGAAGGCGATGTACGCCCAGAACACCGTGAAGCCGTAGATGTACTTGCCCAAGTCGTGAAAGTGCTCGACCGTGACCGCGTTCTTGAGCACGCCGGCGCGTTGCAGCCCCATCGTCACCAAGACCATGAAGGCGTAGAACGCGAGAATCGACTGCGCGAAGTAGTAGACGCCGAACATCGTCGAATACCAGTGCGGCTGGAGCGACATGAGCCAGTCGACCGCCTGAAAGCTCTGGCTGAGTGCGTACAGAATGATGCCCGGCGCGCTGATCGACCACAGGCGCTTCGTCAGCACTTTCACTTCGCTCTCGCTCGCCGTGTCTTGCTTGACCGAATTTCGGTACAGCGCCCAGCTCAGGGCCGACCAAATGACGAGGTAGAGCGCCGCGCGGCCGAAGAAGAAGCCGTTCGACAAGAACCAGCGCTTGCGCTCCAAAATGGCGTCGGTCTCGTGCGACCACGGGTACAGGTCGTGAAACCCGAGCGTGCCAATGGGCAACCACAGAATCGCGAACAGCGGCAGCGTGACCGCGACCGTTTCGGCGATGCGCTTGATGACCGCTGTCCACGAAGAGCGAACGGTGTGGTCGACGAGCACCCAACCGAGGGCCCCCAGCGCAATGGCGAGCACCGCTTCGAACGCGAAGAGGTAGCTGAACATGGCGCGCGCGCGGCCGTCTTGGCTCATGGCCGCGCCCAACGTCGCGCCCAAGCCCACCACGGCCAACACGCCGCCCAGCATCGGAGATTTCGCCCACAGGCTCGTCGACGGCACCGTCACATCTGACGGCTTTTCAATGGCGTGACTCACGTGGCCCTCACTTCAACTCTTGGAGAAACAGGGTGATGCTCTCGAACTCGACGTCGGTCACCGTCTGCGGCGGCATCGCCGGCGGGTAGCCCGTCACGATTTTCGCGAGCGGCGTCACAATCGACTCTTTGACGTAGGCCGCGTCGACGACCACGTCGCCCGCGCTCGTCGACTCGGTCTTGCCCCACAGCCCCTTGAAGGTCGGGCCGACAATCTTGCTGCCGTCGAGTGAATGGCACGCCTCGCAGCCCTTGAGCTTGTAGAGCGCGCGGCCGTTCGCCGCCGAAGCCTTGCTCGCGTCGACGACTGGCGCCGGGCCGCCCTTGGTCTCGTAGTCGACCTTCTGCAAGTCGTGGCGAATGTACGCGACGATGGCCCAACGGTCGGCGACGGGTATCTGCGACGCGTACGACGACATGTTGCCGTTGTTCACGCCCAGGGTCATGGCCTGAAAGATTTTGCCGGCGGCCATGTCTTTGAGCCGGTCAGACAAGAAGTTCGCCGGAGGCACCACCAAGCCGCGGCTCGCCACGGTGCCTTTGCCGTCACCCGCCACGCCGTGGCACGGCGTGCAGTAAATCGCGTAGCGCAGCTTGCCCCGCTGCGCCAACGAGTCGGGTATCGCTCCGTCGACCTTCACCTGTGAAGGGAAGTCGGTGCTCGGCTGCCCAGCCGCGGTGTTGCCGTGCTCGAACAGGTCGTCTTCGCCGAGCTGGCCTTGCGCCACCGTGCCTTCGACGGGAGCGCGCATGACGCGCCCGTCTTCGAACAGGCCGCTCGTGTCACGCCGGTAGGCTTTGCCTTTTTCCTGCGTGTCCATGTTGTGAATGAGGTGAATGGGCGGCTTTTCAGACTCGCCGCCGCGGCACGCCGTCAACCCCATGGCCGCACTGCACACTGCCCCAATGAAAACGCGACGCATCGGTATCAAGCCTCCAACTCTTCGACGTTCGTCGCGCCGGCCGTTTTGAGCAGCGCCTTGGTCTGTTCGAGGTCGAACTTCTCGTCGCTCGCTTCAATCATGATGAAGAACTTGTCGTCGGTGGCCCGCTCGAAGGCTTTCGAGGCGAAGGCCGGGTGGTAGGGCTGCGGCAAGCCGTTCATGATCCAGTTGGCCAAGAACGCGGTGACGCAGCTCGAGAGAACGGTGATTTCGTACCAAACGGGCACGAAGGCCGGCAGCGAGAACAGCGGCTTGCCACCGACGATGAAGGGGTACGAATTGCCGCTGGCCCACGTCTCGAAAAACAGCATCAGCGCCGAACCGCTGAGGCCCACCAACAACACGGCCCACGGCAGCTTCGACGGCTTGACGCCCATGGCCTTGTCGAGCCCGTGCACGGGAAACGGCACGCACGAGTCCCACTTGGTGTAGCCGGCGTCGCGAACCTTTTCGGCCGCGTGGTAAATCAACGCCGGGTTTTCGTACTCGGCCAAGACACCCCAAAGCGTGCTCATGAGTGACCTCCGGCGACCGCGGCGGCGGCGTGGGGCGCGGCTGCGTGCGACGCGTGACCGCTGCTCGCGTGCCCGTGGGCGTACCCTTCCCAGTGGGGGTTGGCTTCGGGCATCACGCCCTTCACCTCCGACATCGCAATCACGGGGAAGAAGCGAACGAACAGCAAGAACAAGGTGAAGAACAGGCCGAACGTGCCGACCAAGAAGAACACCTCGGTGACGGGTACGAAGTAGTCCCAGCTCGAGACCAGGGCGTCGCGGTGCAGCGACGTCACGGTGATGACGAAGCGCTCGAACCACATGCCGATGTTCACGAAGATGCTGAGCACGAACGTCCACCCGACGCTGGTGCGAATCTTTTTGAACCAGAACAGCTGCGGGGTGACCACGTTGCAGCTGAGCATGATCCAATACGCCCACCAGTAGGGGCCGAACGCACGGTTGATGAAGGTGAAGCCTTCGTATTCGTTGCCTGAGTACGCGGCGACGAAGAACTCCATGCCGTACGCGTAGCCGACCAAGGTGCCGGTCAGCAGAATGATTTTGTTGATGTTCTCGATGTGCTTCACCGTGACCAGGTCTTTGAGGCCCAGGTAGCGGCGCGCGGGCAACATCAGCGTGTTCACCATGGCGAAGCCCGAGAAAATGGCGCCGGCCACGAAGTACGGAGGGAAGATGGTGGTGTGCCAGCCGGGCAACTGCGACACGGCGAAGTCGAACGAAACGATGGTGTGCACCGACAGCACGAGGGGCGCCGAGAACGCGGCGAGAATTTGGTAGGCCTTCTCGTACGTCACCCAGTGCCGCATCGACCCGCGCCAGCCCAGCGACAAGAACCCGTAGAAGTACCGGCGCCATTTCACCGTCGCGCGGTCACGCAAGGTCGCGAAGTCGGGCACGAGGCCCGTGAACCAGAACAGCGCCGACACCGCGAAGTAGGTGTTCACGGCGAACACGTCCCACTCCAGGGGGCTGCGAAAGTTCGGCCAAAGCCCCATCTGGTTGGGTATGGGGAAGAGGTAGTAGTCCATCCACACGCGGCCGGTGTGGAGCACGACGCAGCTCGACGCGCAGATGACGGCGAAAATCGT
>JBGAIY010000259.1:0-11197 GCA_044225205.1 Myxococcaceae bacterium | reverse complement strand
TGCAGCACTCCCGCGCCTGGCTCGAGGGTCACCATGCTGGGCCGCACGACTTCACCGACGACCGACACGGTCAGCGGCCGCGACTCTTCGAGCTGCACCGTGACCACGGGGTTGTTGAGAAAGTCTTTGAGCCGCGTTTGCAGCTCGAGGGCCAGCACCGTGGGCGTCTTGCCCGCGGCCGACCAGTCGTTCACGAAAGGCAACGAGACCTTGCCGTCGGCCCGCACCCGTACCCGCGACGACACGTTGTCTTGTTGAAAGACGCGCACCTGCAGCACGTCTCCCACGGCGATGATGTATTCGTTCGGTTGGCTCAGCGAATACTCGCCCACCGGCAAAAAAGCGCCGCTCGGTGTGTAGCACCCGGCCGTCAACGACAGGGCGAGCGACGACATGGCCAAAACCCCACACAGTTCGTTTCGTTTCATGGCAGTCAGGTGTTCTGCGGCGAGGCCGCTTCGTTCGGGTTCTTTCGCTTGAACGCTGCGCGCGCGAAGTCAACGGTCTCTTTGACGTGTACCGCCCGCAGCGCCACGACCAGCACGAGGTAGGCGGCGACGTCGAGCGCCAAACGCGGCACGCTCGGCCACTGGTGGCCGTGCAGCCACCAGTCGAGAGCGATGACGACGCCCACGACCGCCAGCGTCTTCGCGATCATCACCAACGAACGCCGGTCGAACGCGCGGCGCCCGACCAACAGCGTCATCGCCGTGGTGACCACGACTTCAGTACCCAGCTGCGACCAGGCCGCGCCGATGCCGGCACCGCCCTCGCCGAACGCCTTGAGGCAGCGTTCAATGAGCAGCCAGTTGAGCAACGGGTTCACCACGAGCCCCAGCATCGAAATGCCGGCTTGCGCCCACGCCCGCCCAGTCAAGATCAACGCGTTCGCCGACAGCATGGCGATGTAGGTGAGCACGAAAATCGACGCCAAGATGCGCAGCGAACCGGGCGGCACGTTCGCCGAACCGTTGAACAGGTGCAGCAGTTCTTCGGCGCCCAGCCCAATGAACAACGACGTGGGGAACGCGATGACCAGCACCAGCTCGAGCGAGCGGCGCATGACCTGGGTGTATTCTTCGTCAGACCGGGCGCGGGCTTTCGCGAAGAGCGGCAACAACACCCAGCCGATGATGGGCGAGACGTAGAGCGCCATGCCGGCGATCATGCTCGACGTGCTGTACCAGCCGACTTCGCTTGGGCTCGCGACCACTTCGAGCAGCGTCACGTCGAGCTTGTTGTAAATGGTGTGCGCGGCCACGTTCAAAAAAATGGGCAGTGAGCTGAGCAGCGCCATTTTCACCGCGGCCGGCTGAACGGCCCACGTGACCCGCAGGTACTTGCTCACCAGCCGCACACTGCCGGTCGCTTTCACCAATTCGGCCGCGACCACCGACAAGGCCAGCGCGAAGAGCGGCCAGTGCAGCACGATGGTCAACACCGTGCCGCCCGCCCAAATGAGCTTCGAGGCGATGTTCAAAAGCGACAGCTCGTCGACCGTGCCCTTGGCGTGCAACAGTGCCGCGAAGCTCTGGTTCAAGGTCAGCAGAAACGCGCCGAGGCCGTAGAGGTGCACGAGCAGCCACGTCTCGGGCGGGCGGTGGGTCGCCACCAAGAACAGCTGCACGCCGCCCGTCAGCACCAACGCCATGACCAGCCGCAGCGCCGTCACCCCGGGGAAAAACTCAGACGCGTGCTCGGGCCGCACCGACACTTCTTTGCGAATGTAGGTGTCGATGCCCAGACCGGTCAGCGCGAAGACGGTCGACGTGAAGGCGTCGGCGTAGTTGATGAGCCCGAACGCTTCGTTGCCAATGAAGCGCGGCATGAACGGCCGAATGCCGAAGGCGATGCCCAGGGTGAGCACCATCGACCCGCCCAACTTCACGGCGTTTTTGACCGCAGTGATGGCGTCGCTCTGGTGCTTCGGCGCCACCTGCGGAGGAGAATCGACCGTCACGGGTACGAAAGACTACTCCCCCGCGGGTGCGGGGGAGCGGTCTTTTGCGAAAGAGCGACGTGAAGGTTCAGCTCGCGCCTCGGCCCGTCAACACGACGGGAAACGTCTTGAGCACGAGCTCGATGTCTTTCGCGAAGCTCCAGTTGTCGATGTACTCGAGGTCCATGTACATCCACTGCTCGAAGGAGATTTCGTTGCGGCCGCTGACTTGCCAAATGCAGGTCAGGCCGGGGCGAACCGAGAGGCGCCGGCGCTGCCACCCTTGGTACTTCGCCACTTCATTCGGCACCGGCGGGCGGGGGCCGACGACGCTCATGTCACCACGCAACACGTTCACCAACTGAGGCAACTCGTCGATCGAGAACTTGCGCAAGAACTTGCCGATGGGGGTGATGCGCGGGTCGCGCTTCATCTTGAACACCGGGCCGTCCATCTCGTTTTGTTGGGCGAGTTGGGCTTTGAGCGCCTCGGCGTTCTCGACCATGGTGCGAAACTTCAGCATGCGAAACGGCCGCCCGTGGAGGCCCACGCGCACTTGGCGAAAGAACACCGGCCCCCGCGAGGTGAGCTTGATGAGCGCCGCCACCACCAACAAGAACGGGGCGAGCACCCACAGCGCGATGCCCGTCGAGAAAATGTCGAAGGCGCGCTTGAGCGCCATTTGGGTCGGCTTCGACGTCACCGACTGGTAGTGCAAATAACCGTCGGCCACCGCGTGCGTGGGCAGGGGCGCCGCGCGCTCGAGGCGGTAGCTGTACGCCGGCATCGCGAAGGGCACGCCGAACCGCTCGCACAGCTTGATGGCCGCCTGCATTTCTTGGGCGTTGATGAAGTTGTTCGAGGCCAAGTAGACCTCGCCGACCGGCACCGTGCGGAGCACTTGCTCGAGGTCGCTCACCGACCCCAACACCTTGTTGCGCAACCGGTCGGGCACCTGCTCACTCGAGAAGCGAACGAAGCCCACCACTTCGTGGCGGCCCCGGCTCTTCAAGTCTTCGGCCGTCGCGCGGCCCAGAGGCCCGACGCCGACGACCAGCACTTCGTCGATGGGGCCAGAACGTGGAGAGAGCGTGCGAAAGACCGAAGCGCGCATGGCCAAGGCACTCGGCCAGAACAGCAACAAGAAGACGCCGACGTTGGGCAACGTCGACATCGACAAGACCAGGCTGGCGACCGCGAGCACCGTCGTGACCGCCAACACCAGAATCGACGTCATGGCCATGTCGTCGAAGAGGTTGCGATCAGACGCCCACGGGTCGTAGTGCCGCAGCGCCATGGCGGTGATGAGCCAGGTGAGCAGCGCGAAGAGGCTGAATGAAAACAGTTCAGGGGGGAGCGTTTTGGCTCCCGACAAAAACGACGACATCACCAATGCCGTCATCATCAGCAGCAAGTCGACGAGAAAACTGACCCTCGCCACCGTGCCCGCCGCCACTCTCCCGAACAATGAATTCATACCGGCCTTCACTTTCTGCCTGCCCTCGAGGTGCCCTGCTCGTGGGAGGCCCGCAATGCGTCCCACACGCCGGCACACCCACGCAAACCATGCTGTTTTTCTGAATAAATTTATATCTTTAGAAACTGACAACCACCGTTAACACCCTGTGTCATGTTTTGGCGACACAAGATATTTTCACATATGAGGACTTGATTTGACCCAGCGAATGGTGCTTAGCGCCCGCTTCCTTACATGTGGGTGCTGCCGTGCGGCGTGAATGGGTTTGCTGCCGACCAACGTTCAGCGTGGGCGCGTGCTGATCGAGCAGGTAAAGGGGCGGGCATGGCAAAGCCAACGAATCGATTTCGGGGGGCGGCGCTGTCGGTGGCGTTGGTGTGTTGCGCGGCCACCGCGCGGGCCGAGCAGCCCAGTGCGATCAGCGCGGCGAACGCTTCGGCCTCGTGGGGCCTCGTGCGCGACGCGTTCGGGCCGTCTCCGGGTGAGACTTCGGGCGGAGGCGTGGGCCAACTCGGCGGCGGCGGCGGCGGGGGCGGTGCGAACCGCTTTGCGCACTTTCGAGTCGAAGTGCACCTCGACTTCGGTTGGTACAGCGCGGCCGGCGCGGGGGTTCGGTTCGAATTTCCACTCGCGCCGCGCGGCATTCTCGACGGGGTCGACGACGAAATTGCGCTGAGCGTCGGGGCTGAGCTGTTCTACTTCTACTGGGCCGACGCCGTCGTGGGCTTGGGCGTCTACCCCATCGTCGCGCTGCAGTGGAACTTCTACGTCGGCTCGAACGTGTCGCTGTTTCCTGAACTGGGGGTGGCTTTCTTGTTCGGCCCTTCGCGCGACCGGTACTGGGGCGCCTGGGCGGCTCCTTTTTTCGGGCTCGGCCTGCGGGTTCACTTCAACGCCCGAAACGCACTGCTCTTTCGGGTCAGCTGGCCGGCGGGCCTGCAGCTCGGCGTCACCTTCTAGTTTCTCAAGGGTTGTGAATTCAAAGAGTTCGTTGCGCGGCACAACTGTTTGCGGGCCGGTGGCGATACTTTCAGCAGGCCTGTGACAATTTCAGCCACTTCGTCATTTTCTGCTGGGTCGGCTTCAGGGCAGAAGACGAACACGGCTGAGTCGAGTGAGTCTGGGGCCCAAGCCACTGACGCCAAGAGTCTGCTGACGACGCTTCACGAAGCGGCGATTGCCGTGAACGCCACGGCGACGCAGCTGCGGCTCGACGGCTACGACGCGGTGGGCGCGGTGCGAAACGGCTTGAAGACCGCGGGGGTGGCCGGCGCGCGCCTCGCCATTGACCTGGAGCGGGCCAAAGAGGCCGCCCGCTTCAGCGACCCCAACGACTCGATGAAGTCGCTGAGCGGCAAAGTGGCGATGGTGATTGCGCCGCTGTCGGCGGTCAGCGGAGCGGTGAAGTCGGTGACGCAGGTGGGTACCGCCCTCGACGCCCTTGAAGCGTGGCAACGCGACGGCACTTCGTCGACCCGAGACCGGGCCATCGGCGCCACCGCGAAAGCGAGCATCACCGTCGCGGGCACGGTGTTCGCGAGCGCCGAGACGTACGTGTTGGGCCGAAAGCTGCTCGTCACCTACCAAGCGGCGTCGAGCGCGTTCAGTTCGGCGGTGCCCACGGCGAGCCGAGAAATGACGCACGGGTTGGCGTGGGCCGCGACGAAGCACCTGCTCGAGACGGGCGGCCGACCGACCGAAGCGGTGAGCGCGGCCCTCAAGGCGCGGGGCGCCGAACTCGGTTTTCGGGCAGCGGCGCTCGACGCGAGCCTCATCGAGGTGGCGACTCCGACCCTCAAGTCGACGCTGCGCGAAGCGGCGAAGGCGGTCGGTGAAAAGACGGGCGTGGCGCTCGCCGAGTCACTCGGAGTGGGGAGCCGGGCCGCGGCCCGTGAAGCGTTGAGCGACGGCATTCGGGCGGCGAGTTCAGCGGGGGTCGCCGCCAGCGCCAGGGCGGCCACCGGTACCATTGCCAAGGGGCTCGCGCGGTTCGCGCCGGGGCTGAACGTGGCCATCGCCGCGCTCGACACCGCGCAGGCCTATGCGACCCTCAAAGACCCCGACGCGAGTCTCGGCAAGAAAGTGTGCGGGGTGATCACCGCGCTGGGCGCCTGGGTGTCGGCGACCAACTTGCCGGCCGTCAGCCAAACCGGAGCGCTGGTGTCGATCGTGTCGGCGTTTGCCGGCGCGTTCTTGTAGCGAACCCAGGGGCCCTGCGCGTGGTGAACGTCGGGGTTACCCTCGAAGGCCGGCGCCCACTCGGCGCATGACCCCGTCGATGGCGTTGTCGACCACGTCGCCCGTGAATTGAGTCAGCCGGTCGCGCCAGGCGTGTTCGCGCACGTACTTCACCCGAACGACCTTCGCGGTTTCGGCTTTTTCGAGCAGGTATTCGTCGCTCGTGGCGAGCCGGTCGACCAGGCCGAGCTCGAGGCTCTTCGTGCCGTGCCAGTATTCGCCGGTCGCGACCGAGTCGATGTTGAGTTTCGGCCGCTGGGCTTTGACGAAGTCTTTGAACAGCCCGTGGGTCTCTTCGAGTTGCTCTTGAAATTTTTGCCGGCCCTGCGGGGTGATTTCGCCGAAGACCGAGACGGTGCGCTTGAACTCGCCGGCGGTCATTTCGTCGTAGTCGACGTCGAATCGCTTGAGCAACCGGTGGGCGTTGGGCACCTGGGCGACGACGCCGATCGACCCGACGATGGCGAAGGGCGCGGCGACAATGGCGTCGGCAACGCAGGCCATCATGTACCCCCCACTGGCGGCGATGCGGTCGACGCACACCGTGAGCGTGAGTTTGTGGCTCTTGAGGCGGGCCAACTGGGCGGCGGCGAGGCCGTAGTGCGGCACGGCGCCCCCCGGGCTCTCGAGGCGAACGACGACCTCGTCACCCGGCTGGCCGAGGCTGAGAATCGCGGTCACTTCTTCGCGCAACGACTGCGCGGCCGTGGCCAGCAGGTCGCCGTCGAAGTCGAGCACGTAGACGGTGGTCGCGCCGGTTTGGGGTTTCTTTCGTTCGGCTTTGACCTCTTTGACCCACTGGCGAAACGCCTTGGGCTCCATCACTTCGGCGCGCAACGCGGCGCTCAGCGCTTCGAAGCGCTCGTTGAGGCTCTGCACCTCGAGCCGCGGGCCCGCGCCGCCGAGGCGGGTGCGTCGAACGAGCACGGCGATCACCACCGCCACCGCGGCCAACGCGAGGGTCACCACCAGGCCTTTGACCGCGAAGGCGACGAGGTCGGTCAACAATTGCATGGGCCGGTTCGTAACCCGAAAACCACGGCGGTGCGCAGATCTCGGTCACCCCGTTCGGGGTGGTGCCCAGGGGCCGAGTCAAAAAGCCCAGTGAAAGAAGCTGGTTTTGACTTCGAGGCCGCCGCGCTCGTATGGAGCGGTCGTGTCTTCGAGTCTCGCCCACCCTCGTGCTTTGCCGTCGCGCCGCGACGTGCTGCGCGTGTGGTTCGCGGTGCCGTTGTCGCTGGCCGGCCACGCCGCGGCGGTGGCGTTGGTGGTGGCGCTCTCGACCCTGACCGCGGCGCCCCCGAAGCCGAAGAAGCCCCCGTCTCGGCCGGTGAGCTTGCGCGCCATTGACTCGCGCCGGTGGGCCCAGAACCGCGGCACGTCGGCGCCGGTCATCGAGCGGGAGACACCCGTGCCGCTGCACCCGAAGGGGCAAGTCGTCGACGTGGCGGCGGGCAACAACCAGGTCGCCCCCGACGCGAAATACCTGGCAGAGACCAACAACCGGGTGAAACAAGAGACGGTCGCCCGCGAGCAGACCTCGAAGTACAGCCGGGCCGCCCCCAAGAACGCGCCGAACCCCATGGCGATGCCGGCCGCGCGGGGGCGGGCGGCGCCGTCGCTGCTCGGGGCCTCAGCTTCAGAATTGTTCGCGAGCGACCTCGGGTTTCGCCCCCGGCTGTCGAATTTTTTTCAAAAGCCGGTGCAAGGCAACGACGAGACCGCCCCGGCCCAACCAGGCGCCGTCGGTTCGCAAACGGCCGACGAGCCCTCGCGCCCGGGCAGCGATTCGAGCGAAGGCGGCGGGGCACCGAATGACGACCTCAACGTGCCCAAGGGCGACGGCACCTTTCTCAACACCCGAGAATGGAAGTACGCGGGCTTTTTCAACCGGGTGAAGCAAGCCGTCGGCGCCGTGTGGGACCCCAACCGTCGCCTTCGTCAAAAGGGGCGTGACGTGGGCGTGAACGACCGCATCACCACGGTGCATGTCGCCCTGCGCCCCGATGGGTCGATTTACGAAATCTACGTCGCGCAGAGCTGCGGTCTCGAAGAGCTCGACCAAGAAGCCATCAACGCGTTCGAGCGCGCGGCTCCGTTCGCCAACCCTCCGGCGGGCCTGGTCGAAGACGGCCTCATTCGCTTCGGCTTCGGGTTTCATTTGCAGAGCCAAACGGGTGCCGGGGGCCTGCAGTTCTTTCGCGCCGGCCACTGAAGGGCGAGCGTTTCCGTTCGGGCAACGCTACAGTGGGGCGAATGCGGCGTCGTCGTGATGCGTTGTCTGACTTTCGTCTGTCTGATGCGGTGACGTTTTTGGCGGTTCGTCGGTTGGGGTCGCTCAGCGCGGCGGCGCGCGAGCTCGGCGTCACCACCTCGCAGGTCTCGAAGGCCATTGCTCGGCTCGAAAATCAATTGAACGTCACGCTGTTGGTGCGGTCGGCCCGGGGGGTCGAACCCAGCGAAGAAGCGGCGCGCGTGGTGCCGCTGCTCGAAGGCGCCATCGCCCGGCTGCGGCAAGCGCGGCTCGACGCGGGGGCGCCCGGGCCGGTGCTGACCGTCGCGGGGCCCAGCTACGTCATGCAGAACCTGAGCGGAGCCCTCGCCGAAGCGATGCCCGCCCAGAGACTGCGGCTGTTGCAGTTGGCTCCGGCCGAAATTCGGTCGCAGGCGCCCACCGGCATTTTCGACGCGGCCTTCATCATTGGGCCGCCCATTTCGCTCGACACGTGGGACAGCGTCGTTCTCGGTCAGTTGCAGAGCCGACTGTTCGGCACGCCCGAGGCGGTCAAGCGGCTCGGGCCGCAACCGCTCGACGTGACCGCGCTCAAAGACGAACGCTTCGTGAGCCCGGTGAACCCGCGCGACGGCAACTTCGTGCCGCTCGACGACGGTTGCCCCTTGCCGTACGGGCAACGCCTCAACGGCCACGAAGCGCAGACGCTGCAGCTCGCGCTCGACATCGCGGTCGCGGCCGACCAAGTCGTGTTCGGCCCGGTCGCGGCGGCCATGCCGCGGTTGCTCTCGGGCCAGCTCGTCACCATCGAAGTCAAAGGCTGGGACACGAGCGCCACGCTTTCGCTCGCGCTCAACGTCGACCGGGTGACCAGCCAAATTCGCACCGCCATCATCAACGTCGCTGACCATTTCTTGACGCAGTCGCGCCTCGAAACGCACCGCTGGTCGCCGCCGCGAAAACGCGCGTAGCGCCGCTACTTGGCGGTCGGCGCGATGTGGTACGTGAACGGTTTGCCGGGCAGAAAACCAGGGCCGACGAAGTGACCGTCGTCGCTCCACTGGAGCCAATTGTTGGTCACCACCGTCGGTGCATACACGTGCGCTTGGGGAAAGAGGCGACCGAACATGCGCGCGAGGTTGTTGCCGCTCTGCTTGCCTTCGCCCGTCGTGCAGCTCTGCAGCACGATGCTGCCACCCGCCTTGAGCAACGCGGGCAGCCGGGCTTGGTCGAGCATTTCTTCGTCGCTCGTGTCGAGCAAGGCGCGGTCGAACCGAAAGAACGACTCCTCGAGCTCGAGGGTCTTCTGGGTGCCGTGCCCCGAAATCAACAGCAAGCTGGCGGGCTGTTTGGTGGTCGCCTGCCTCACCGCGCTGACGAGCTCTCGGTCAGAAGCCGCCTCGTAGTACATGACGCGGGTGTTCTTCGTCAGCGCGTCGTACCGCGTGTGGTACATGGCGCCGTTGTAGTCAGACGCCGATTCGACGAGCACCGCCAGGGGGCGCCCGTCGGTGCGCTCGGGGTTTTCACGGTTCGTGAGTATTTCTTCGAGCATCGCCCTCGTGCCGAAGCGACCAGGCCAATTGATGTGGGCGCGGTCGAGCCGCGCTCGGAGCGTTCGCTTGTCGGCTTCGAGCTTCGGGTTGGCGGCGATCAGCGCGAGCCGGCAGGTGGGGGTGCCCTCGCGTTCGGCTTTCTCGAGAATCTCCAAGGTGAGCGGGTTGGCTTCGGCCAGCGCTCTCATCAATTCAAGGTCGCGGTAGAGCGCCGGGTCTTTTGACTCTTCGAGCGCGTCGAAGTTGCGAAGCGCCGCGGTGCGCACCACGTCGCGGTCTTTGCGCCACCGCTCATCGACGTAGCGCAGGCACCAGGGCGAACACGTCACCGCCGCAAGGGCGATGTCTTTGTCGTTCTGGAGCGATTCTGCGAGAAAGGTGACGCTGTACCCGTCGGCTCGAACGGCCAACAACCCGAGCTTCTTGTCGGCCCGCAGCGCGGGGTCGGCGAACTCAATGGCGTTCGGCGACGTTCTGACGGCGAGTTCGACCAAGGCTGGGTCGCGGCGAACGTACGCCGGGCAAAACTCGAGCAAGGCGCCGCTGAGGTTGAACACCGAGGTCATGAACGCCCGGTCGCGAAAGACCTCGGGAGGCCACCGGCTCATCGTTTCGGGGGTTGCTTCGGCTTGGCGGAGCAGGGCTTGGCGGTCGAAGTTCAACCGTCTCTTCGGGGCCCATTCGCGATCTGGGGCGGGCGCTCCCGCAGCGGTGGCCGGCGCGTCGGGGCCACGCCTGACGTCGTCGGTTCGTTCTGGTTTCAAGACCGGAGGCGGTGAAGCGGTGCCCCCCGGTGCCTCAATGGCCATGGCCCAGGTCTATCGCCCCCGGCGTTCGCCGCGCAACGTTCGAGGCTGCCCACCGAGGTGGTCAACCGAGCATCTTCGTTCTCAACCCCCTTAGAATCGGTCACCGGCCCAGCCGGTCTTTGAGTGAAGTGGTGCCGTCTCCGCGCACGAGCCGGTCGGCGATCGATTCGGCCACCGCCGCAATGGTGAGCGACGGGTTGGCTCCGAGCGCCGACGGTATCATCGCCGAGTCAATGACGAACAAGTTGCGGTTGGTGAAGGTCTCTCCGTTCGGGTCGACGAGCCCGAACTCGGCTTCGCCAAAGTCGGCCATGCGCACTCCGCCCAAGGGGTGCGCGGTGTGCACGGTGCCCTCTTTGCGGTAGCCGTCGAGGTACATTTCGCCGCCGAGCGCTTCGTACATTCGGCGCATCGTCGTGACGGCCGCGTTCCACCTCCGTTCGGTGGCGTCGGTGGTTTCGCGCCACGTCACCTCGGTCGTTTTCTCGTTCGCGGCGAGGCGAATTTCGCCTTCGCAGGCGTCGAGCGCGAGGCACCCCATGGTCAGCATGCGGCCGCCGAACGACTGCATTCGTCGCTTGTAGTCGAGGCCCCAGTCTCGCTCGGGCCCGCCGTCGGGCCCGTTGGCCACTTCGGTCGAGCGGCGCCCGACCGCGAGCGGGTCTTTCGCGCGCAACAGCGTCGAGAACTGGTTGAGCGCCAAGTACAGCGGAGCCGCAGAGAAGGGGATGATGATGAACTGGTGCTCGCGAAAGAACGTCGGGCAGAAGCTCGACATGGGCTTGCCCTTGAAGCCTTCGACGTCGCGGTCGAACTGCGGCCCGACGATGCCCGAGACGCCGTAGTCGCCATTGCCGCTCACGTGCTTGCCGAGCAGGCCGTGGGGGTCGAGTTCGCGCGCGCCTCCGAACTTGGCTTTCGAGCGCAGCAACAAACCGGTCGAGC
>JBGAIY010000258.1:0-11240 GCA_044225205.1 Myxococcaceae bacterium | reverse complement strand
CAATATTCGTCGTGTCACCAAAGGTCTCGCGCGAAGGATCACGGGAACGACTCGATATAGGGACCTTCGACGGGTTGGCGTAATAGGGCGAAACGAAAAACATATCGAGCCTGTCTCGCTGTTGCGCGCCCTGAAAGACGAAGACCGTGGAAAGCTGCTGCTCGGGCTTCTCGACCACGACCCCCTTCTTCGCCTTCGTCTCTCGCGGTTCGCCGACAAAGCACTCAAATCTGGACCGTCTTCAGCAGAATATATCGAAAACAATGCGCAGAATATTGAGTGGCAACTCGGTCGAATCTATCGTGCCCGCAACGCTATTGTTCATCGAGGCGAACCTCCGAGAGCAACTAGGCAATTACTCCAACACCTTGAAACGTACGTTTGGACGGCAATTCGGCAAGTAACGGGCGAGATGTCGCGCGCCCATGGCCGCTGGTCGCTGAGCGATGCACTGGACCACTGGCGCTCTCTGTATGCACACGCGGTTCGGGTACTGAAGGCGAGCGGAGACGCTCCCCTCGATGCGCTCATTGACCCGACCCTATTTTTGTCTCTGGCCGTGCCCCCGCCGTCGGCATCGCCGAAAAGGGCAACGTGAGCGATATCGAGCGCGAGTATCACGAGAAGTGGTTGGGCCTGGCGCAGCCGTACGAGGGGCTCGTGGTTTCAGTGCCCGTGCTTGTCGACGCACAGTGCATGCAGCGACTACCGCCCTCCGAGCAAGCGAAGCTCGTCGGACTGGTTGGCGCTGATGAACCGTTGCTGACCGACGTGCCTCGCTTTTTGAAAGAGGTTCTCGGCTACCCCGACGGGGCCTTCACCACTGAGTTTCCAGCTGAACTTCGGCTCGACATTGTTGAAGGGCAACAGACGATCTTGCCAACCCGAGGTCTCGTCCGGCGAACTCCGAAACCGAAGCGGGAGGGACTTCCAGACGATTCAACGCCGACGAGCCGTGCCGCTGACAACTTCGTGATGCTCACTTGGGAGCTACCTCCGGGCCTCGACTTCGACACCAAGGAGAACACAACGGGGTCGTGGTTCTACGAGCCAACAGCCAAGTTCGAACGGCTCTTGCGCGCAGCGCGAGTGCCCATCGGGCTTTTGTTCAACGGCAAAGCAGTGCGACTCGTGTTCGCGCCGCACGGTGAGTCGACCGGGCATCTCACCTTTCGCTTCGCCGACCTCGTGTCTGCGAACGGTCGACCGCTGTTTGACGCAATGGTGATGTTGCTGCATGCACGGCGCCTGTTCGGCGTATTGCCCGAGCATCAACTGCCAGCCCTGCTCGAACAATCGCGTCAGCGGCAAGCGAATGTAACCGGCGCGCTCGCCGAGCAGGTGTTCGAGGCGCTCACTGCCTTGTTGGCGGGCTTCGAAGCAGCGGCTGAGCGTGATGGCACCAAAGCACTCGACGACGCGTTGGCTCGCGGCGAGGACCACGTATACGGCGGTCTCCTGTCAACGTTGTTGCGCCTCGTTTTCATTCTGTACGCGGAAGACCGTGGGTTGCTACCGACCGACCATGAGCCCTACGCCGAAGACCTCTCGGTCAAGGCGCTTTATGAACAATTGGTTGAAGATGCCGGGAATTTCCCCGACGCGATGAACCGTCGCTTCGGTGCGTGGCCAAGACTCTTGGCGCTTTTTCGAACGATCTTCTTCGGCGCATCGCACGCCAAGATGCACATGCCGCCACGCCGAGGGCAGCTCTTCGACCCCGAGGCCTTTCCATTTCTCGAGGGCTGGAGTGCTGGCGGCGCGCCTGTTTCGGCCGAAGCGAGGGCTGCAACACAGCCACCGTCGGTCGATGACGAAACCGTTTATCGCGTTCTCGAGAAGCTCATCATTCTGGAAGGGCAACGACTCAGCTACCAGTCGCTTGATGTTGAGCAAATTGGGTCGGTTTACGAAGCGCTGATGGGGTTTCATGTGAAGCGCCTCACTGGTGCCGGCGTCTGCCTGAGGCCTTCGAAGATCTGGGTCTCGGCCGACGAGCTGCTCGAGGTGCCCGCGGCTCGACGCGGCGCATGGCTCGAAGACCGGGGCGCCCTCGAAACCAAGGCGCTCAAGGCCGTAGGGCGATCACTGCAGGAGGCGAAAACAGAGGCGGCGGTATTGGTTGCGCTTGAGCCATACCGAGCCAAGGGCATCAGCGCGCGACGTGTCGGCCAGCTCGTCCTGCAACCTGGAGCCGAACGACGTCGAACGAGCAGTCACTACACCCCGCGCAGTCTGTCCGCGCCGATAGTCAGCCGCACGTTGGAGCCACTGCTTAAAGCCATGGGCGATGCGCCTTCCTCGGGTCGACTGCTCAACCTCAAGATTTGCGATCCCGCAATGGGGTCGGGAGCGTTTCTCGTCGAGGCGTGTCGCTTCTTGGCCGACCAGGTCGTTGCCGCATGGACGCGAGAAGGCGTCTTGGAATCGGCTCCGAAGAATGACGACATCGTCATGCGCGCACGGCGGTTGGTGGCGCAGCGGTGTTTGTACGGGGTCGATAAGAACCCCTGGGCCGTCAACCTCGCCAAGCTTTCGCTGTGGCTGGTGACGTTGGCGAAATCGGAGCCATTCACGTTCATTGACCATGCGCTCAAGTGTGGCGACTCGTTGGTCGGGCTCGACCTTGAACAAATTCGCGCGTTCCACTGGGACCTCGAAAAGAACAGCCAGTTCGATTTGTCTCAGGAGGTTTTCAAGAAGGCGCTTAGCGTCGCGCTCGAAAAGCGGCAGGCGATTCTTCAGTTGGCGCTCGACTTGGAACGGCCGTCGATTGAACGCCCCAAGCAACTGGGTCTTGACCCGGCAAAGCGCAAAGAGGAGCTGTTACGCGATGCAGACGAGGCTTTGGCGCCCGTGAAGAAGATCGCGGATGCATGTGTGGGGGCGTTTTTCGCGGCAGACTCAGATAAAGAACGCGAGAAAGAGCGTCTGAGACGACTTGATGCACTTGGGGCTTGGCTTCTCGATGCTCCGGGCGGAACACCGGCTCCAATGCCTGTGTCAGTTCGAGAACTTTCGGCGCCATCGTGGTGTTTTCATTGGCCGCTCGAATTTCCTGAGGTCTTTCACGGCAAACGACCAGACCCGCTCGCGGCTGACCAAAGCACCAGGGCCGCATGGATCGACGGTTTTGTAGGCAATCCGCCATTCGCCGGCAAAAACAGCATCATCGACGCCAGTGGGACCAGTTACCTGCCGTGGCTGCAGACCGTTCACGAGTGTGCCCATGGGAACGCCGACCTCGCTGCCCACTTCTTCCGCCGGGCGTTTCATCTGCTTGGCGAACACGGGACGATCGGCTTCATCGCCACAAACACGATCAGCCAAGGCGACACACGCTCAACTGGACTCAAGTATATAGTCGACCACAAAGCGGTCATTTACGATGCTGTTCGTTCGATGAAGTGGCCTGTGGCGGGCGCCAACGTCGCCGTGTCGGTCATTCACGTAGCGAAAGGCAATGTCACGACAAGTGGATTAGCACCAAGCCTCGATGGCCATCGCGTATCTCACGTGAATTCCAGACTACGCGGAAAAGCGGAACGCGCCGACCCAGTCGAATTGAAAGCAAACTCTGGGAAGAGCTTCCAAGGCAGCATCGTGCTCGGCATGGGCTTTGTCCTCACGCCGCAACAACGTTCGGAGCTGATCGCGAAATCAGAAAGGAATGCCGAACGCATCTTTCGATACGTCGGGGGTGAAGAGGTTAACTCCGACCCGGATCCCCGACTTGAGCGCTACGTCATCAACTTTGGGCAAATGGAATTGGCGGAGACAGAGAAGTGGCCCGACCTGCTCGAGATCGTTCGCGAACGCGTGAAGCCCGAGCGTGACAAGAACAACCGCGAAAGCTACCGAAAGTGGTGGTGGCATTTCGGAGAAAAGCGAATCGAATTGTATGAAGCACTTCGCCCGCTCAGTCGCTGCCTTGTGACAGCTCGAGTCTCGAAGCATTTGGCGATGAGCTGGAGCAGCACAAATACCGTATTTTCTGAGCAATGCATCGTTTTTCCAGTGGAGAACGATGGGTGGTTAGCGGTCCTCCAATCACGCGCTCATGAGAGTTGGGTACGGCTTCTCACTTCGACAATGGGCGAAGCCGGTCTGCGCTATGCCCCAAGTGACTGTTTTGAGAATTTCCCACTGCCAGAGCAGGCGACGTTCGCCTTACTTGACTCACACGGTCAACGTCTCGCCCAAGAACGAGGCGCGTTCATGACGGCGAACACGGTGGGCCTGACGACAACGTACAACCGACTCAGAGACGAATCGGTCAACGGTTCCGACATTCAGTCGCTAAGAGAAACTCACGCGGCAGTCGATCGTGCTGTGCTCGACGCCTATGGCTGGGACGACATCCGTGTGCCACCCTACGTCGGGGCCTCGCCGAGCGAACTAGAAGCATTCAATGATGAAGTGCTTGATCGCCTGTTTGACCTGAACGAGCGTCGTGCTCGCGAAGAAACGCTGCGGTCATCGCCTCCCAGTCAGCCAGGCCGGGCCACCAAGAGAAAGGCGACATAGGTGCGACGACTCGAGACCTATGCCGCCCTTGAGCAGCTCATCAACGTCCAGTCAGAAACGGACTCCCTCGAGTACAAGGGCACGCTCCAATCTGGTCAAAAAGGCGCCGACATCGAGATCGCGAAAGACGTGGCAGCGCTCGCGAACACGATTGGCGGCCACCTCGTGATCGGAGCCTCTGTAGCGCACCCGGTTTTTGAGACACCAGTTTGACTGCATTCAGGCCGCGCTCCTCAGAGCTTCGTGCTCGCGCCGGGCCTGTTCTGGCGTGAGGAAGCCGTGTCTCTCAATCAGCCACATCGTGTTGTACCGCTCGCGCCATTCGTGCAGCGCCAGCCTCAGCTCCTCGACGTTCCGGAAGGGCCGCAGCCACAGCAGCTGCTCCTTCAGCGTACGGATGAGTCGCTCGATGCAGCCATTGCCCTCGGGCGCGCGCACGAAGGACGGGCTCGACTCGATGCCGAGGAAGGCCAGCTGCTCCTGGAAGGCATCGCTCACGTACTGGCTGCCGTGGTCGTGTCGAAGCTTGAGTCCGGTCGCCACTTCCGCACCGATGGCACCGAAGCGCTCGCGCACCGCCTGGTTCACCGGCTCGAGCGCCTCGTACCTCGTGCCCGGCTTCGCCGCGTGGATGCCCACGCACTCGGCCGTGCAGTGGTCGACCGCCATGAAGACCGTCACTTGTCCGTCCTCGAGCGTCATCGTCGCGGTCGCGTCGGTCGCCCACATCTCGTTCGGCCTCTCGGTGATGATGGTGCCGTCGTGCACTCGCGGCCCCAACTCACGACGAGCCCGCGATGGCGCGAGCAGCCCAGCCTCACGCATCAGCCGCAGCGCGCGACGCTGCGACGTGCGGACGCCCTTCACTCGCAGCCGCGCCCACACCTTGCGGTGGCCTTCGCCGACCCACGGCGTCGTCGCCAGGTCTTCGCGGATGAGCTCCGTGAGCTGCTCGTCGGTCCAGCTCGTCTTCGGGCCTCTGCGCACGCCCTTCAGGGGCGCCTCGCTCGCAGAAGCGCTCGCTCGGCGCCGATACACCGACGCACGCGACACACCCCAAACGCGACACACCAGAGCCAAACCGTACGGCCGTTGCTGGGAAGGCGAGATGGTCTGGCTCATCCTCTCGGCTTCCTCCAGGGCAAAGGGTCGATGCCCGCCTTGATGCGCAGCAGCTCCATCTCCATCGTCAGCTCGCCCACCTTCGCCTTCAGACGCAGGTTCTCGTCTTCCGCCGGCGAAGGCTCTCGACTCTTCAGCCCAGCCTCGGCGCCCTTCAGGAACTCGTCACGCCACTCCGACAGCTTCGCCGCCGTGACGCCGAGGTCTCTCGACACCGCATCGAGCGTCTCGCCCTTCAACAGCCTCAGCACCGCTTCCATCTTTCGCTTCGACGAGAAGCGACCTCGGTCTTCCTTCTGCTTCGCCATCACCACCTCCAGAGGCGAGCTTCGCCCCAATGAGGTGTCTCAAGAAACCGTCACGCGGGGGAGCCTGGGAGAGCGGGGCCGAAGGGCTGATGCGCGGAACGCATTCGAATTGATGGCGAAAACGGTTATACGGGTGGGGCGATGTCAGACACTCCGGTTGCCCCTCCCAAACAGCTGAATTTCATTGAAGAAATCGTCGAAGCCGACAACGCGTCGGGCCGGTGGCAAGGCCGCGTGCACACGCGCTTTCCTCCGGAGCCGAACGGGTACCTGCACATCGGCCACGCGAAGAGCATCGTGCTCAACTCGGGGTTGGCGAAGAAGTACGGCGGCCAATTCAATTTGCGGTTCGACGACACCAACCCGGCGAAAGAAGAACAAGAATACGTCGACTCGATCATTGCCGACGTGAAGTGGCTGGGCGGCGACTTCGAAGACCGGCTCTTTTACGCGTCTGACTATTTCGAGCGCATGGCCGAATGGGCCGAGCAGCTGATCAAAGCCGGTAAGGCGTTCGTCTGCGAATTGAACGCCGACCAAATGCGTGAATACCGCGGCTTTGCCGACGAGCCCGGCAAGAACAGCCCGTACCGCGACCGCTCGGTGGCCGAGAACCTCGACCTGTTCAAGCGCATGCGGGCCGGCGAATTCGAGGCGGGCGCCAAGACGCTGCGCGCCAAAATCGACATGGCGTCGGGCAACATGAATTTGCGCGACCCGGTCATGTACCGAATCGTCAAAGCCGAACACCACCGGCAGGGCGCGAAGTGGTGCGTGTACCCGTCGTACGACTGGGCGCACGGGCTCGAAGACAGCATCGAGGGCATCACCCACTCGATCTGCACGCTCGAATTCGAAGACCACCGACCGCTGTACGACTGGTACCTCAACGCGCTGGGCGTCTATCACCCGCAGCAAATTGAATTCGCCAAGCTGAACCTGACCTACACGGTGCTCTCGAAGCGAAACTTGCTCACGCTCGTCAAAGACAAGCACGTCTCGGGGTGGGACGACCCGCGCATGCCCACGGTCTCTGGCATGCGCCGCCGCGGCTACCCGGCCGAGGCGATTCGCGCGTTCTGTGAAGAAATCGGCGTCACCAAGACCAACAGCGTCATCGACGTGGGGCGGCTCGAGAACGCCGTGCGCGGTCATTTGAACACGACGGCCCACCGCCGCATGGGGGTGCTCCGACCGCTCAAGCTCACCATCACCAACTACCCCGAGGGGCAGGTCGAACAGGTCGAGGTGCAGAACAACCCCGAAGACCCGTCGGCCGGTACGCGCACGGTGCCGTTCTCGAAAACGCTGTACGTCGAACGCGACGACTTCATGGAAGACCCGCCCAAGAAGTTCTTTCGGTTGGGGCCCGGCCGCGAAGTTCGCTTTCGCGGCGCCTACTTTTTGACCTGCCAGAAGTTCACCAAAGACGCGTCGGGGCAGGTCACCGAGCTTGAATGCACGTACGACCCCGCGTCGAAAGGCGGCAATTCGCCCGACGGCCGCAAGGTGAAGGGCACCATTCACTGGGTGTCGGCGGCGCACGCCGTCACCGCCGAAGTGCGGCTGTTCGACCGGCTCTTCGCGGCCGAGGCCCCGAGCAAAGACGCCTGGCTCAAAGACCTGAACCCCAAG
Source organism: Myxococcaceae bacterium (assembly GCA_044225205.1). Lineage (GTDB taxonomy): Bacteria > Myxococcota > Myxococcia > Myxococcales > Myxococcaceae > JAEUJT01. The sequence continues at coordinate 3,648 of JBGAIY010000258.1, read as the reverse complement.
TCGCTCGAAGTGGTGACCGACGCGAAGCTCGAGCCGTCGCTCGGGCAAACGACCGTGGGGGCGCGCTTTCAATTCGAACGGTTGGGGTACTTTTCGGTCGACCCCGACTCGAAAGCCGGGCACCCGGTGTTCAACCGAATCGTGTCGCTCAAAGACGCGTGGGCGAAAGAGAAAGACCAGAAAGACTGACGCGTGACCGACCCGAATTCGATACCGACGCTCGAAGGGGTCATGCACCCGAGGCCGAGGCCGAGGGTGGCCTCACCCATCATTTCGCTCGTGATTTCTCATGGCGGGCACACCCGGGTCGTGCGTCTGGTCGAGGGGCAGTCGTTGGTCATCGGGCGTGACCCTTCGGCCGAAATTTCGGTCAACGAGGGCAGCTTGTCGCGGCGGCACGCGAGTTTCGACGTCGCGGGCAGCGTGGTCACCGTGACCGATTTGGGGTCGACCAACGGCACCCAGCTCAACGGCGACGTGATCACCGGCAAGACGGTGATGAGCGCGGGCGACGAAGTGAGTGTCGGCACCGTGACGGTCTCGATTCACGTGGTCGCGCCGGCGAGTGCCCAGCGGCTCGGCTTGTGGTCTCACGACCAGTTTCTGAGCGCGCTCGAAGACGAGGTCGACCGGGCGCGCACGTTTCGGCGCGGTCTCGGCGTGGTGATGATTCGCCACGCCGGTGACGAGGTGTCGTTGGTGACGGCCGTTCGTGCGGCCACCCGCAGCGTCGACCGGGTGGCGGCGTACGGTGACGGCACCCTCGAATTGCTCTTGCCCGAAGCCACGAATGATCAAGTCATCGAATTCGCTCGGCAGGTGACGCCGGCGTTGCGCCAGCCCCAGTTGGGCTTCGCGCTGTACCCGAGCGACGGCACGTCGTCAGAAGCGCTCATTGAATCATCGCGCGAGGCGATGCACCGCGCGTCAGAGACCCAGGCCGTTCAAGGCGCGACGCCCGCGGTACGCGTGTCGACCCACGGGGTCGGGCTCATCTCGGTCAGCCCCGCGATGCGGTCGATTTTCGACACGGTGTCGCGGGTGGCGGCTTCGGTCATACCGGTGTTGATTCGCGGGGAGACCGGCACGGGCAAAGAAGTGCTGGCGCGGGCCATTCACGAGCGGAGCATGCGCGCGAAGAACCGGCTCGTGAGCATCAACTGCGGTGCGATACCGGCGAGCCTGGTCGAGAGCGTGCTGTTCGGGCACGAAAAGGGGGCGTTCACTGGCGCGACCCATTCGACCCGCGGCGTGTTCGAAGAGGCCGACGGCAGCACGGTACTGCTCGACGAAATTGGAGAATTGTCGGCGGCCGCTCAGGCGGCACTGCTGCGCGTGCTCGAGGCCAAAGAAGTGCGGCGGGTGGGCGGCGCTCGCGAAGTCACGGTGAATGTGCGCGTCATCGCCGCGACCCACCGAGACCTCGACGCCATGGTGAAGGCGGGCACGTTTCGCGAAGACCTGCTGTACCGCCTCAACGCGATGACGCTCGAGGTGCCTCCGCTGCGAGAGCGCCCCGACGAAATTGGCCCCTTCGCCGAGCGCTTTGTGACGCTGGCCAACGCCGCCAATGTGCGGCACGTGCAAGGGCTCGACGCCGACGCCATGCGGTTGCTGCTGCGCTACCCGTGGCCAGGCAACATTCGGGAGCTGCGAAACGCCATTGAACACGCGGTGGTCATTGCCCGTGGAGAGCTCGTGCAGGCGGTCGATTTGCCCAAGAAGATTCGCGACTTCACCGCTTCGGTGTTGCAACACGACGAGGTGGCGGTACCGGGCGGGCTGTCGGCCCGAGGCGAACTCGACCTCCGAGAAGGGGTGCAGCGCTACGAGAAGCACGTCATTCTCGAAGCGCTGCGGGGCGCGGCGGGCAACCGAACCGAAGCGGCTCGGCGGCTCCAAATACCGGTGCGTACGCTGTCACACAAAATTCGTCAGTACGGCATCAAGAAGCTCGGCTTCGGGCTCGAGACGTCGACCGACGAAGACTGAAGCGCAGCGCGCGGTCACTTCGCCATGTCGGGCCGAAACCCGCCGGCGAACTTGGCTTTGAACTTCGTCGACAGCTCGTTGTACTGGCCGATGAGCTTCATGGCGTTGGCGTTGAACTTCTGGCTCCACCAACCGCCGGCGGTGCCCCAGTCGGCTGGCGTCAGGCCGTACGACTTGAGCACGGTGGCGGCGTCGAGCCCGTGAGAGGCGGCGGCGCTCTGGGCTTCGGTAATCTCGATCCACCGTTCGAAGGAGATGGGGTCGGCTCCGGCGACGCCGTTCTTGCTGGAGTCGAGCATGGAAGTGGCGGTGGCTTTGCCCGCATCGGCGAACGGCCCGGCGCCGCTGCCGACGAACGCTTGGCCGTAGGCGGTGGCGATGCTGGCCGTCGTGTCTCGCGCCATGCGCGCGTTCCACTCGGCGCTGATGCGTTGCCACTTGGCGTCGTCCCAGCCGGCGGTCTTGAGGAGCCCTGAAATGTCTTGCCCCGAGGCCGACTTGGCCATGACCCATGCCCATTGCTCGAGTGTCGCGCCTTCGACGGGGGCCAGTTCGCCCTTGAGTTCTCCGTTGAGTCGGCCGCTCATGGCGTTCTTGACCGAGCGGGTTCGAGAGTCGAGCCCGGCTTGGGCGAAGTCGGGGTCTTCTCCGTACGCCTCGTTGAAGGCCGTGCGCACTTCGTCGAACTCGGCTTTGCTGCGCAGGCCGTATTCGGCGAGCTTGGCCTCGAGTTCTTCGTCGCTGCGGTTGCCCGCGGCTTCAATGTCGTACACCTTGTCCCAGAAACTGGCCCAGTCGTCGGGCGCCCAGCCGTGAAATTGGTTGCTCATGGTGTGTGGCCTGTTCTTTTTCAGTGAAAGAGAATCGCGGCGACGATCATCCACACTCCGACGCCGATGCCGGCGATGCCCAAGCGGCCTTGGTGCGGAGCGACTTTCGACAACGTTTGGTCGAGTTTTGCCTGGGCCACCGGCTGCTTGATGAACGTCTTCATGACGCCGATGCCGAGAATGAGGCCCAGTGCGGCGAGCAACACCGAGTCGGCCAGCCAGGTCGCCCAGTAAATGGGCCACGTGGTGAGCCAGCTGATGTTGAGCACCGCCGAGATGATGCCCCACACGCCCCACAGCGCCGACACCGCTCCCATCCACCCCTGGTACGGGGCGAGCTTGCCGAGCAATTGCTTCGCGTCGGGACGGCGCGCGAGCACGAGCGAGGGAACCGCGAGGACACCGAGGACTGCGAGCCAGATTCCGTTGATCATGAGTTCTCCGTTATGAGGGGTTGCTGCGGAGGGGGCCCTTCGCAGCCGGCATGCCAGCGAGCCTTTTCGAGAGCGGTGGCGGGGTTGGCGCACAGGGCGCACCTCGAGCCCGGCAACTTCTTGCCGACCCCGGCAACCGGTGGCTTGCCGGCTTGCGCGCAGAGCGCGTCGAGGCCACAGGGTGAGCGGCTTGGGCGACACCCTCCCCGCGAGCGGGCATCTCGGCAGGCAGATCGGCAAGTTCCGCCTCGAGCAGAAGCTCGGCAGCGGAGCCATGGGCGACGTCTTCCTCGGCGTTCACGTCACGCTCGGCAGCGTCGTCGCCATCAAGATTCTCAACCGCACCGCCACGGCCGAGCCCGGCGGCGTCGAGCGCTTCCTGAACGAGGCGC
>JBGAIY010000257.1:0-11250 GCA_044225205.1 Myxococcaceae bacterium | reverse complement strand
CTGGTTGACGAGTGTGTCTTTGTCGACGTTCATCTCACGGCTCATGGTCTCGAGCGCGGTGAAGAACGGGTCGGCGATTTCGAAACTGCGAGTGGTTTTCTTCATCGCTCAGCTCCCCCGCAGGTTGTCTTGCCAGGGTGATTGGTTTTTCTTGTCAGACAGCCAATAGAACAGTGCCTGCATCTCGGCGTACTGCTGTTCGGCGATGCCGGCGATGTTCGGGTCAAGGGAGTCGATGTCGACGCCGTTCCACTCGAAGCCTGGCACGTTGTGATCTTCGACGCTCCTCTTCGTGACGCGCCGGTCTCGTGCGCGCCACAGCCGTTGCGCGGCCATGCCCGCGGCCTGGCCGAAGGCCTTGGGGGGCGCCAGCTTTTTCGGGAGCACCAATTCATTCACCCCGACCGACCACAGCAGCCAAGTCAGCGCATTGTAATCGGCTCGAGAAATGCGGAGCAGGTCGGGCAGGTCGAGGTGGTCCACCTCGAGCGATTCGTCGATCTCAATGGGCTCCCCCTCGGGTGAGTCGGGCTTGATCGTTCGGGTCGCGAGTGAAACGGGGCCTTCGGGGAGCAACTTCGAGACGTCGGGAGGCAGCCAATCAAACGAAACGCCGCTCTGAAATCGCCTCAGAATGGCTTCGCGACAGGCCGAAAGCCGCGTGGCGTACTTGCGTATGGTTGCTTGCACGGCCGACATGGGCTGGGCGGGAGCGGCCGGCAAGTCGTCGTACGTCGAGGTGGGCGTCTCTTGAGCAGGCCAGAAGTCGTACTTGGGGAACAGCGCATTGATGTAGTTGATGAGGTACGTGCCCGAGGGTGACTGCTTCTTCACCAATTCTTGGGCGTCGGCCCTCGCGTGTGACTCGAGCCCCAACGAAATCAAGATCAGCGACCGAGTGAAGTGCAGGGCGTTGGTCTCTTCGGGGTGCAGCATGATGGCCGCGTTGATGAAGTCGAGTGCCGCGCGGGGGCGGTTGCGCTGGTCCATCAAAATCGCGCACTGCCGAAAGAGGAGGCCGCTGTCGCCGCCGCGCATCAATGCGTCGGCGATGGCCGAGAGTTCTTCTCCCGACTGCTCGACGACCCCTTGGGCCAGGTCGAGGGCCGATTCTGCGTTTCGGGGCAGGGCCATTTTGCGGAGCATGTCGTCGAGCGCCTTGAACCCGCGGTCACTGGCCGCGGCTCGTGCGGTCGCGAGCAAGCCTTCGCCGTTCTTCTTCGCTGCGAAGAGGTCTTTGGCGAGTGCCTTCCACTCCGCGGCGGTCTTGGCGACGTTCTGAAAGAGGGGCGAGGTGACCAACGCGTCTTCTTCGGCCTTGAGGCCCAGGTCGCGGGTGAACAGAATTTTGCCGCCGGCGTCGAGGCCCGACCAAATGCCCACCGACATGCCTTCGTCACAGGTGCCGCGGAGCATCACGACGTTGGCGTCGGCGAATTCGCCGACCACGTTTTCAGCGAACTTGCCGTTGCGCATGCCGTGGCTGAATTCGGCTTCCCACAAAAGCACTCCGTCGCGCTTCCAGAACTGGCAGAACCCGTGACGTTTGCCTTCGGTGTCGACGTTGACGAGCTGCCACTGGTCGCGTTGTTCGTTGAATTCGGCTTTCTCGGGTACCGCTTTCGGTCGGTCGGGGTAGGGCTCTCCGGTCGTCGGGAGGCAGCGCACGTTTTGGGCGTTGAAGTGCCGAATGCCGACGACCCGATCGTGGTCGTAGTCCATCTCGATGCGGCGAACTTTGTCTGACACTCCGTTCTCGTGCATGCGCTCGGTGGTGTACGAGTTCGTGGCGAGCCAGCGTCGGGTGCCGTGGAGTTTGCCGTTGTCGAAGATGCCGTCGTTCGACACTTCGCCGTTTTCATGAAAGCGCTTGAACGGGCCGTGCGGCGTGCCGTGCACGTAGGGGCATTCGTTGCACAGGGTGCCGTCGGGTCTCCAGTATTTCCACAGGCCGTGTTTGCGGCCTTCTTTGTCTTTGGGGCCCGCGCACCATTCTTTGTCGCCGTCGTCCCAGGTGGCGTCGGCCGGCACACCGGCGGGGCGCTCTCCGCGCAACGAACGCTCGGTCGCCTCTTTCGACTTTTTGAACTGCACCATGTCGATGGCTTTGACGCGGTTGACAATGGCTTCGAGTGTGCTGGCCGGCACAGCGCCCGACTGGCGAAACACCGGCTCTCCGTCGCGAAACGCCATGAGCGTGGGTATCGATTCGACTTCGAACTTTTGCCCCAGGTCTTCTTCGGCTTCGGTGTCGACCTTGCCGAAAACCACGTCGGGGTGTCGTTGGGCCACGGCGTCGTAGATCGGTGCGAATGAGCGACACGGCCCGCACCACTCGGCCCAGAAATCGACAAAGACGATGCCGCTTTTGACCTTTTGGTCGAAGGTCTGTTGCGTCAACTCGACGGTGTGGTTTCCCATGATGGCCAGTGGTTGTAGCGCACCTTGCGACGCTGAATGGAGTGCTTTCAGGCAGACCGCCGGCGCGCGGCGGCGCTAAAGAGCTTTGAACTCGTCTTCAAAGGAGCCACCATGAAACTCTGGACCCTGCTTGTACCGGTCATCGGTGTAGCGGCCTGCAGCAACTCGACCCCCAAGACGCTCCACGCGTCGGTGGTTCGGCTCGACGCTGAGCCGAACGGCACCAACTGCGGGCACGGTGGCACCGCGGTGCGCGCGGGGCTCGACGCGAACGACAATGGCACGCTCGAAGATTCGGAGGTCGGCCAGACCCGCTACGTCTGCAACGGTGCCGATGGGGCGAACGGCCAGAACGGGCAGAATGGCGCTGACGGAGCGGCCGGCACGAATGGCACCAACGGTACCGACGGCAAGAACGCCTTGCTGCCGGTGACGCACCTGACGGCGAGCGCCAGCGCGACCTCGGTGACGTTGACGTGGGTGAACCCGCCGGCGCCCTTCGCGGGGGTGACGGTGCGCCGGTCGACGTCGGCTTTTCCCGAGTCGGCGGCCGACGGTACGGCGGTGTACGAGGGGCCCGCGGCGACCACGACCGATTCGGCGGTCACCGCTGGCACTCGTTACTTCTATTCGGTCTTCGCGCACGACGTGGCGTCGACCTTCGTCGAAGGCGTGCAAGCGTCGGCCGTGCCTCAGGCCTCGGGGGCGCTCGACGTGACCTTCAATGGGTCTGGCTTCGTGGCGGGCGACGCACCGCGTGGCAACAACCAGACGCAGGGCGCGGGGTTGGTGGTCGACGCGCAGAACCGCACCGTGGTGGTGGGCTTCGCACAGTCGTTGAACGGCGCCGATCTGGCGGTGTGGCGGTTCAACCCCGACGGGTCGGCCGATCGCACCTTCGCCGGCTCGGGCACGCTCGTGCTCGACAGCGTGGCCGGTGGCTTCAAAGCCGACAGTGCCTACGCCGTGGTCGCCGACGCCGAGGGGCGGCTGTACGTCGGTGGTTCGAGCTACGCCGGCACCACGAACAACGGCGACGCGGTCGTGCTCCGCTTGCTCCCCAGTGGGCTCCTCGATTCGACGTGGGGCAACGCGGGTTTGGTCTTGCTGCGCGACGTGACCACGACCGGCGCCGAAGACGGCGTGAGCGGTCTCGTGCTCGACGCCTCGGGCCGACTTCTGGTCGCCGGCAATTCGGGCAACATTTCGTCTGGGCCGGCTTCGCTCTACGTGGCTCGGCTGACGCCCGTCGGCGCGCTCGACGCGACGTTCAATGGCACGGGTTACCGAACCATTGCGTCGTTGCCGTCGGCGACGTCGCCCTACCTGTTGGCGTCGGGCATCGCCCTCGACGCGACCGGCCGCATCGTCGCGGCGGGTACGGGGTACGGCCCGGCGGCGTCTTTCGATGTGGGCGTCTTTCGTTTGACGAACACCGGCGCATTCGACACCACCTTCGACACCGACGGCATTGTCGCGCTGCACTCGGTGCTGGGCGGCTTGGCGACGACGTCGCTGGGGGTCACGACCTCGGGCAACAAGGTGCTGGTCATCGGCTACGGCCAAACGACCACGGCGATCAACAACGACGCGTTCGTGCTGCGGTTGGCCGAGAACGGCGCGCTCGACTCGACCTTCGGCACCAACGGCGTCGTCTCGAGCGGCGGTGTCGCGGGCAGCGCGACCGGCATCGACGTCGCGGCGGGCATCGCGGTCGACGGGCAAGGCCGCATCGTGGTGGGAGGCTACAGCACGAACGAAGCGTCGAATGCCGACGCCTGCCTCTGGCGGTTCACGCCCACCGGAGCGCTCGACACCACCTTCAACGGCACCGGCTTTCGCTTGATGCGCGACGTGGGCGGCGGCCGCGGGTTCGACACCGTCAACGACGTGGCGTTCGACTCGTTGGGCCGAATCATGGCCACGGGGAGCAGCTCGTGGGGCGGGCCTGAAATGGTGCTCTGGCGTTTCGTGCCTTGAACCGGTCGGGTCGGCTTGTGGTGACCGGCCCGCTTCACGTATGAGCTTTGGGCCGTGACCGACGCTCCTTCACCCAGCCAGCCGCTCGTCGACATTGCCAGCTTGCCCCTGGCGGGGCTCACCGAGTTCGTGACGGGCCCGCTCGGTGAGAAGCCCTTTCGCGCGAAGCAAATCTTCAAGTGGTTGCATCAACGAGGGGCGACTTCGTTCGACGAAATGACCGATTTGTCGAAGCCGCTGCGCGAGAAGCTCGCGCGCTTGGCGGTGCTGCGGCCGCTGGTCAACGACCTCGAGCAACGCTCGGTCGACGGCACCATCAAGTATCGGTGGAAGACGCACGACGGCAAACTGATCGAGTCGGTGTACATGCCTTCTGCCGACCGCAAGACCCTGTGCGTGTCGACCCAAGTCGGCTGCGCCATGGGCTGTAAGTTCTGCGCGACCGCGACGCTGGGGCTGTTGCGCAACCTCACGCCCAGCGAAATCGTCGGTCAGGTGCACGCGGTGAACCGTGCCATTCGCACCGAGTTCATGCCCGATACCCTGCGCCCGCTGACGAACCTCGTCTTCATGGGCATGGGCGAGCCGCTCCACAACTTCGAGAACCTCAAGACCGCGCTCACCCTGCTCGAGAGCGAAGACGGCCCGAACTTTTCGGCCCGTCACATCACCGTGTCGACGGTGGGGCTCGTGAACATGATCGCCCGCTTCGGCGAAGAGACCGACGTGAAGCTGGCGATTTCACTCAACGCGTCGAACGACGAAGTTCGCGACCGCATCATGCCCGTCAACAAGCGCTTCAAAATCGCTGACCTGATGAACGCGTGTCGCGCGTTTCCTCTTCGGCACGGGCGGCGCATCACCTTCGAATACGTGCTGATGGACGGCGTGAACGACACCGACGACGACGCGAGGCGGTTGGTCGAGCTGTTGCGCGACGTGCCGGCGAAGGTGAATTTGATTCAGTACAACACCAACCCGGGCTTGGGCTTCGACAGCACCCGAGACAACAAGGCCGAACGCTTTCGCGACATTCTCGAACGGGGCGGCGCCGTCGCGATGATTCGCGCCAACCGAGGTCGCGACATCGCGGCGGCCTGCGGCCAGCTCGCCAACGTCGACAAGCGCGCAGAAGTGCTCGAACCGACATTCACGTAACCGCCGACAGTCACTTGACTTTTGAGCTCACGCAGAGGTAAGGCGAGCTGCCTCATTGCTTTTTTCAGGAGCAGAACATGTCCGTCGTCCTCCGTCTTGCCCGTGCTGGTGCGAAGAAACGTCCGTTTTATCATGTGGTTGCGGCTGACTCGCGCATGCCGCGCGATGGTCGTTTCATCGAGAACATCGGTTCGTACGACCCCAACTTCGACCCTCCGAAGTTCGCGGTTGACGAAGACCGCTGGTCGCACTGGACGAAGGTCGGTGCGCAGCCGTCAGAGACCGTGGCTGGCCTGTACCGCCGCCTCGCGCGTACCGCTCCGAAGGCGTAACGCTTTCGCCCGGTGAAGAACCTCGTTGAGTACATCGCTCGGGCTTTGGTCGATAAGCCCGACGCGGTCGAGCTCCGGGTGACGCCTGCCGAAGGCGGCAACCTGTATGAGCTCAAAGTGGCCCCCGACGACGTGGGCAAGGTGATCGGCCGTGACGGCCGAACCATCAACGCCCTGAGAATCGTTCTGCAGCACGCCGCCCAGAAGAAGGGCGAGAAGGCGCGGCTCGAGATTCTCGACGATCGGCGCAATGGGGCCGTTGCTCCGCCCTCACCGGCACCGTCTCCTTCGGCCGAGTCGTGAACCCGCACTTGCCCGTCGGCTACGTTTCTCGCGCCCATGGCACGGGTGGCGAGGTCGTCGTGCGCACGTTCGACCCCGCTTCTGAAGTACTGCTCGAAGTCGAACGGGTGTGGGTGAAGCGACGCGACGGGGCCGAACTCGAAATGACCATCGAGTCGTGTGGCCAACAGAACAAAGATTTGCGCGTCGCCTTCACTGGAGTTCGTGGGCGCGCCGCGGCCGAAGCCTTGGTGGGGTCGACGGTCATGGTCTTTCGAGACGACCTCGATTCGCCCGACGACGGCGAATACTTTCAGGGTGACCTGATCGGCCTGACCGCCCAAACGCCCGAGGGCCAGAAGCTGGGCGTGATCGAAGAAATTTGGAACTCGGGCCCCGTGCCGAACTTGGTCATTCGCGACGGAGACCGGGAGTGGATGGTGCCGTTCGCCGAAGAGTTCGTGCCGAACGTGAACCTGGAAGCGCGCGTCGTCACGGTGAAGCCGCTCGAATTTTCGGAGTGACCCGTGGCGAGCCCCGCGTTTTCGTGTGACGTGCTCACCTTGTTCCCTCGCATGATTCGCGCGTACGCGAGCGAGTCGATACTGGGCAAGGCGCTCGAACGCGGTCACCTGGCTCTCGACGTCACCGACGTTCGCGACTTCGCCCCCGGCAAGCACCGCGTGACCGACGACACACCGTACGGCGGCGGCGCGGGCATGGTGATGAAGGTCGAACCGTTGGTCGGAGCGATTGAAGCCGCCAAAGCCAGGCGCCCGGGTGCCCCAGTGGTGTTGCTGAGCCCTCGGGGCCCGACGTTCACCCAGGCCAAGGCCCGTGAGCTCGCCGCGCGCGGGTCGGTCATTTTGGTCTGCGGCCGCTACGAGGGAGTCGATGAGCGCGCCATGTCGTGCATCGACGAAGAATGTTCGGTCGGAGACTTCGTGCTCACCGGTGGCGAGTTGGGTGCGCTCATCGTGTTCGACGCGGTCGCTCGGTTGGTACCGGGCGTGTTGGGCAACGCCGAGTCGGCCGTGACCGAGAGCTTCGAGTCGGGCCTGCTCGAGCACCCGCATTACACGCGCCCGCCCGAATTTCGAGGGCTCGCGGTGCCGGCCGTGTTGCAGAGCGGAGACCACGCCCGCATCGCCCAGTGGCGTCGCTGGCAGTCGCTGCAGTTGACCCGCGCTCGCCGCCCCGACTTGTTCGCGAAGGTCGAGCTGACCGCCGCCGACCGCAAGTTGTTGGCAAAACGAGAAGACGAACTCTGAGTTGCGCACGAATTTGCGCAACCCGTCGCCTTTGAAATGCGGTCGACCGGGCCGGGGTTTCAGGTCTCATGACCGAGCCCTTCACCGTGTCGTTCGCCGAAACCCTCGCGGCCGTCAAACCCGCGTGGCACGCGGTCACCGCGAACGCCGACGTCTTCATGCAGGGCCCGGCGCTGAGCGCACTCGAGGCGGCTCCCCCCGACAACGTGTCGCCGCGCTACGGCCTGGTGTGGCGGGGTGACGAGCCCGTCGCCGCCATGGCGCTGCAACTGGTTCGGTTCGCCGGGAGAACCGGGGTCGCGCGGTCGGCCCCGCTGCACGGCGTCGCCCAGTTCATCGACGAGCGGGCGCTGGTGTTGGGCTCGTTGAGTGGCTGGGGCGAGACCGGCCTTGCGGTCGCGGCGGGCGTTGACCCCAGCGAGGTGTGGCCGGCCTTGGCTCGGGTGCTCGACGGGCTCCGGCGGTTCGAGAGGGGCCGGGGTGTCGTCAACCTGACGTTGCTCAAAGACGTCGGCCCATTGCCACCCGACGATGACCTGCGCCGAGCGGGGTACGAGCGCTTGCCCGCCGGAGCCGACATGCACCTGACCCTCGGCGCGCGCTGGCCGACGTTCGATTCGTACTTGGCGAGCCTGACGTCGAAGTCGCGAAACGCGGTGAAACGCACGCTGCGCGAAGTCGAGGCGGCGGGGTACCGCGTTCGCTCGCTCTCAGTCGACGACGTGCGAGCGGCCGAGGCCCGAATCGACGAGCTGTACGGCCAAGTGTGGGCGAACGCCGACGTTCGACCGGTGCGGTTGTCGGGCCGCTTCTTCGTCGAGCTCAAACAGCGGTTGGGGCTCGCCTGCGAAATCGTCGGCCTCGAGCGAGGGGGGCGGCTCGACGGCTTCGCGGTGGTATTGCGAAATCGCACGTCGTGCGTCGGGTATTACCTGGGGTTCGAGCGCGCCGCAGAAGCCCCGCTGTACTTGCGCCTGTTGCTGGGCATGATCGACGTCGGCATCGGTTGGCGTTGCGACGCCATTTCGCTGGGCCGAACGTCTGAAGAACCGAAAGCGAGACTGGGAGCGACCGCGGTTCATCGGTGGTGGTGGGCGAAGCACCGAACGCCTCCCCTCAATTGGGCCGTCGGCGCGATCTTGGGCAACTTGCAGCCGCCCGAAGTACCGCGGCACCGCGTCTTTCGTGATGCTTCGCGCCCTCCGCCGACTTCGTGACTCACCGCTCAGGGGTCGGCCACGGGGTAGGCCTTGAGCCACTTCGCCGGCACGTCGCGCGCTCGGGCGATGTCGCGCATCGCCCCTGCGGCCTCTCGAGCGGTGCGCGTCTTGGTGGCGTCGTTCGCGACCTCGTAGAGCCCGAACTTCGCGGCCATGCCCTGGTTCCACTCGTAGTTGTCAATGAGCGACCAGGCGAAATAGCCCCGCAGGTCGGCCCCGTCGCGAATGGCGCGTTTGGCCCAGGTCACCGTGCCGACGAGCCATTCGGTGCCCTTCGAGGCGCCGGCGGTCGCGACGTTGGCCCCGGTTTCGGTGATGTACATCGGCAGGCCGTAGCGCGCCTGCAGCGCCAACGTCACGTCGTACAGGCCTTTCACGTCGGGCGCCCACAACCCGAGCGAAGTGGGGTCGAACGTCGACAGCGGTGAAAGCGAGGGAAAAATGGGGCCGGCCAAGCCGCTGACGGTGATTCGCGTGTAGTAGTTGACGCCCAGGTAGTCGATTCGGTTGACGAGGTCGCCTCGCGGGGTCGCGTCATCGGGCGTGCCGTCGAGGTTCGCGTCGACCCGGCCTTTGATCACCGCGTCGAGAAAGGCGGTGTTGTACAGGTAGTACACGTTCTCGGCCGCTTTCACGTCGAGGGGGTTCTGGGGGTCTTTGGGGGCCGTCGGGGTGGCCGAGTACACGAGCCCGACCACCGCGCTCTGCCCGTCGCGGTCGGCGTCGACCAGGTCGTTCGCTTTGAGGGCGTCGTACATGCGGGCGTGGGCGTCGATCATCGCCACCATGGCGGCTTTGGCTTCGTCGAACTTCAGGGTGAGCCCAGGCGGGTTCACCCGGTCTTTGCTGGGCAGCAAGTAGCCCGGCAGCACGACCGCGAAGGGCTCGTTCAGCGTGGCCCACCAGTCGACCTCGGCGCCGAACTCGCGCCCGACGAACCCCGCGTACTTCGCCATTTCGGTGACGATTCGGTCGTGCCCGAGCCAACCGCGGTTCTGGCAGGTCGTCACGTCTTGGTGGCACGCGACGCCGTCATGCAACCACAGGGGCAAGGTGTAGTGGTTGACCGTCACCAGCGGCTTGAGCCCCCGCGCCCGCAGGGCGGCGAACATCGCGTGGTACGTGGCGAGCGCTTCGGGGTTGGCGGCGGCCTTCAGGCCTTCTTGGTCGAGCCCGTCGGTCGCCGTGGGAAAAAGGCGACTCCATTCGAGCGACAACCGAACGGCCCCCACGCCCAGGTCGCGGTGCGCGAGGTCGAAGTCGTGCTCGTACAGTTCCCACAGGCCTGGGCCGTCGCTCAGGGGCTCGAAGCTGATGTCGTCGCCGAAGTCTTCGCGCAAGGCGTTGGGGCTGGTCACCCACTGGTACCAGTCAGACGCACGGTCTTCGCATTGCTCGGCCGGTACCGTCGGGCAGCCAGGGTCGACCTGAAACCCAGCGATGGCGACGCCAAAAACGAACTGGTCAGAAAACGCTTTGGGCCCGCACCCGGCCGCGAGCAACGCAGCCACGGTCAGGAGCAGGGCAGGGCGGCGAAAGGTCACCGCCGGCTTCTTACACGAAGAGCGTCGAGAGCGACTCGGCTCGGTAAATTCGGGCAATGGCCTCGCCGAACAGCTTCTCGGTCTTGACTTGCCGAATGCGCCCGCAGGCTTGGGCTGCTTTGCTCAGCGGCACGGTGTCGGCCACCACCAGCTCTTCGATCACCGAGTCGTTGATGCGCGAAATGGCCGGCCCCGACAACACCGGGTGCACGATGTACGAGAAGACGCGTCGGGCCCCCTTGTCTTTGAGCGCCGCGGCCCCCTGCGTGAGCGTGCCCGCGGTGTCGACAATGTCGTCGACGATGATCGCATCTTTGCCCTTCACGTCGCCGATGAGGTTCATCACCTCCGAAGCGTTCGGGCGCGGGCGCCGCTTGTCGATGATTGCCAGCGGGCAGTTCAGCCGCTTCGAATACGCTCGGGCGCGTTCGACACCACCGGCGTCAGGCGAAACGATGACCAGGTCTTCGCTCGACGTGAACTTGCGGCGAATGTCGTCGAGAAACACCGGCGACGCATACAAGTGGTCGGTCGGTATGTTGAAAAAGCCCTGAATTTGGCCGGCGTGCATGTCCATCGACACGACCCGGGTCACTCCCGCGGTCTCGAGCAGGTCGGCGATGAGCTTCGCGGTGATGGGCGTTCGCGCCGCGATCTTGCGGTCTTGCCGCGCGTACCCGTAGTAGGGAATGACGGCGGTGATCGACGCCGCGCTCGCCCGCTTGAGCGCGTCGCTCATGATGAGCAGCTCCATCAGGTGGTCGTTGCCCGGAGGGCTCGACGACTGAATGACGAACACGTCGAAGCCACGCACGTTTTCGCCAATTTCGACCTGAATTTCACCGTCGCTGAACTTGCCGACCTCGGCCTTCGACAGCGGCCGCTTGAGGTATTCGCAAATGCCTTCAGCCAGCGCGCGGTTTGAATTGCCTGAAAACACCTTGAAATCGTGACTGACGGGCATACCCGTCAGGTACACGATCGTTTCGGTGCGTTCAATGTGGGCGCGTGGTGTTCACCGAATTCTCGAACTCATTTTCGG
>JBGAIY010000256.1:5840-11272 GCA_044225205.1 Myxococcaceae bacterium | reverse complement strand
CAATTCGTTGAGCACGTGAACCTCACGCTGGCGGAGCCCAGCCCGTGACCCCCCAGGCCCCGGCGCCCGACGACCGCCAACAGATCGACCTGTTCGACTACCAGCACCTGCGCAACGTGTTGGGGTTTGTCTTTCGTGGGGTGCGGAGGCACCGGTTGCTCGCCGCCGCCACCTTCATGCTGGTGGCCGCGGTCGGGGTCGCCGCCGCCGTGCTGTGGCCGCGCACCTGGCACGCCGAGTCGCGGTTGCTCGCCAACCAGAACCAATTGATTCGGGCCTTGGGCAACCCGCGCTCGAGCCTGCCGTCTGAAGACCCGACCCGCGCCGCCCGTGAAATCATTTTCGCGCGCAACAACTTGGTCTCGCTCATCAAAGAGACCAACCTCATCAAGAGCTGGCACGACACGCGGCCCGCCGTCGTGAAGTTCAAAGACGCCGTGGCCCGCATGGTCAGCGGCCCGCTGAGCGAAGAAGACGAAATCGACGCCATGGTGGGCACGCTCGAGAAGTGGCTCAAGGTCGACACCGACGCGCAGACGGTCACCATTTCGATCGACTGGCCAGACCCACAAGCCGCGTACCTGTTGGTCGAAACCGCTCAGCAGAACTTTCTCGAGACCCGCCACGTCACCGAGATGACCGCCATCAGCGAAGCGCTGTCGATTCTCGAAATGCACGCCGGCGCCGTGCAAAAGAACGTCGAAGACTCCTTGCACGAACTCGAGCGGGTGCGTGAACAGCGTCGCAGCGGTGGCGGCACTCAAGGCACCAGTGGCAACACCGCGGCCGGGGGTGAAAACGCCGCGAAGACGGTGCTGCCGCCGGCCCCGCCCAGCCCGAAAGACCCGACCGACGCGCCCGCCCGGGTCAATGGCCCCTCGGCGGCGACCGAGCAAGAACTCGCGCAACTCAAGTTTCTGCTCAACTCGAAGCGGCGGGCCCTGGCCGACCTCGAAGACTTTCGTTCGCGGCGGGTGACCGAGCTGACCGCCCAGCTCCAAGAGCAAAAGGTGCAGTACGCCGACCAGCACCCCGTCGTGCTCGACACGATTCAGCGCATCGAAGCGCTCAAGCAAGACTCGCCGCAAATGGCGACCGTGAAGGGCGACATCGCCTCGCTGTTGCAAGAATACGCGCGCAAGGGCGGCAAAGACCCCGATTCGCTGGTCGAGCCGCGTACCCAGGTGGCACGCCGACCCGCGCAGCAAACCCAGAACAACGCGAGCCAGGCCCTGTCGAACGCCGACTTGGCCGACGACCCGCTGGTCGAGTACGCGCGCAACAACCTGCGCGTCGCGGCCGCGAAATACGAAGAGTTGATGATGCGCATCGACGGTGCCCGCATCGAACAAGACACCGCGCGCGCGGCGTTCAAGTATCGGTACAGCGTCGTTCGGCCCGCGTCGGTGCCGAAAAAACCGCTCAAACCGAACGCGGCGGTCATCGTCGTCGTCGCGCTCATCGCCGCGTTGGGCGCCGCCCTGCTCGTGGGCGCCGTGCGCGACGTCAGCCGCGACCGCTTCGTCGAACCGTGGCAAGTCGAACGCGCTTTGGGGCTCAAGGTCTTGAGCCGGCTCAAGCGCGCGTGAGTTCGCTCCTGGGGTGGGCACTCGACGCGGTGCTGGTGCTCGCGGCCTTGCCGGTGCTGGCGGCCACTGGGTACTTGGGGGTTCTGGCGCTCTGGTCGTTTCGGGCCAAAGCGCCGACGCCGCCCGCGCCCCCCGTGCTGACCTTCGACTTCGTGGTGCCCGCCCACAACGAGTCGGCGGGCATCTCCGACACGGTCACCAACTTGCTGCAGGTCGACTACCCCGAGTCGCTGCGCCGGGTGTTGGTGGTGGCCGACAACTGCAGCGACGACACCGCGGCCAAAGCGCGCGCGGCGGGCGCGTTGGTGCTCGAGCGCCACGACACCGAACGCCGGGGCAAAGGGTACGCTCTCGCGCACGCCTTCGAGAAGTCGCTGAACGACGCTTTCGCGCAAGCGGTCGTGGTGGTCGACGCCGATACCCTCGTTTCTCCCAACCTGTTGCATGCTTTCGGGGCGCGGCTCACCGCGGGCGAGGTGGCGGCGCAAGCGCACTACGGCGTGCGCAACCCCAACGCGTCGTGGCGCACCCGGCTCATGCGCATTGCCCTGGCGATGTTTCACCAAGTGCGGTCGACGGCGCGCGAACGGTTGCACGTGTCGTGTGGGTTGCGCGGCAACGGCATGTGTTTTCGTTCGAGCCTATTGCGAGAAGTGCCGCACGACGCGTTTTCGTTGGTCGAAGACCTCGAATACGGCATTCGGTTGGGCCGGAGGGGTCACCGCGTCGCGTACGTGGCCGAAGCCGACGTGCTGGGTGAAATGGTGTCGGGCGAACAAGCCTCACGCTCGCAGCGCCACCGGTGGGAACACGGCCGTTCGCAAATGGCGCGCACCCACGGTTGGCCGCTGCTCAAAGAGGGCCTCGCGCAACGAAGCGGGCTCCTCATCGACCTCGCGATGGACGTGCTCGTGCCTCCGCTGAGTCGGGTGGCCGCCGCGACGGTGGCTGGGCTCGTCGCGTCGTCGGCCGTGCTGGCCTGGGCGGCGCCCCACGGGGCCACGGCCGCCGCGCTGTTCGGCGCCGCCGCGGTGGGGCTCGGGCTGTACGTCTTCGCCGGCTGGTTGCACTCGAACACCGGAGCGAGGGGACTCGTCGACCTGGCACTCGCTCCCGCCTACATCGCGTGGAAGGTGCTGCTCGTTTTTCAGCGGCCGGCGTCGAAAAAGCCGGCCGAGTGGGTGCGTACGACGCGTGAAGGCGAAGCCGCCAGCCCACCGAAGCCCGGTAGCGAGCCTCGGTCGCCGTGACCACGCCGGGTCGTTGACCTCAAAGGCGAGAGCCAAGCCGCGCTCACCTCAGCGCGGTCGTACCCATTTGGGTGGCACGCGCTCATACCCCGCCGCGGCTTCGTCTGAATCGAGGTACCTGAAGCCCGTGGTCGCTTGCGCTTCTGGTATGCCGAGCTCGACGGCGAGGTCGGCCAGAATTTGTTCGACGAACACGGCCTTGCCTCCCGTGAAGGCAAAGAGCATCGCCCGAACGAGCAGCGCCCCGGCACCGAGCGCGATTCTCGGCACGAGAGGCAGTTCAGACGGTGGGCCGGAGACCATTTGCTCGCGCAGTGGCTTGAGCCGGTGCAACAGTTGGCCCAAGCGGGCCTCGCTCGTCGACGCGGTCGAGAGGCTCGCGAGCTGCGAGAGGTTGCCGCCCTTTGGCTTGCGCGAGCCTCCGTCGAAGTAGCCGGGGCATGAGTTGTACGAATCGACTTCGACGCCGTTTTCGAAGACGAGCAACATCAACACGTCGCTGTCGTGAACGAGTATCGCGAGCGCCCTGGTCTTCGCTTCGGCCGAGAGCCGCTTCGCGGCGGTGACGAGGTCGGCTTCGTTCTGTTCGTCGGTCGCCGAGGGGTAAATGCCCAGCCAATGCTCCGACCCGCGCGAATAGGCGGGCATGAGGCCGCACGCTCGAATCAGGTCGGGGCCTCGAGCCGCTTCGATGTCACGGAGCTGAATGCTGGTGAAGAAAGAGCCCATGTCTTAGCCGCCCGACATTCGAGTCAACCACGCGTCGAAACCCGAATGCTTCGACCACTCTACGCAATTCAACGAACGCGGCGTGATCGCGGCGGCCCAGTTCACCGGAACCTCGCCAGCCACGCCTTGACCTCGCGTCTCAGGTCGTTGACGGGCGGCGTGTCGGTCTCGCCCAACAGCTCGAGCGTCTCTTGGCCCAGCCGCTTGGCCCGGAGCACGTCACGGTGGGCGCCGACCAGGGCCTGCGCAAGCATGAACTTGACCTGCGGCAACAGCTCGGCGTCGCAGGCCGGCAGGGCCCGGGTCAACGGCTCAATGGCCTCGGAGGGTCGGTGCAACAGCAGGTACGCCCGGCCGAGGCCCTGCAGCGCGTACGCCCGTTCGACGGCCTCTGGCGCCAGGGCCGCGTCGACGACGACCAGCGCCTCTCGGTACGACGCCAGGGCCTCGGTGATTCGGCCCATGTCCATCAAGCAGCTGGCGACGGTCAAAAGCGACTCGCCGACCCGTCGGTGCTTGGGGCCGAGCGCCTTGCGCCGTAACTCGAGCACGGCGAGGTGCTCGCGCAGCGCCTCGGCCTTCGACGTGCGCTCGAGCGACGTGGCGAGGTTGTCTCGCTCGACGAGGGCATTTTCGGCTTCGGGGCCTTCGAGCTCGGCGAACAAGGCGTACGCGCGCCGGCTGGCAGCGTCGGCCTCGTCGGCCCGCCCCAACGACCCCAAGGCGTTGGCCTCGGTCGACCACGCCACCGCGCTGCGGAGGTTCTTTTCTCCATACGCCGCGTCGAGAATGGCTCGGGCGCGCCGCAGCGTCGCGACCGCGGCCTCGAATTGGCCTTCGTTCAACTGCCCATAGCTGCTGGTGATGAGCGCGAGCGCGTAGTCGGGGTGGTGTTCGCCGTACGCGGCCTTCGTTTCTTCAAGCAACGTGCGCTCGAGTGTTCGCGCCCGCTCCCGGTGGCCGATGGTGCCTTCGACCTGAGCCAACATCGACAACAAGAGCAGCGTCAGGGGTTCTCGTTCACCGAGCGCCTTCACACTCTCGGCGTACGCGCGGGCCAAGGTCTCGGTGGCCTGCGAGAGGTCGCCGCCGTTTCGCGCTGTGTAGCCAGCGACCAATTCGTGACGCAGCTGCAACACCGTGGGCCGGCCCAGGCGCTGCAACACCGCGTCGGCGTGGTGAACCCAGCGCTCGGCTTCGGCCTGGTGGTGAAATCGGTCTCCGTGGAGCTGCGCCAAGAGGTCGGCCGCCGAGGCGACGACCGACAACTGCCCGCTCGCTTCGCCCGCCCACATCGCTTCGTGCATCTCCGCTTCGGCCTGGGTGAAATGCTCGGTCGCCATTTCGAGCGTGCCCACTTGGTAGCGCGCCTCGGCCACCACGGGCAGGTACCCCAGCTGCTGAGCCTGGGTCAGGGCATCGGCCGCCAATGCTTTGGCTTCGCTGGTCTTGGCGAGCGTTCGCGCGGCGCTCGCCCGCGCCAGCACCTCGCGCACGGCCCCCAAGCGCTCGCGCTCTGGCTGCGACCCTGGCAGCGCGACGTTGCTGCCCCACAACAGCGGGTCGGCGCAATCGGCAATGGCCGGGAGCGCCGCCGCCGCTTGAACCGCATGTTCGACCGCCTGGGCGTCGGCGTGCGAGAGCTCGGCCGCGAAGACACGCAAGGCCCGCTTTCGCTCTTCGAGGCAGGCGACGCGTTGCCCGAGCACCTCTTCGGTTTGGTGACCCTCGCGACGAGTGGCAAGGCACGCCTGCTGTTTCATGGAGACCAGGTCGGTGGCGTACGCCGAAAGGCGCGGCTCGACCTTGGCCCACACCTCGGCCGCATACCCCACGCCACTGCGCAGCACGCCGTCGCGAGTCG
>JBGAIY010000256.1:0-5779 GCA_044225205.1 Myxococcaceae bacterium | reverse complement strand
AAGCCTGAATCGCGGAGTCCCACGTGTGGTCGAGGGTGTGCCCGTCGTCGACACACACCGACGACGTTCGCACGACCGCGGCCGTGGCCAGGCCGCTGACCAACACGACCGCGGTGGCGACGGCCGCGACGACGGAGCGGCGGCGCTGGCGACGTTGTACGCGTTCGAGCGCTTCGAGCAAGGCGGGCATCGACGGCCAGCGGGCGGTCGGGTCGGTCGCCAACCCACGCTGAACGACGGCCAGCAGCGCGGCCGACACCTTCATTCGTCGAGCAGGCGGAGCGACGGGTTCTCCCGGTCGGTGGCCGAACAAGCCCTCGTGCAAAGCGACACAAAAACTGTACTGGTCGCTCGCGAAGCTCGCTGGCGCGCCGTCGAAACGCTCCGGAGCCAGATAGGCCGGAGTGCCGGCGACGACGCTCTCGGGCGTCGCCACGGCCAGGGGCGTGGGCCGCTCGAGTGCCTCGGGTGCGGGCCCGGCAGACAAACGCTGGTGCAACCCGAAATCGGCGACCCGCACGCGGCCATCGGTGCCGACCAGCACGTTCGTCGGCTTGAAGTCTCCGTGCACCAACCCGACCGAGTGCACGTGCGCCAGGCCTCGGCCGGCTTCGAGAAACACCGTCACCGTTTCTGAGGCGCCGGGGGGTGGCACTCGGTGAAGCCACTTCGCCAGGGTCTCGCCGGCGACCAGCTCCATCACCAACACCGACGCCTCACCCGCCGAAACCACTTCGTGCACCGGCACGACATTCGGGTGTGAAATGCGCGCCATGGCCCGCGCCTCGTCGAGGAGGTCGCGGCCCGCGGTCGCGACCAGGCCGTGCAGCACCTTGAGGGCGACGTGGCGGTCGAGCAGCGGGTCGAAGGCCCGGTAGACGGTGCCCATGCCGCCGGCGCCGAGGGGCTCGAGCACGACGTACCGCCCGACCCGCGCCCCACGGCTCAGCGAAGCCTGGGCGGTGACCGCGGCGCCCCCCGCATTCGACGCGTTGAGCACGTTCGCCACGAGTTCGGAGCAACGGCCGCACCACGCCAGGTGTTCGAGGAGCGACGCCCGCGCATCGGCCGCGAGCCGCCCGTTGGCGAGGTCTTCGAGCACCTCGTTTGAAGCACACCCGTCTGCGGTCGGCGTCTGCGTCACCGGGCGCATTGTAGGCGTTTCGGTGGCGACGCTTCACATTTCGCAACAAGATCAAGCGGCTGCGTCACTTCGAAATGGCAGCGCCGGGCAACGCGTCGTAGAACCCTCGCTCGCCCATGAGCAAAACGCCCGACGACCGCGAGCTGCACCGACAATTGCTCACCTGCCTCCGCGGAGAATGGAACTCGCTGGTGGTCATACCGGCGTCGACTTCGTTTTCGGCCGGTTTCGTGGCCAACGCCTTGGTCGAGGTGAGTTCGCTCGTGCACGGGGCTCCGGCGCGGTTGTTTCTGGCCGAAGACCTCGAGTTGTCGGCGGTGCCGCGGCTCATCGTCGAAATGACGAACCACGTCGAAAAGGGCGGCAAGGCCATTGTGTGCGTCGACTCGGTCATTGCCAGTCAGTCGGGCGTACCCGCGGCGTTGGCGGCCGACGCGGCGTTGCTCGTCGTTCACCTCGGCGTGACGACGACCGACGACGCGCGCAACACGCTCGAGGTGGTCGGGGCGGCGAAGTTCATCGGCGCAGTCACTCTCGAAACGACGTCGGGCTGAGCCGACCCGCGCGCCAAATGTGGCGTTGCACCTGAAGGCAAAAGTCGTCGAACGCGTCGGCCGAAGCGAAGGCCGCGCCAGGCACGGTCAACCGGAGCGCCGCGCCGTCGCCCGGCATGACATTCACCCATGCGGCGTCGGCCAAGCGGTCAATGGTGACGCTCGACCACGCCGCCAAGCGCGCGGGCGCCGCGCCTTCGGTGACTTCGAGGCCCGCCTCGGTAACGACGAGCCGCACCCGCACCGACACCTTGGGCACATTCGCGACCAGGCCGGCGAAGCCACCTCGGGCCTCGAGCTCGCGTTTGACGCGCGTGCCCACCACCCGGCCCATGACCACCATCGACGCCAGCCACCCCGCCCCCCACAAGAACGGCAGGCAGCCGATGAACACACAAAGCGCCCCCGACAAGCCGACCCCCGCCCGCTGCGTGGCCCACGCCACCGCCGCCGCGCCGACCACCGTGACGACCGCTCGAACCCAGCGCAAAGGCGAACTGAGCCGCGAAAAGAACGACCGGTTGGCCATGAGGTCGCTGTGCTGCGCCGCGAGCGCCGTCGAATCGACGCGAACGTCATCGAATTCGACCGACGTGGGGCTTTGGTCGTCTGACACGCGGGCTCCTGGCTTGACGCAACGCCTGCAAAACCAGCGTGTTACCATGCGAACCCGACCACCATGCAACCGAGACCGAGACCCGGCTGTCGGCAAGTCATGCCCACGTGTCGTTGGTACTTCGCAGCGGTGGCCCTCGTGGCTTGGGGGTGCGCCGGCCAAGCAGGGCCCATGAGCGGCGGCGCCACCGACGCCAGTACCGATGCTGGCACGGTCGTCGACGCTGGCGCCGCACCCGACGGTGGCGCCGGGTCGAGCGACGGGGGCCCTTCGGCCGAGGCCGACGCCGGCGTGGTCATTCAGCCGACGGGCACGGGCTGGTCTCGCCTGGCCGACACGAAGCTCAGCTCGGTCTGCCCGAACGGGAGCGACTTTTTCGGCTTCGATTTCGGCTGGTGCTCGTCGGTCATCACGGCGTGGAGCGGAGGCGTGGCCGACACCAAGCGAAACCGGTTGGAGATTTGGGGCGGGGGCCACAACGACTACTACGGCAACGAGCTGTACGCGCTCGACCTCACGCAGAACAGAATGCTCCGGCTCAACGACCCGACCGCGCTGGCGGCGCCGCCCGAGTGCACGGGCACCTTGAGCGACGGCAAACCGAACGGCCGCCACACCTATGGTGGTTTGGCCTACGTCACGCACCGCGACCAAATGACGGTGCTGGGTGGCGCGATTTCGTGTCGCGCGGGCGGCATTTCGGCCGACGCGTGGCTGCTCGACTTCGCGAAGCTGGCCTCGACGCCCAACTCGGCCGACGTGTGGCACCGGGTGACCGACAACGTCGCCGACATCGGCTACGGCGGCATCATCGGGGCGAGCGACTACGACCCAGTCACACGCCGGGTCTATTCGATTGATTCACACGGAGACTTTTTGAGCTTCGACCCCGACGTGCCGAAGGTCTCGGTGCTCGATTCGAACGGGGGCGGCGGGTACCACTTCACCGCGGTGGTCGACCCGGTCAACCGACTCTTCGTCATCATCGGTGGGGGCCTCGCGGGGGCTTACCCGCTCGACGGCTCGACGCACCCCTACACGGAGTGGACCTCCTCGCTCACCGGGTGCGACGACTTGCTCAATGTCGTCTACCCGGGCCTCACGTACGACACCGACGAAAAACAAATCGTCGGTTGGGCGAGCGGCGCCAAGGTCTTCGTGCTCGACCCCGTGGCCAAACGGTGCACCACGCGAACTTTTTCGGGAGACGCGCCGGGGGCCCCTCCCGACGACGGCACCAACGGTCGCTTTCGCTACTTCGCGGCGATGAAGGCCTTCGTCTTGGTCAACGGAGCCGACCTCGACGCCTACATTCTGAAGATGAAGTGAAGCTGACGTGCACTTGCCTGGCCGAGCCGGTAGCGTTCGGGGGTGATGAACCGTCTGTCGGTCTTGGCGCTGGTGCTCTGTACGACCGCGGCGTGCTCGCTGACGGTGCCCGACTTGACGAGCGGGTTTCACCGCGACGCGGGCACCGACGCGGGGGCGCCCGAATCGACCGCGGCGGTGAGGGCGGCCACCTTCACGGTGTGGCCGCTGGGGGGGGCCGCGTTGCTCAACCCTGAACGTGGGTGGGTGGGGTGGCTGGGCCCAGACCTCGTCACCGGCTACGACCCACCCTCGGTCGAATTCGCCAAGAACAACGGCGACCGCCTGCTCACCTGCTTCGTCGACCTGTCTGCGTACCGAACCCAAGCCTTGCCCACCGCGTTCTTGAATGACCTCGGCGTGGCATTCGGCAAGGTGCGCGCCGTCGGCATGAAGTGCGTGTTGCAGTTTCGGTACAACGACGGCAACGGCAACGACGCGACGGCCACGTTGATTGCGTCGCACGCGGCCCAACTCAAGCCGCTCATCGCCACCAACGCCGACGTGGTCGCCTTCGCCTTGGCTGGTTTCGTCGGCGCCTGGGGAGATTGGAACAGCTCGAAGAGCGGCAATTCGTGTGATTCGAATTCGGGCGGTACCCCCTGTTCGACCGCCGACCCCAACCGCGCCGCCGTTCACGCCGCCTTGCTCGACGGCTTCAGCGCGCTCAGCAGCGTTCAATTTCGAACCCCGCGAGACCTGATGCGCTGGTACCCCGACGTCATCACCGCCGACGCGGGCTTCACGGGCAGCCCCCAAGCCCGCACCGCGGCGTACAACGGGTGCTTCTTGGCCGGGCCGACCGACACCGCGACGTTCGACGGCAACCCCGCCGTCGCCGACCTGCAGCGCGCTTACTGGCGGGCACTCAGCGACGTCACGCCGTTTGGCGGGCGGGCGAACACCGGCTGCGAAAAGCCGTTCCGAACGACGTGCTCCGATCTTGCGCGAGGCGGCCCAGTACCACCTCACCTGGTACGACTTGGGCGACGCCGCCCCCTGGCAACAAGGCTGGGCCGACGGAGGCTGCTTGAAGGAGGTGCAAGACCGTTTGGGGTACCGGCTGCAACTGAGCCACCTCTCGCACCAGAGCGCCGCGGCCCGAGGCGAACACCTCACCGTCACCGTCGCGCTGTCGAATGTGGGGTGGAGCCGCGTGCCGAGCGAGCGGCGGCTCCGGGTCGTGCTCCAGCGAGACGCCACCGTCTTGAGCAGCGACGGTGACACCGACCTGCGCACCTTGCCCCCGCAGGCCGCCGCCGACACGACGCTCCAAGTAGGCTTCACGGTGCCCACCGACGCCCCGACCGGGCTGTACCAGGTGTCGCTCCAAATACCCGCCCCCGCCGCCCCGACCGTCGCCGACTATGCCATTCGCTTCGCCAACCTCGATGACGCCGCGCACCAGCAGCGGTGGGCCCCCGCGACTTTTCGCTTCTCGACCGGCACCACCGTCGACATTCGCTAGCGCATTCACCAGACTGTGGCCGTGGAACACACCGTCACCGAGGTCGAACCGTCGCTGGCCCGCAAGCTGAACCGCAAGCGCCCCCACGTGCGGCTGTGCTGGGCCAGCGCTTCTGGGCCCCGTGAAGTGGCCCTCCAAGGGCGCTTGGTTGTCGGCTCGGCGCCCCAAGCCGGGGCCGTGCTCGAAGACCGCCGCGTGTCGCGGCTGCACGCCGAGCTGCAGGTGACCGACGACGGGGTGTGGGTCAGAGACTTGGGCAGCAGCAACGGCACCTGGCTCGGCCCCGTGCAAGTCGACCGGGCCTGCGTGCGCGAAACCACCACGCTTCGCTTGGGGCCACTCGAGGCGACCCTGCGGTTCGACCCGGCGAGCGACAACGTGCCTTTGTGGCCCGAAGAGCGGCTCGGCCCGCTGCTCGGCGGCAGCGAGCCCATGCGAGAGCTGTTCGTTCAGCTGGCCCAAGCCGCCGCGAGCGACGCCACGGTGCTGCTCACCGGGGAGTCGGGCACGGGCAAAGAACTGCTGGCCCAGCAACTCCACAAGCTGTCTCGTCGGGCGGCTGGCCCCTTCGTCGTCGTCGACTGCGGCGCCTTGCCCGAAGCGCTGCTCGAATCAGAGCTGTTCGGCTA
>JBGAIY010000255.1:0-11317 GCA_044225205.1 Myxococcaceae bacterium | reverse complement strand
TGCGCATTCTCGGTCGTCGAGAATGCTCTCAAAACGAGAGCGAAAACCGGGCCTCGGCGTGGCGTGGGGGCGCGCGGCTCGGCGGCGGGGCTCCGCCGACCTCGGGCTGGCGGGCCGTGACTCACTGTCGGCCACGACCGCGTGCCCTCGCGTTACCCCCACGCTGCGTTCGCAACCGCCCTCAAGTGTTCATCAATCAGGGTGGACACGTTCTTGAAACTCCAAAAGCCCGTGGTGACGACCCGCGTGCTCGGCAGTGTGTGGCTGGTGACGGTGGCGTCGGCCTGCGGTCTGGGCGCACCCGTGCCCTCGGCCGCGGAGTGCCGCCCGAAAGCGGTGTCGAACTTCGGGGTCGGCGCGGCACACGTCGCCGGCGCGTACAGCGTTCGCCACGGCGACGAAACGTTTCTGGCCGCGGGGGCAAACCGCGTGCACGAGCTGGGGGGCCGCACGCTCAAGTTGTTTCTCACCCCAGACTACCGGGCGAAGTACCCACAGGCGTGGCCCGACGGCATTCATTCGCTCGCCCAGCTGGCCGACAGCGCGCCGTTTCGCGAAGTGTTTTCGGGCCCGTTCGACACCTACGTGCTGTCGACCTATTCGTTTTCAATGGGCACGGGCGACCCGTGGCGTACTGGGCCGGTGCCCGCTTTGCTCGACGCCGAAGCGGGTGAGCTCGACGAACTGGTGACGCTCTTGTCGACCCGCTACGCCGGTACCGGCAAGACCTTCGTCTTGCAGACGTGGGAAGGCGACTGGGCGCTGTTCGGCAACACCGACCCCAGCACCGTGGCGCCGGCCGACCGGGTGGCCCGCATGGCCGAGTGGCTCAACCGGCGTCACGACGCGGTCGCCCAGGCGCGGGCCCGGGTCAACGCCGACGGGGTGACGGTCGTCGACGCGGTCGAAGTGAATCGGGTGCTCGACGTGGGGCAGGCGCCCCGCGTGGTGAGCGACGTGCTGCCCGACGTGTGCACCGACGTGGTGTCGTATTCGGCGTGGGAGGCGCTCGACCTTGCCGACGTCGACTCCGGCGCGCGGCTGGCCGAACTGTCGTCGCGCTTGAAGCGGGCGTTTCAAACGATTCGTCGGTGGGGCCCCCCCGGAGCGGCCGTAATGCTGGGCGAGGTCGGGTTTGCCGAGAACGCCGAGCCGCAGACCGCCGCCTTGGTCGAAGAAACGTTGAAGCTGTCAACCGAGCTCGGTGCCGCGGGCACCGTGTATTGGCAAGTCTTCGACAACGAATGCGCTGACGCCGAGCACTGCCGGGGCTTTTGGGTGCTCCGGCCCGACGGCTCGCTCAGCGGGGCGGGGCAAGCGCTGGCCGCGCGCTGGCACTAGTTTTTGTGCGTCTTCACCAACGAGAAGTCGTCGACGTACAGCGACGACGTTTCTTTCGGCCCGAGGTACGCGTTGACGATGACTTGCGCGCTCGTGGCGCCCGCCGGTATCGCCTGGCGCCGTACCTCGAGGGCGCCCCAGCCGCGCACTTGCCGCTGCGACTCGAGCGCGGTGCCGTCGCTGAAGACCACGCGCAGCCGAACGAACGACGTGGGGTCGGTGAAGGTCGCCGCGGCGAAGACTTTCGCATTCAAAAAGTCGTTGGCGCCGAAGCTGGTGAAGCTGAACGCTTTCACGAGGCCGGTGTCGACGTTGGTCGCGCCACCCGCCCACGACGGGTTGCCGAGCGTCGCCCAGTTCTGGCTGGTCATTCGGTACCAGTCACCGCCGAACTCGGCCCAGCCCTTGGGTTGGTTCGAGCCGTATTGACCACCCGACGACTGCGAGAAGTCGTCGCTCGCCAAGGTCGTGTTCGTGTACGCGGTGGCGGGCTCGTAGTCGACCGAGACGTGGTCGTAAAACACGTCGCCCTGCTCGTTGAGGCCCAGCCGCATCATCGGAGCGACGACGATGCGCCGCGTGCCGGTCGGTATGACGGCGTCGTGAATCGCGGTGGTGCGGTCGTTTTGCGCGTACAACGGCCAGTTCGTGGTGACGCTGATCAACGCCCCCGCGCGGTCGAAGAAGTAGACGACCAGGGTCGTGTCGCTGGTGCTGTCGGTCAATTGCGTCGCGACCTTCGCGTCGGCTTGCATGAGCGACCCCGTCGCCGGGCACACGTCGAGCCGCTTCCAAAAGCCGGTGACGGTGGGTATGGGCGCGCCGGCTTGGGCGCCGCCCCAGTTCGGGTTGTACACGCGCACCGTGACGCCGTCGGTGTACCAGTCACCGTTGAACTCGCCGTCCCACCCGAAGCCGGTGGGCCAGGCGGTCGAACCCGCGCCTTGCGCAAAGTCGTCTTCGAACAGCCGCGCGCCCACCGTCGCCGCGCCGCCGGGGCAGTCACTCAAGTTGTTGAGCGTGAAGGCGGTGCTGCTCAGCGTTTGGCCGGTCGTGCCGTTGCCCAAGCCCACCACCGACGGGTTCTGCAAGTCGTACCCCTGCAGCAGCCCACTGATGGCGCCGGGCGCCGAACCGGTGAGCGCCACGTTCACCGCCGCCACGAAGTCGTCGATCGACGTGTCGACCCGCGCCACGTAGGTGACCTTCGAACCCGCCGGCACTTGAATCGTGACCGTTTGCGAACCGCCGTTCTTCGCCACCCCCGGCACGATGAACGCCGTCGTACCCACCGACAAGCCCAGCCCGGTCGCCAAGGCATTCGCGTCGCCGCGGGTGCTGCTCGAGCCGCTGACGAACTTGGTGAACGCGGTCGAAGCGACCGACCCCACCGTGAAGGGCGCGCTGAAGAGAATGAGCCCCTGCGTGAAGGGGTAGCTCGTGGTGTTCTTCACGGTCACCGTCACGGTGTCGGTCGTGACGTCGAGCGCTTGGGCTTGCACGATCGGGTCGTCGGCCTCGCCGACGTCAAAGGTGGGTCGTTCGGCCGTCGCGGGTGGGGTACCGCACGCCCCGAGGGCGGTTACGGCGGTCACAGCGATCAGAAACCGTCGAATCATGGAGACTTGCCCCAGCAAGGGGCGTACCTGCCTCGGGTCAAGCATAACCCGTTGATCTGACAATGACTCAGGGTGTGTGGTGCGTGCGAAATTGCACGGGCTCGTGCATAAATTCACGACTTGGGCAGCTTGATGCCCAGCCGTTGGAGCCGCCGTGACAGCGTCGAACGGTTGACGCCGAGGGCCTGCGCCGCGTCGGTGACGACGAACCGCGACGCTTCGAGCGCTTCGAGCACGAGCTGCTTCTCAATTCGAAACAGCGCGCCGTCGAGCGTCTCGTCGGCCCGCCGCAGCGCTTCGGCCGCCGGGCCTTTGCTGCGGGGCGTCGGCACGTTGAGCGCGTCGCGAACCTGGGCGGCGGTGATGCTGCCGTTCGGCCCCGCGGTGATCGCGAGCCGCTCCATCAGGTGCTGCAGCTGGCGAACGTTGCCCGGCCAGGGGGCTTGCTCGAGCACCTCGACGGCCGAACCGGCCAACGTTCGCGGCGGCCCCCCATGGCGGGCGTGAAACTCGGCCAAGAAGTGGGCGGCCAACACCGCCACGTCTTCGCGGTGGGCCCGCAGGGGAGGCAATTGAATGATGAAGGGCGCGAGCCGGTAGTACAGGTCTTCTCGAAACCGACCATTTTCGACCAAAGGCTCGAGCGGCTGGTTCGTCGCGCAAATGACCCGCACGTCGACCCTGACCGACTGGGTCGAACCGACGCGCCGCAGCTCACCCTCTTGCAGCACGTGCAACAGCTTGGCCTGCATGGCGGCCGACATCTCGGTCAGCTCGTCGAGAAACACCGTGCCTCCCGAAGCCGCCTCGAACAGGCCGGCGCGCTCGCTCACCGCGCCGGTGAACGCCCCGCGCGCGTGGCCGAACAATTCGCTGTCGAGCAGCGACTCGGGCAGCGCCGCGCAGTTTTGGGTAATGAAGGGCTTTTCGGCGCGCCGACTCGACTTTTGAATGGTGCGCGCGGTGACTCCTTTGCCGGTACCGGTTTCGCCCACGAGCAGCACGGTGGTGTCGAGCCCCGACAGGCGCTCAATCGCTTCGTGCACCCGCTGCATGGCCGCGCTCGTGCCCAACAGCTGCTGGCCGGGGCCCGCGGTGAAGCGGCTCTTGAGCGCCGCTTTTTCTTCGCGCAGCGCCTTGAGTTCGCTCTCGAGGCCCACCGCGAGCCGGTCGTTTTCTTTGAGCTGGGTCGCCGCGTCGAGCAGCCGCATCACCAGCGACGCCAAGGCCACTGGGTCGACCGCTTCGGGCTGACACACCATGCGCGGCTGCCGCGCCAACAGCGCCTTCAGCTCGGCGCCGACGGTCGCGCTCAGCACGACCACCGGCGTGCCCAACGGCTCGGTGTGTTCGAGCACCGGGCGCACGAATTCGAGCGACCCCGGGCACACCACCAAACCCACCTCGGCCGCGGTCAGCTGGTGCCAGAGCGCTTTGGGCTCGCTGACCCGCACCACGTCGGCCGCGCGGTCGACTTCGCGGTCGAACGTGGTCGACAGCGACAGGCCTCCCTCGAACACCACCACCCGAAAACGAAAACTGCCCAAGAACTGCTCGAGCGCGCGCACCGACGTGCCTTCGCTCCATTGCAGCCCCAGCTCTTGCGCGGTCAGCCCGTCGGCCCCCCGGTCGCTCCACCAGGCAATGCGGGCCGGCATGCGCACGGCGGTCGGTTGCCCCGGCAGCCGCAGCTTCGCTTCGACCTCGGTGTTGAGCGCCAATGTCGGAGTCGCCCCTACCAACCGAACCGCCGCGCCTCCTTCGCTCACGTTGGTGGTGAGCCCAACCAAGCGAATCGACGGCCCCACCACTTCGACCTCGAGCCGGGCCGGTATTCGCCGGTGCCCTCTGCGCACGTCGCCGGTGGTCACCATGCTGTGCATTTTTGCACGCCGCGATTGCAGCGTCACCAAAAGGGCGAAACGGTTGGCCATTCTTTAGGTCGGTGTTGCACACCGCAACTATGCTCCGCGCACATGGCACTTCTTCACGTTGTGGTGGTTTCGACGTACCCGCCCGATCGCGGCAACCTGGCGGAGTACGGCTTCCACGTGAGCCATGCGTTGGCAGCAGCCGAAGGGGTGGGGCGGGTGACGGTGATTGCCAATCGCGTGGCGGGCGCACCCCAGACCGAGCAGGTCAACCCGAAGCTCACGGTGCTGCGCCGCTGGGCGCTCGATCAACCCACGTCGTTTTTGACCATCACTTCTGAAGCGAAGGCGCTCGGCGCCGACGTGGTGTACGTCAACGCGGGCATTCGCACTTGGGGCAAGAGCCGCCGCGCCAGCATCGCCGGCGCCGGGGTGCCCCTCGCGCTGAGGTTGCGCGGCCTGCGCGTCGTCACCACGCTGCACACCATTGGCGATACGGTTCGCCTCGACCGCATGGGCGTCGGCAAGGCCACGCAGCTCGGCATGCGCGTCGCCAGTCACCTCTACCTGAAGTCAGACCTCGTGACCGTGACCATGCCCAGCATGCAGTCGGCGCTCCAGGCCATGGGCGGCACCAACGTGGCGCACCTCTCTCACGGCACGTGGGGGGCGAAAGTCGCCTCGCCGCCCGTCGTGCCCACGCCGCGCATCTTGTCGTTCGGCTTTTGGGGCGCGTTCAAAGACGCCGACTTGTTGGTCGAATCGACCCGGGCGCTGCGCGAGCACGGCGTGCCGGCCGAGCTCGTGCTGGGGGGCGGCGCGCACCCCTACTTTCCTGAAATTTACCGTGAGCTCGTGGCCCGGTACCGCGACTTGCCCTTCGTGAAGTTCACGGGGTACGTGCCTGAAGAGCAGCTCGCCGAGCTCTTCACCTCGGTGTCGGTCGTGGTCTTGCCGTACCGCACCAACGCCGGAGCGTCGGGGGTGCTCAACCTGTGCCGCAGCTACGGCCGCCCGGTCGTGCTGTCGAACGAAGCCGCGCTGCTCGAACAGCTTCGCTTCGAAGGCGGCTCGGCCCTCGTGTTCGACGATCAGCCCTCGTTGGTCGAGTCGCTGCGGCAGGTGCTGACCGACGCCAAGCTGGCCGCCAGCATGGGCGAAGGCAACTTGGCGGTCGCGCGCCGGGTCACGCTCGAGACCCAGGCCCAGAAACTTGCCCGCATGTTCTCAGACTTGGTTGAAAACCGGCCGCTCGAACGGTGGCTCGCGCCCACCCAAATGCACGCCGCTCCGGCGATCGAGCCGGGTCGCCCGAACCTCGTGGTGTGCCCACCGGCGTAACGCCGTCACCGATTTGCGCCCAGCGCCCTTCGGTCGCACAATCTCGCATGCCGTCGGCCCTTCGCCCGAGACTCGGAGCGCTCCTGTTGGCGTGGGCGCTCGGGGTCTACGGCGCGCTCGGGGGGCTGCCGGTGCAACCCGCGCACGAGCTGCACTTGGCGCTCGCGCACCACGCCATGGGCTCGCTCGCCAACCTCTGGAGCACCCGCTGGGACCTCGGCCACTCCTTCGCGGGTCACCCGCCGCTGTTTCACCAACTCGTGGCGCTGCTCGCCGAAGCGTCGGCGCCCTTCGGCGGCGGGTTAGACCGGGCGTACGCGGTGGTCGTGGCCCTCGTGCCGGTGGCGCTGACGTTCGCCATGGGGCGGTTCGTCGAGCGCTTCGCGTCGGCCCGCGCGGGTGACGTGGCGGCGTGGCTGACCGCCACCAACCCGCTCGTGTGGCTGTTCCTCTTTCCTTTCGGGCAGGCTCCGTTTCTCGCGTCGACTGCGTTGGCCTTGCTCGGCGCGGCGTGTTGGTCGACGCCCGAGGGCCGACTGCGCAGCCTGGCGGGCGGGGCGGCGTTCGCGGTCGCGTCGGTCAGTACGCACGCGGTGGCTTTCGTGCCGTTGGGGGTGGGCGGGCTGTTGGCGTTGACCCGAGGCCGGTGGTCTTGGCGCGCCGGCGTCGGCGGCTCGGCCCTGGTCGCGGGCGTCGTGGCGTTCGCGGCGCTGCGGCCGTGTGTGTTGGTGATGTGGGGGGCGCCCGTGACGCCCAGCAGCAAAAAGTTGGTGACGTCGTCGCTGGTCGGCGGCGTGGCGCTGGGCGTCGTCGTTTGGAGCGCCGCGGTCGGCTTCGGCCTCGGTGGCGAGCGGGGCCGCTGGGTCGCGGCGTTGATCATCGGCCTCGGGGCGCTCGCGTTGAGCCGGGTGCCCTTGGGGGTCGCTTCTGACAAGTGGCTGTGGCTCGCGGTGCTCTTTGCGCAAGTCGCGTGGGGCACCGCCTTGGCCGAACCCGGTGGCTTGCCGCGCCCCGAACTCATGTCGAAGGTGAGCGCGGTCGTCTTTTCGGTGCTGCTGTTGACCTGCGCGTACGTGTTGGGCGGCAGCAACAACGACAACTATGGCCACCGCAACACCGCGCTGCGCGAAGCACGCCTCGTGCTCGAACCCCCCAATGCCGAATCGTTTCGGTACGTCACGCTGCACCTGGGTGCCGCGCGGTTCGAGTTGGCCCGCCGGGTGAGCGCCACGAGCCTCGACACGGGCCTGCCGTGGGTCGCTGCCACGGCGCTGCGCGGCACCCCGTTCGTCAACATCGACGAATTGCCACTCGGTACACCCGAGGGCCTCGCCGCGCTCGACCAGGTGTTGGCCAACGCCGACGAATGGCATCTGCGTTGGGTGCTCTGCGGCGACTCGCGCGCCACCGAGGTCTTGCAGCGGCGCGGCTTCGACCTGCGCAGCGCGTGGAAAGGCGACCTCACCCTGTGGGAGCGGCTCTCGGTGAAAGCCGCCGGCCCCGCTCCCGTGCCCGCCGGCTCGACGTCGCTGCCCTGGGCCGTCGTGCCGCTCACCTGCCTTTTCGGGGCCGCAGCGCTCAGCGTACCGTGGCGACGAAGAGCGCAACCGAGCGGGTTCTGACCTTCGCCTGAAGGGCGCGCGACGCCCCGGGCGCGGGTTCAACGCTTGGAGCCTCGGCGCTGGCCGACGACGACTTTTGCCCCAAGGCGACGCTGGTTCGACCGGCACCGATTCTCGAGAAATGAGATCAGCAGCCGTCACGAAAAGAAGCGAAACTCGCGCGGGGCGTGCTCGAAAACGTCGCATGACCATTTCACGGTACGACGTTGCGCTCTCAGGGGCCCGAGTCATCGATACCCTCGCCTACGCGACCCGCCCCAAGAAACAGGGAGACGGCAACAGCGCGGTCACCAAAGCCAAGCTCGACGCCCAAGTTCGTTCGGCGCAAGACCCGGTCGTGAAGCGGTCGGCCGAGCTGGCTCGCTCGATGTTCGAATCAATGGGCAAAAAGTCGGTGCCCTTCGCCGAGGCCAAGGCGTTCGCCCAGAGCGTGATTCACGCGACGTTGGCGTACGACAAGAACGACGACGAATTTCTCACCAACGAAGAAACCGCGGGCGCCAGTGGCTTTCGCAAGAGCCTCCTCGACGACGCCTTTGAGGCGAGCGGTCACCGTCGCGTTTTCACCGACGTGATGGAGGCTCGAAAGCCGCTCAAGGCCTTCGTGCTCGAACAGATTGAAAAGGGCGACATTTCGGCCGGCTCCGCCACGGGTAAAGAAGTGCGTGAAGCCGACTTTGGTGAGCTGCCGGGCAACGTTCGCGGCGACTTCGACCGGTTCGCCCGAACCGCGAAAGACTATGGCTACGGCTACCCGTCGGTCGGCGTGTTGAAGGTGAACGACGAACTGTCGGTGTACGCGGTCAACGGCATCGTCAGCGACACCGGCGACGAGACGCACTTTTACACACTGAGCGGTCACCCGATCATCGGCATCTACGCGGGGCAAGGTGGCGGCCCCGACCCGTTCATCGAACTCTGACCCGGCCAAAGCGGTTCAGTGAACGGTGACGCGCGTGCCGACGTTGAACTGCGCGCTCGCCGCTTCGAACGCTTGGCCCCGGCTTGGGTCGTCGGCGTTGGCGAAGCGCACTGAAAAGCGTGCGTCGCCCGCGGTGCTCGCGAACACGTCGGGGGCCGAGAGCAGCACCTCGTACGTGCCGGTCGTCGCGCCCGCGGGCACCGGCACGTGCACCGTCACGTGGGCCGACCCGGTGGCCTGCGCGGGCAACTGACCCAAGTCTCCGCCGTTGCCCACGAGCAAGGCGCCCGTGCCGTGGTGCCGCAAGGTGACGACCAAACGTCGGGCGGAGAACAATTTCGCCCAGCCCCTGTTGCGCAGATCGACGTCGACCGGGAGCGACCCGCCCCGAGCCACGGCCGCCGGGTGCGACGCCGCGTCGAGTTGCAACCGGTACCCCATGAACGCAGACACCGTGTCGTAGCAGCCCCCGTTCTTCCACGAATTGATGAAGACGGGCGCGTAGTTCAGGTTGAGCCAGGCCAGGTGGTACCGCGGGCCTTCGGCCAAAATGTCACTGCAGTCGGTGCGATTGGGGCTCTCGCCGTTGTCGCAGGTCTCGCCGCCGAAGGCCGCGTCGGCGGTGAGCGCTTGAACGTACTGCCGCTGCGAAGCCCCGCTGGGGTAGGTGCCGGTATCGGTCGGCCCGGCGAGAAAACAGTCGTTGTGCGAACCCAGGCGGTGCTGCTGCGTCGGCGACGGGTACCACTTCTGCAAGTCGGCCGGGTACCGAATGCCGATTTGGGTCGTCGCCGGCACGTTCGCCACCAGCGCATCGCGAACGATGAGGCGGTTGGCGTCGGCGGTTTCGCAGGGCGTCGTGCCCGAATGGTAGCCGCACGAGTTGCCGCTCTGAGACGAATGCCATTCACCCCACGCACCGATGAAGCCCGCGCGCATGTACGGTATGACGTCGGCGTTGGCCGCGAGCACGGGCTTCAGTTGCTCCAAGTGGCGTTTGATTTGGGCCGAGGTCGCGTCGTTGCCGCCGGCGGTGAAGTCGTACGAGAACGCCAAGGTGCATTTCAGGCCTGCCGCGCGAATTGAACCGAAACGGTTGCCGAGGTCGTCGAGGTACGAACCCGGCAGGTCGGCCGTTCGGTAGCTCTCCAGTGAAACCAGACACAAGATCAAGCGCTGACCCGCGGCGAATGCGGCTTGAATGCTGTTCGCGTCGTACGCGCTCACGAAGTCGGAGCCGCCCCAGCCGTAGAACCCGCGCTCCGGGTTCGGCCAGTCGGCCGAGGTGCTGGTGAACGTCGTCGTCACCGGCGCGCCCGCGTCGACCACTCCGGCATCAACACCGGCGTCGGCACCGGTGGCCCCTCCGTCGAGCGGGTGCCCGGCGTCGCCCGGCGCAGACCCGGCATCGATCTCCCCGAGGTACGAAGTCAGCTCGCTGTATTTCTCGGGCATCGTCAAGACCCTCAAAACCGAGGGCCATCTCCAAGCCGTGCTCGACGCCGGCGGTTCAACGCTCAAAGGGGCGCTCGCGGCGCCTTCGAGTCAGCGCTGGTGGCCGGGCGAGCTGCACGAAGAGGTGTACGTCGTGCTCTCGAAGGTCGCCGGAGACGAAGCCGTCGAGCGCGTCGGCCAGGTGACCGTGCGCAACTCGGTCGGCCCCATCGTGATGCCGGTGGTGCGGGTCACGCTCGCGCTGTTGGGCTCGACTCCGGGTTCGCTGCTCGCGAGGGCGAATCAGCTCGTCACGAGTTCGGTTCGGGGGCTGACCGTCTCGTGGGCGCCTGACGGCCCCACGGCGGGCGCCGTTGAGGCGCGGTACGGCCAAGCGGTGCCGCCCGCGTATGTGCCGCTGTGGCGGGGCATGATGCGCTACGTCTTCGAGATCACCGAGACGACCGGCACCGTGACCGACACCCAGCTGACCGCAGACCGCCAGGCCGTTTACCTGCGGCTGTCATGGGCATGAAACGCCCCGCCCCTTCGGCGCACCCGTGACGACATTCACCGACCCCGTCGCTCCGACGTGGTTTCTTCGAGCACGGCGGCGCTCGCGCGCTATGGTTTCGCGGTGTTTCGACGCCGGTTGTTCACCGTCGTGGCGTGGGCCGTGGTCTTCGCCGGCGTCGTCGCGCTTTTGGCGTCGATGATGCGCGCGATCGCCGCCGACGAAGTGGCGTTCTCGGCGAGCGCCGACGAGCGCCGTACCCGCCAACGGCACGACCGCCCGTTGACCCCGCTCGAACAGACGCGTGCACCGTGGCCGCAGGTCACCCTCGATGCCGGTCTTCGGGGGTCGGTGGCCCAAGGCGTCGACGCCGGTCTGTCGGTCGCCAGCGCCGAGTCGACCCCCGACGGCGGTCTCGACGTGGAGGCGCTGCGGCTGTGGCTCGACCAGAACGCGCAGCAGGCGGCCCGCAACGTCGACGCGTTTTGTGAAAGAAACCGCAAGCTTGGGGCGATACCGGCGCTCGCCCCGCCCAAGCCCGACACCGCGCGAGCCCACGACGCCGAACTGTTCATGTCGGCCCGCATCGACTGGGAAGGCGGTCGCCTGGGGTCGCTGCACCTGCCCGCGCCGTTGACCCAGCACATGGCCAA
>JBGAIY010000254.1:7332-11319 GCA_044225205.1 Myxococcaceae bacterium | reverse complement strand
CTGGCTCGACTGCATTGCCCGCGTCGCCAAGACCGCCATCGACGCCAAAGAACTCCACCCCAGCACCGACCCGCGCCAACTCGCCTTCGAATTCGAAGGCATCGCGTTGTCGTATCAAATGAGTTTCAAAATCGCCCAAGCCAAGAGCGCCGAGAACATGGCGCGCCGCGCGTACGGCGAGCTCATCAAACGCTGCGGCGGTCGCTGACCCCGAACCACCCGAGGAGCCTCATGGAAGCCACTTCGCCGTTGTCACAAAAAAGCACGACCGGTCGTTCTATTCTGGCGCCCGGCTGGGTGCGGTCGGGGTTGCGGGCCTGCGACTGGGTGGCGCCGCAAGTCGCCCAGCGGGTCATGCACCGGCTCTACTTTCGGCCGGGCCGGCTGCGGGTCAAACCGCAGGAGCGGGCGGTGTTGGCGCAAGGGGCTCGGTTTGAGCTCGAGGTCGATGGCGTGGCGGTCGTGGGGCGGCAGTGGGGGGCGGGGCGTACCGTCTGGTTGGTACACGGGTGGGGAGGCCACTTGGGCCAGCTGACGCCGTTGGTCGAACCGCTGGTCGCCCGAGGCTTTCGGGTGATCGGCTTCGACTGGCCAGGTCACGGAGACTCGGGTGGAGCCCACTCGTCGCTCGCGCATGCCCACCGGGCGTTGGGCCAACTCGAGCGCTTCTTCGGCGCGCCTTACGCCGTCGTCGCGCACTCATTCGGAGCCGCTGCCACGACCTTGGCGCTCGGCCACGGCTTGGCGCCCGAGCGCGTCGTCTACCTGGCGCCGGTGGCTCAGCTCATGCCGTACGTCGACCGCTTCGTCGACGCGCTGGGGTTGACGCCGCGAATGCGCGAGGGGTTTCTGTCCCACTCCGAACGTTGGCTGTCGGCGCCGTTCAGTGCGTTCGAGCCTCTGCAGTTCGTGTCATCGCTCCGAACGCCAGCCCTGCTGCTGCATTCACGCGACGACCGAGAAGTGAGCATTCACGAGGCGGAGCTGCTGGCTTCGCACTGGCCGGCCTCGAAGCTCGAACGCCGCGAGGGCCTCGGCCACCGCCGCATTCTCAAAGACGAAGCCTGCATCGCCGAGGCGGTGAATTTTTTGACGGCGTGACCGCGGAGCGCCGTCGAACCGACCGGTCGGGCTGGCGACCCATTGGCCGCGGCCGCCGAACCGAGCGGCTCGGGGGCCTCGGCGTTCACGCGAACGCCCACCGTGAAGTCACCCAGCCAACACACCGACCGGCCCGACGTCGCTCAGCCGCGAGGCAACCCGACTGACTCGTCGAGGGCACACGCGTCGTCGGTGCACCGGGCTTTGATGCCCGCCGCCGAGGCGCACGACGGGTCGACCGCGGTTTGGCTGAACGCGGCGGTCGAGTCTTCGGTGGTCTGGAGTTCTCGGTGTGACGGAGCTCCGCTGACCTCGACGATGCTGCGACCCCTGGCAGAGCCGCGAATGTCGGCGCGCGCGGTGGTCGTCACGCACGAACCGTCGCTCGCATCGACCGTCACGGTGCTCGCCGGCAGCTGCTGAAAATTCAACGTCGACCCCGAGTTGGCGACGAGGCTGAGCGACGAGGTGCCTTGCATGCCGTTCGCGGCGATGACGCTGCCCCGCGTGGCGGCGACTTTCGCGTTCGCCGCGGTCAGGGTCGTCACGTCGACCTTCGACGCGTCGTTGGCCTCGAGGGTCACGGTGTTGCCCGACATCGACGCGACGGTGGCGCGCGCGGAGCCAAACGCCTTGATCTCCTCAACCTTTGGTACCGTGACCCGCACCACCGTGGGCTGTGATGGCGACGTCGCGAACTTCGCGCTCGGCGCGATCACCAACAGCCCGTTGACGACCGACGTGTTGACCAACGGCAGCACGTCGTCGTCTCCGCTCAGCTCGAGCGCCGTCAGCGCCCCTTCGGTCACCGACAGGTGAACGCCGCCGCTCACCGAGATCTTCGTGAAATTGTCGACGGTGCGCGATTCAGACGTCAGCCGGCCACTGCCCGGCACGCTCGTGCACGAAAGTGAAAACACACCGACCGCACCCGCGCAGACCGCGAGCACATGAACGTTTGTCATGGTGGAAACCGTCACCCGAACCGGGTGCTCAAAGGGGAGTCGCTGCGGC
This sequence comes from Myxococcaceae bacterium, assembly GCA_044225205.1. Taxonomy (GTDB): domain Bacteria; phylum Myxococcota; class Myxococcia; order Myxococcales; family Myxococcaceae; genus JAEUJT01. Next base: position 9,204 of record JBGAIY010000254.1, on the reverse strand, counting down.
CACCCAAACGCGCGCTCCCACCAAAACATACTGTCGCCGCCCGCGACTTTGGCGCAGCGCTTTTCGCCCAGGCGTCAATGGGCTTGAACGTCGGCCGAATCACTGGTCATTAGACGCCCATGAAACGAGCCCTCCCGGTTGTCGTGGTTGTTTGGCTGTCGTCGGTGCCGGTTTCGGCCGACGAAGGCATGTGGACGTTCGACGCGCTGCCTTCGAAGAAAATGTCGGCCGCCTATGGCTTCGTGCCCGACGCGGCGTGGTTGCAGCGGGCGCGTCTCGCCACGGTTCAGCTGCCCGGCTGCACGGGGTCGTTCGTGTCGAACAACGGCCTCATCATGACCAACCACCACTGCGCCGACGACTGCCTGCGCACGTTGTCGTCGGTGAAGAAGGTGAACTATTTGCAGCAGCCCTTCGTGGCCAAGACCTTGGCCCAAGAAGTGGTTTGCCCCGACGCCGAGGCGCAGCAGCTCCAGTCGACCGAAGACGTCACGGCCAAGGTGCGCGAAGCGACCAAGGGCGTGCCGCCCGAGAAGTTTCACGCGGCGCTCGACGCGGTGACGAACACGCTCGAAAAGGCCTGCGTCGGAGACGACGTGAACGGCACCAGCTGCGAACTCGTGAACCTGTACCACGGGGGCCAGTACCTGCTCTTTCGCTACAAGCGCTTCAAAGACCTGCGCATGGTCTTCGCCCCGGAGATGGACATCGCCTCGTTCGGTGGCGACCCCGACAACTTCAATTTCCCCCGGTACAACCTCGACGTGACGTTCTTGCGTGCGTACGAGAACGGCAAGCCCGCGGTGACGCCCGACGCCTTCGGTTGGCGCCCCGAGGGTGCGAAAGCGGGCGAGCCGGTCTTCGTGCCGGGTCACCCTGGTCGCACCGACCGGCTGCTGACCGTGGCCGAGCTCGAATACGCCCGCGACGTGACGCTGCCGCAAGCCCTGATGGACCGGTCGTATCGCCGGGGGCTGTGGCACGAATACGCGCGCACGAGCGCGAAAGGCCGCGAGCTGCTGACCGTGACGCTCGAGGGCCTCGAGAACGGCATCAAGGTTCGCCGCAATGAGCAGCTCACGCTCGCCGACCCCCGGCTCATGGCCCAAAAGCGGGCCGAAGAGCAGGCGCTGCGTCAGGCCGTCTCCAAAGACGCGGCGCTGTCGAAGCAGGTCGGCGACCCGTGGTCTGAAATTGCCGCGATCTTGGTCAAGAGCCAGGCGCTCACGCCTCGGCAGCGCGCACTGACCTTCACCAATTCGAAGTTGTACGACTTCGCCCGTACGCTCGTGCGCGCCGCGGCCCAGCGAAAGCTGCCCGAAGCCGAACGCTTGCCCGAGTACACCGACCGCGAGCTCGCGAAGCTCGAGCGAACCGTGACCGCGCCCACCCCCGCTTTCGTCGAACTCGAAGAACGTTCGCTCTTCGCTTCGCTCTACCTCATGCGAGACGAGCTGGGCACCGACGACCCGACGGTGAAATCGCTCCTGGGCCGAAAGGCGCCGGCGACGCTCGCGCACGAGTTGGCGACCACTTCGAAGTTGTACGACCCGGCGGTGCGAAAAGCCCTGCTCCTTGGCGGGCAAGCGGCCGTCGACGCCTCGAAAGACCCGATGGTGCTCTTCGCCAAAGCGCTCGACCCCGAAGTGCTCGCGGTGCGAAAGCGAATCGAAGACGAAGTGACCGGCCCGCGCGCACGGGCGTCAGAACGGGTGGCCCAGGCCTATTTCGCCGTGCACCAAAAAGACACCTACCCCGACGCCACCTTCACGCTGCGGCTGTCGTACGGCTCGGTGAAGGGCTGGGTGCGCCGCGACGGTGTCACCATCGAACCGTTCACCACCATTGACGGGGTGTTTGCTCGCGCCACCG
>JBGAIY010000254.1:0-7270 GCA_044225205.1 Myxococcaceae bacterium | reverse complement strand
TATGTGCTGCCGAAAACCTGGCTCGCCGCGAAGGCCAAATTGAACGGGTCGACGCCGTTCAATTTCGTCACCGACAATGACATCGTCGGTGGCAATTCGGGCAGCCCCATGGTCGACAAAGAAGGCCGCGTCGTGGGTCTGGCGTTCGACGGCAACATCGAATCAATCGGCGGCAACTACTGGTTCGACGAGACGGTCAACCGCTGCGTCGGCGTGCACCCCGCCGCCATCGTCGAGGCGTTGAGGGTGGTGTACGGCGCGGGAGCCCTGGCCGACGAGCTCACGAAAAGCGCGCCCAACGGCAAAATGTAGCGCCGTCAGTACACCGAGTCGGCGCTGCGCCCCGAGCCGCGCAGCGACTGGGTCTTCATTTCTTTGCTGCGGAGCCGGCGCATGGGCTCCGGTTCAGCCGCGACCCCGGTGCTGAGCCCGAACATCAGGTCGTTCTGCTTGCGGTCGGCTTCGACCGAAGCGGCCCCGCCGACGACCGCCGCCGAGTCGAGCAGCTGGGTGTTCGACTGAATGGCGCTCTGGGCCTCGGCGAAGTCTCCGCGGTCGATGGCGACGGCGGCCTTTTGGTAGTTCTGCGCCGCTTGCGCTCGGGTAGCGGTGAGAAACGCGTCTTTGTTTCGCTGGGTTTCGGCGAGCTTCACGTCGTTGGTCACCATGGCCGAAAGCCGCAAAGCCGCCGACGCGTCGTGTTCGGTCAACAGGTCTTTGTACCCGAGCACGAAGTTCGAAATGTCGACGCTGGCGTCGCCGCTGGGTCGCGTGGCCGTGAAGCGCACGACGAGCTTCTCGGTTTGGCGCGCCGAAAAGTCGGGCAGGGTGACGGTGACGGTGCGGCCCTGCACCGTGCTCGGCCGGCCGAACACTTCGCGAAACTCAACGCCCTCGGGCGGCGTGAAGTTCACTGTCACCCCCTGCGCGACGAGCGTGCCCGCTTGCTTCAGGTCTTTCTCGAACATCGTGGCCATGGCCTGGCTGTCAGAAACGAAGCCGTACGCGCCGCCACCCACGTCGGCCAGTCGCTGCATCAGCTCTTCGTTGAAGTCGGCCCCGACGCCGAGCGACGTGACGCTCACGCCATTCGCGCGAATCGACGTGACGAGGCGAACCAGGCCCGCGGCCGTCGTGACCCCCACCGTCGGTTGCCCGTCTGACAGCAGCAACAGGCGGTTCACCCGAAAGTCAGACCGCGCCACGGCGAGCTGGGCTTGGCCCGCGGCCAGCCCGTCGCCGATGTTGGTGCCGCCTTCGGCGCGAAGCCTCGAAATGAGCTGCTTGAGCTTCGCGCGGTTCTCATTCGTGCAAAACACCGAGGGAAATGGGGTCACGTCGGTGCCGTAGTGAATGACGGCCAAGCGGTCGTGCTCGTCGAGCAAGTCGACCAGGCGGCTGGCGGCGCGCTTGGCCTGGGCCAGCTTTTCTCCCGCCATCGACCCCGACCGGTCGATGACGAGCGCCAAATTCACCGGCGCCCGACTCGCGCCTGGCACATCGACCGCGCTGACTTCGAGGGTCGCGAACACGTCTGACGTGCCGGGCACCAAGTACGGGTGCGAGAGCGAACCAGAGAGCGAGAGCGAGCCGTGGTCGAGCTTCGCCACGGGCGGCGTGGGCGTTGGGGCGCTGGGCGGCGGCGGGGGCGGCGTCGGGAGCGGTGACGTCGGCGTGGGAAGAACGACGGCCGTCTTCGGCATGCCGACAATCACGGCGATGAGCACCAAGCTGCCGGCCAGGGCCAAATACACGGTCGTTCGGTTCATGGGCCCGTTGAACGAATGGCGCGACCGGGCGATCTGCCGAAGGTGGCGCTGGCCCACAAACCAAATGAATTCAGCGAGTTGCAGGCAGTTCGCCGCTCTGCCGCGTCATGGCCATGACCCAGTTCTGCTCCCAGGTGATGCCGCCGTCGCTCGAAAAGGCCTGTGACCAACGGGCGCGGCCCGGCCCGTGCCGTTCCCAGATGAAGCGAACCCGAATGGGGCGGCCGTCGAGCACGTCGTCTCCTTCGAAGACGCCTCGGTCACCCACGAAGCTGCCAACCACGGGTGGGTCAAGCACGCCGCGTTGGTTGTCGGCCCAGAAAATCGACCATTGGCGGGTCGTTGGGTTGAACAGTCGCAACGTCATGCCGACGAAGCCCGGTCGGTGGTCGCTGCGAAAATCGTCTTCGTTGCCGAAGCCGCTGAGCAACGGTCGGCAGCACGAGACGGCCTCGAATTCTTCCCATTCGGTACAGCCGCACAGGCGCGCTTTGAGCCGGCGGTTGGCGACCGACCAGCGGCCGTACCAAAAGTCGAAGTCGCGCGCGCCGTCGGGGGTTTGGGCTGGTGTGTTCATGGCCGCCACCGTAGGTTCGAAATAGGGCGAAATCGGCCCTCTATCGAACGCTTTTGGGGGTTTTCGTGTCTCGACCGGCCACCCGCTTGCTGGCGGTGCTCGAATGGTTGCAAGCCCACGGCCGCCTCACCGGCGCGGAGCTGGCCCGCCGGCTCGAGGTCAACCCTCGTACCGTGCGGCGCTACGTGGCCCGCCTCGAAGACATGGGCGTGCCTGTGGCGGCCGAGCGCGGGCGCGACGGCGCGTACCGTTTGGTGTCGGGTTTCAAGCTGCCGCCGATGATGTTCACCGACGACGAGTCGGTGGTGCTGGCGCTCGGGTTGCGCGCGGCCCGAGAATTGGGCGTGCCCGGCGGTGGCGTGGCGGTGGCGACCGCCCAGGCGAAGCTCGAGCGGGTGATGCCGCTGGCCCTCAAACGCCGCCTGCGCGCGTTCGACCAGGTGAAGCTCGAGCCGCCCAAGGCCACGTCGTCGCTGGTCGAGAACCGCGCGCTGGTGACGTTGAGCGCCGCGGCCGAGACCCGTCAGCGGGTACGGCTTCGGTACCAGGCCGCCGACGGTGCTTCAACCGCGCGGGTCTTCGACCCGTACGGCTTGGCCCACCGCCAGGGCCGTTGGTACGTCGTGGGGCACTGCCACCTCCGCCGGTCAGAACGCTCGTTTCGGCTCGACCGGGTCGTTGAGGTGCAGCCCGTCGAAGGCCAGGGGGCTTTCGAGCGCCCGGTCGACTTCGACGCGCTGGCGTCGGTGTCATCGTCGGTCGCGACGCTGCCGCGGGCGTTCGCCACCGAGGTGCTGCTCCGCACCGACCTGGTGGGTGCGCGCCGAGCGCTGTTTTCGGCGGCCGGCGCGCTCGAGCCGGTGGCGGGGGGCGTGTTGTTGCGAAGCCAGGTCGACGACCTGGGGTGGTTCGCGCTCGAATTGTCGCGGCTGCCGTTCGCCTTCGACATTCGCACGCCCCGCGCCTTGCGGGCAGCGCTCGCCGCGAATGCCCGCCGCTTGCTGGGCTTGGCCCGCGGCCCCCGCCGACGTTCGCGGTGAAGCCGCGCTACTCGGCCAAAGAGGCGAAGCGCCGTTCGGTCTCGAGGAGCCACCGTTCGCGTTTGGCCTTCGGCACCGCTTTGACCCGGTTGAAGCTGAGCCACTTCACGTGGCGGTACCCCATTTTCCAAAAAGTGCCCAAGACCAGGGCCTTCTTGATGGCATTGCCAAAGACGAGCCCGTACAGCCACCCAGGCGTATTCATGGTGGTGATGACCGTGACGCCCTTCAGCCGGGCCCACCGCGGGCGCATGCGGGTGTTGTCGGCGTTCGCATAGTCGTAAGCCGCCCCGGGAAAAATGACGCGGTCGACGAACCCCTTCGTCAGGGCCGGCATCAGCTCCCACCAAATGGGGAAGATGAAGATCAGGTGGTCTGCTCGGGCGAGGCGCGCTTGGTAGGCGAGCACGTGCGGGTCGCTGGGTGCGCGGGCTCGAAAAGCGCTCAGGTCGGCGGCCGTCATGACGGGGTTGAAACCGTCTTCGTCGAGGTGAATCACGTCGACCTCGTGGTGGCCTCGGCGAAGCCCGCGGGTCACCGCCTGCAAGACCGCGTTGCAGAAGCTGCCCTCGTACGGGTGGTTGAAGACGATGACGACGTTCATGCCCAAAAAAGTAAGTGTATGCTGGCGTTTTCGAAACTTGCGTTTCACGCCGAGGTACCGCCCGTGCCACGAAAGAAGCTCACCCCGCGAAAACAGCCGCGCCAAGAAAGGTCAGCAGCCACGGTCGAGGCGATTCTGCAGGCCGCGACTTACATTTTGACGAAGCGGGGCTGGGCGGCGTTCACCACCAACGCGGTGGCCCAGAAGGCGGGGGTCAACATTGCCTCGCTGTACCAATACTTTCCAAACAAGGAAGCGATGGTCGCGGAGCTGCAGCGTCGACACGCCGAAGAAGTGCGGCGCCGGTGGCCCGACCCGCCCGCCGAACGTTCGCTGCGAGCGACCCTGGGGTCGATGATCGCGGCGGTCGTCAGTGAACACCGCGTCAACCCAGCGCTGCACCGGGTATTCGCCGAAGAGCTGCCCCGCTCGAGTCGGGTGCCCGCGCCGTTGGGCCCGGCCGAGAAGCGTTGGGCCGAGCACGTCACCCCGCTGACCCACGTGCCCGACGCCGATTTGGCGGCGTTCATTGCTGGCACCGTCGTTCACGCGGTCATTCACGAGGCGGCGAGCGACCGCCCCGAGTTGCTCGACCACCCGCTGCTCGTGCCCGAATTGGTACGGCTCCTCGACTCATACCTTTCGGGCAAATGACGGGCGCCCCATGAACCGTTCGCGCGGCGTGCGTCGGGCCGGCTACACTGCGCAGCGGCTCTCATGACCGACCCTCGCGACTCGGAGTTGGGCGAAACCCGCCCGAGCTCCCGACCCACCGGCAGTGCTGGCGACACCCCGGCCGAAGCCGAACTGTTGCCCCTGGAGGCCGCGGGCCGCTACGTCGCTTCGGCGGGTCAGGGCGAGCTGGGGCGCGGTGGCATGGGGCGCGTGTTGCAGCTCCACGACACCCACCTCCGGCGCGACGTCGCGGTCAAAGAGCTGTTGCCGCAACACACCGCCGAATCGAGCTCGCTCGGGCCGTTGCTCGCGTCGCTGTTCATTCGCGAGGCGCGGGTGCTCGCCCGGCTCGAGCACCCTGGCGTCGTGCCCGTCTACGAGCTCGGCCGCCGCCCCGACGGCACTCCTTATTATTCGATGCGGCGCATCGCCGGTCGTTCACTCGCGGCGGCGCTCGAGCGCTGCTCGTCGTTGGGCGACCGACTCGCGTTGTTGCCGCACTTCATCGACGTGGTGCAGACCATGGCCTACGCCCACAGCCGCGGTGTCGTGCACCGCGACCTCAAGCCCGGCAACGTCATGGTCGGCCCGTTCGGAGAAACCCAGGTGCTCGACTGGGGCCTCGCGTCGGTGCAGGGCGAACCCGACTTGAGCAACGGCAGTGGCACGCCGTCGTACATGAGCCCCGAACAGGTGCGCTCGGGCGGGGGAGACCCGCGCAGCGACGTGTGGGCGCTGGGGGTGATGTTGTTCGAGCTGCTCACCGGCCAACTCCCCTTCGTCGACGTCACGCGCGAAGGCGTGCTCGCCGCCATCGTCGACCGGCCGACGCCCGACGTGCTGGCGCTCGAACGAAAGGCGCCGCGCGCCTTGGTCGACGTCGCGGCGAAAGCGCTGGCCAAGAACCCCGAAGCGCGCTTCGCCAACGCCGAAGAAATGGCCGCGGCGCTGACCCAGTTCGACGTGCAGGCGCGTGGGGCGTCGCTGAGGTCACCGCGGCCCACACCCGTCATGGTGCTGGTGGCGGCGTGCTTGGCGCTCGCGGCCTTCATCGCGGTGACGTGGGTCACCCACGCCCGAGGGGTCGACCAGCAGGTCGTCGCCGCCCTGCTCGCGACGAACGATGCCCAGCACGAGCACGCGAAGTCGTTGGCGCTCAGCGCGCTCGGCGCCTTTCGGGCGCACGACACCGGCGTTGCCCTCGAACGGGCCCAACACGCATTGCAGCTCGACCAAGACCAGCCCCTCGCCCGAGGCGTGGCGATGATGGCGCGCGAGCTCGGCGGGCCCGCGACGAATTGGGTCACCGGGGTCAGCGCGGGGTGTTCTTCGGTGCTGGTGGCCGCGTCGGCGCAAGTGGTTGCCTGCGCGACACTGGGAGGCGTCGAACTCTATGGGCTCGAAGACGGCCGGTTGCAGGCCAGCCTGGGCACCGGCCCGACCGGTTGGCAACACGCCGTGGTGGCGTTGAGTCATGACCGCATCGCCAGCGGCGGCGATGACCGCACGCTCCACGTGTGGAGCCTGGGCGAGCGCAAACAGGTTCGCCCCGTCGAAGTGTTCGACACCGGCATCGTGTCGCTTGCCAGCACGGGTTCGGTGGTGCTCGTCGGCTTGCGTGACGGGCAGGTTGTCGAAGTCGGCGCCGAGGGCCACCGCCGGGTGCGTTGGGCCATGCCCGGCCCGGTCACCGCCGTGTCGGCGGTCGACGACGTGCTCGTCGCCGCGGGCACCGACGTCGTGCGAGCGCAGTATGGGTCGGCCCCGCCGCTCGAGCTGAAGGGCCGCGCCCGCGCGGTGCAGGCGAAGGCGCACTCGGCGTTGGTGGCGCTCGAGCGTTCGGTCGTCGAGCTCAAGGCCGACGGTACCAGCACGGTGCTCGTGACCGCCGACCGCGACGACGTGACCTCGCTGGTCGAAACCGGGGCCGACCGGCTGGTGACGGCGAACGAAGCCGGCGTGGTGCAATGGTGGCGCAACGGCCGCCTCGAGGGCCAGCTGAGCGACGACGCCGACACCCGCCTCGTCGCGCTCGCCGTCAACCCCGAGCGACCGACGCAAGTGGTCGTGGCCCCCCGGGGGCGACGACTCGAGCTGGTCGACTGGGCCCCGCCTCCGGCGCCGTTGGGAGAGACCCCGACGCCCACGGTGCAAGCCTATTGGTCGCGGGGTTGGCTCGTCAGCGGTCTGCTCGACGGTCGGGTTCGCAAGCTCGACCTCGGCACGCGTGAAGAGACGTATTTCGAAGTGAAGCACCGGGGCCCCGTGCGCGCGCTCGCCGAGGTCACCGGGGTCGAGGCACCCCAAGCGTGGCGGCACCTGTTGGGAGGCGACGACGGCCAAGTGCTCGGCCAACGGTGGAACGGGGAGGTCGCGACCCTCGACACGGGCCGACCGGTGACCGCCGTCGCCGCGTCGTTCGACGGTACCCACGCCGCGTGGGCGTTCGAAGACGGCACGCTCGTGGTGTGGAGCCTCGAGTTCGGCAAAGAAGTCAGCCGAGAGCGCGTGGGGCTCGTGCACGCGCTCTCGTTTGCACCAGTGGGCGAAACGCTGGCCGTGGGCCGCGAACACCGCCGCGTCGACCTCATCGACGGCACCACCG
>JBGAIY010000253.1:0-11494 GCA_044225205.1 Myxococcaceae bacterium | reverse complement strand
GCAACGCGAGGTCGACCGTGCCATTGACGTGGTGGCCCCGGTTGTCGGCCGCGACCGACGGGTGACAGAGCGCGCAGTTGTTCGACTGCGGGTGAGGCGCGGCGGGAGGCGCCCCGTGACAGCCGCTGCACGACAAGGGGCCTGGGGTCGCCCACGCAACGGGGGTGTTGGCGTGGCACGCGTTGACGCAGGTGGCGGTGCCGGCGTCGAAGCCAATGGCCTTGAGCTCGGCGGGCCCGCCGTTGGGGTGGTGCGGCGTCGAAGCGGTGGCGGGTACTTCATGGCAGGTGTCGCACGCCACCGGCTGCGAGACGCGGCCTCCGCTCAGGTGCGCTTGGTGGGCGCCGACGCCGCGCTGTGAAATCGACGTGCCGCCGTCGAGCGCACGCGGAGGCGCCGGGTTCGCGGTGCTGCCGTGGCAGCCGTCGCAGGTGCTCGGCAAAGACAGGTCGACCGTGCCGTTGACGTGATGACCTCGGTTGTCGGCACTGACCGCCGGGTGGCAGGCCGCGCAGTTGGTCGACTGCGGGTGCGGCGCGGCGGGAGGCGCTCCGTGACAGCCGGTGCACGAGAGCGGGCCAGGCGTCGTCCACCCGATGGGGGTGTTGGCGTGGCACGCGTTGACGCACGTGGCGGCGCTGGGGTCGAAGCCAACGGCTTTGAGTTCGGCGGGGCCGCCGTTGGGGTGCCGGGGCGTGGCGACGCTGGCCGGCACCTCGTGGCAAGTGGCGCAGGGCACGCTTTGCGAGACTTGGCCTCCGCTCAGGTGCGCCTGGTGCGCGCCGACCCCACGCTGAGAAACCGACGTGCCGCCGTCGAGCGCGCGGGGCGGGGCCCCAGTCGCGTCGGAGCCGTGACAGGCGTCGCACCGGGTGTCGACGCGGGTGACAACGCCGTCGACGTGGGTCTGCGCGGTGAGCGCGCCGTGACAGCTCGCGCACTCGCCGACCTGCGGGTGCGGCGGGGCGGGCGGCAAACCGTGACAACTGCCGCACGCTTCGGCGCTCGAACGGGGGCGCGTCCACACTCCTGAGGCGACGGGGTGACAGGCGCTGCCAGCGCAGGTCTGCAGCCGGTACGCGGGGCCCCCTCCGTCGAGGAGCGTGACGAGCACTTGGGTGACGCCGTCGTCGTGGCCGTCGCTGTTCACCCGCTCGGGCACGGGGTGACACGAGGCGCAGGGCACGGGGGCGAACGACTCGCTGCCCGCGAGGTGACGTTGGTGCGAGCCGACTCCGGGGTAACGGGGGTCGGTGTTGCCGTACAGGTCGAACGGGGGCGCGGCTCGAGAAACCGCGTCACCGACGCGCTGGGAGTCACCGTGGCAGCTCGTGCAGGTGCGGTCGTCGCGCCCCGACGGTTCTCGAGGCACCAAGCACGACGACGAGGCGGTGACCACGAGGGCGAGCCCGACGAACCGCTTCATGGCGTACCTCGGTGGCAAGCGGCGCACTGGGGCGCGGTGACGGGTTCGCTGGAGCGCCAGCCGGTGGGGTGCGGGGTGCCTCCGTACGCACCGACACGGTGACAGGTGACGCAGTTGCTGCTGGGCCCTTGGTCGTGGCACGCGGCGCAGCTGGCGATGTCGCGGCGGGCGGCGGGGCCGTGGGTATTCGACGACAAGCCGCTGGCCCAACCGGGCGGGTGTGGGCTCTGGGCCCCGCGCACGGCGGCGCTGACGCCCCGAGAAGCGTGGCACGCGTCGCATTCGGTTCGGGCGTGGCAGGTGGCGCACGACCCTGGCTGCGACTGCGATTCAAGGGCGTGGCGCGACAGAAAGTCGAAGCGGTGCACGAAGCTGCCTTCGATTCGCTCGGGAGAGCGCTGGGCCGGCCCGAGTTGACGACTCGAGTCGTGGCAGCTGTCGCACTGGGTCTGGGCGTGGCACAGGGCGCAGGTGCTCGCGTCGGTGCGCGCGGCGTCTCCGTGACGACGCACCCAAGCGGTGTCGTGCGACAAGAAGCTCACCGGGCGCAAGGTGCGCGGGTCGGCCGACCGGTGGCACCCCAGGCACGAGCCCCGGTCGAATTCTTCGCGGTGCTGGTGGCAGCCAAGGCACTTCTCCATCTTGGGAAACAAGGGGGGCCCGCTCTGAACGCCGACCGCGCCGGCGTGGCAGGCGATGCACTGGCCTTTGAGTTCGGGCTGACCCAAGTGTTGGTCGTGTGAAAACACGATGCTCTTGCCGGCGAGCGGGGCGGCGACCGCGGGTCGCACGGCGTGCGCCCATTTCGCTTCGGCGTCGCGGTGGCAGCCGCTGCAGGTCGAAGCGCCGGGCGGCACGAAGTGGTCGTGGGCCGCGGCTTCACCGACGTGGCAGCTCGTGCAGTTGAGGCACTGGGGCTGGTCGGCGCCGCCACAGGGCCGCTCGGCGAGGTGGGCCCGGTGGTCGAAGTGGGTGAGCTGAGATTTGCAAGCGACCGCGAGAACGACGGCCAGCACCAGGCCTTGGGCGATGCGGGCCTTCACGGCGTGCTCCCTTCGGTATTCGTACCGAGCTCAATGACCAGCTTCGCCAGGCCCTGGGCCTCGAAGGTCGAGTACGGCGTCGTCATGACCGTACCCGACAGCACGACCCGCATGCGGGCGAGCGGTGCCCATTCGACGCTGCCGACACCGGTCACCGACGACGAGACGCCGCGAATCGGTTGATCATACCGGTACACCGACCCGTCACCCGAGAGCCAAACGACGGGCGTGGCGCGCCAGCGGGCGCCGACCCGGGCGAACGTGAAGCCCGACGGCGGCGCGTACACCCGGCCGGCTTCGGCGAGCACCAGGCCCCGGCGGTCGATGTCGGGCACCCAGGTGGCTTTGAGCGAAGCGCGGCCCCCGAGACGGTCTTGCTCGAACAACTGACCCGCGGCGCGCGCGCTGAGCTTGAGCGACTGCATGGCGACGAGCGTGGCCTCGGCGCCGAGCTCGTGCCACGACGCGCCACCGAACGCCGCCAAGATGGAGGTGCGGGGCAACAACAGCGCGGGGCTTTGGTACGAATAGTCGACCGAGAGCGGCACGACGGGCGTGGCGAGGTCGACGAAGAGTCGGGCTTCGCTCACCGCGAGCGCCGTGGTGTCGAAGGTGAGGCGGCCACCGAGCGACACGGCCGAACCCGCTTGAACCTGGGCGTCGGCGCTGACGACCCGGTACGCGACGCCGGTCAGGTCGCGCTGCTCGTGCACGGCCAGGGCCGCGTGCCCCACCGCGAACCGGGCGGCGACCCGCGCGCCCCAAGTGAATTGCCCGGTGCGGTTCTGCGCCTCGACCAACGCCGGCACCAACAGCGCGTCGGTGGCGAAGCCGGCCAACACCGCGCCGCGGGGCAACGACCAGCGCGGCAGCGCGACCCGTCAGCGCGCAGGGCGAACCAGCTCACGCCACGCCAAGTACGCGATGAACGCCGGCGAAGAAGAAAAAAGCCGCACCAACCGAGGTGAAGCAGCGCCCAGTCGTGGGGCTCAGTCGTCGCGGTCTTCGCTGGCCATCAAGTTGAAGTCGGGTATTTCGGCCTTCATGTACTCGCGCATGCGCTCGATGAGGGCCGCTTCGATTTGGCGAGCCCGCTCTCGAGAAACGCCGTACTGGGCGCCAATGTCTTGCAGGGTCATGGGCTCGTCGGCGATGAGGCGCTTTTCAAAAATGTAGCGCTCTTTTTCGTTGAGGCTCTGGGCGAAGGCACCGAGCTTGGTTTTGAACAGCTCTTTGAGTTCGGCGTTGCCCAAGGCGTCGTCGACGCCGGTGGCGTTGCTCGGCAGCAGGCGGTCACCGCGGGTGTTCTTTTCGTCGTCGGGGTGCGCGGGAGCGTCGATCGACACTTCGTCATGCCCGAGGCGCTGGTCCATCTCCACGACGTCTTGTTCGGTGACGTTGAGGCGCTCGGCGAGCAGCTTGGGGGTCACCTCGTAGCCCTGGGCGGCGAGGCGTTCTTGTTCTTGGCGCAGCTTGAAGAACAGTTTTCGTTGGGCCTCGGTCGTGCCCAACTTCACCATCTTCCAGTTGTCCATGATGTAGCGGAGGATGTACGCGCGAATCCACCAGGCGGCGTAGCTGGCGAGCTTCACGCCGCGCTCGGGGTCGAACTTCTTGACCGCCTGCATGAGGCCGATGTTGCCTTCTTGAACGAGGTCGAGCAGCGAGAGCGGGTTGCGGTGGTATTCGTGGGCGAGCTTCACCACGAGCCGCAAATTCGAAGCGACCATGGTGTACGCGGCTCGCACGTCGCCGGTGTCGCGAAACCGGCGACCCAGTTCGACTTCTTCTTGTTCATGGGTCAACAGCGGCGCCGCGTCACTGGCTATGTACGCCGAGAGCGGGTCGCGGCTGTTGATGCCGCGGGCTTCTTTGACGTAGTAATGGCGACCGAATCGGGAGGTTTCCAGCGACCACGTCTTCGAGGTCGGCGGGCGCGGGTTCTTGGGGTTCGTCGAGTGCGGCGGGCGTGTCGTCGGGCTCGGCGTCGGTCTCTTCGGCCGACACGACTTCGCCTTCGACCGTCTTCGCCGCGGCTTTGGGGGCCTTGGGCTTGGGGGCGCGGGGCTTCTTGGCGGCTTTCGCCTTCGACTTCGACTTCGACTTCGCTTGGGGCTCGACCGGTTCGACGGGAGTGACCTTGACGACCTCGCCCTCGACGATTTTCGTCGGAGAAAGACCCGCGGGGTGCGGCGCCTCGGTTTCGGCGTCGACAACGACTGCCCCCGGGGGAGCGACGTCTGCGGTGGGCTTGCGCACCATGCGCTTCACTTACTCCAAAGCGCCGAGGTTGCCAGCGAATCGGCAGCCCCCGCGCGCTGGGCGAGCCCTCACCGAACGCAGTCAGCGTTTCGTGGAATTTCGGCCCCAAGTTCAACCACTTCGAACGCGTCGACCGAAATCGACTTGAACGAGTCGCTGGCCACGCCGAGGGTGGCCCACTTGGCGGTGCTGGTTCGGTCGTCGGCGAAGGTGAGCGCAATGTTGCCGCCGTCAGACAGCAACATGCCGTACTTCTTCAGGGCCCGCAGCACGACGCGTTGGCTCGGGTTGAAGCCGGTCTCGTCGAACGAGCCTTTGAGCCGAAAGCGTACGCCGTACGGAGGGGCGTTGGCGTCGGTGGCGCTCGGCGAACCCGAATGCGTCGCGGGGTGAACGAAGACGCCTTTCTTCATGCGCTCGTTGGGCAAGATGAACCGGAGCGCGTGTTTGATTTCACCCGCGGCCACTTCGTCGGCCGTGGGCAAGAGCCCCGCCATGGGAAAACCGGCCGCGTCGGCCGAGGTGCACTGGTCGCCGCGCAAGCTGTCGGGGTAGGCGGTTTTCAGGTTCCACACGAAGGCGCCGAGCGCGACCAGACCCGCCCCGTTGGCGGTCGAATTGTACAGTTCGTAGAGCTTCTTTTCTGACCGTTCGACGACGAGCAGGTGGCAGTCGCCCTGCCCGTCGGTCGCGTACGACGTGTCGCAGGTCAGGTCGTTCGAGCCCTCGATGTTCGCGTTCGCCGGTACGGGCATTTGCAGCGGCACCGGGTCGCAGTCGGGGCCGCCGTAACAATAGGGGCCGCTGGCGGTATTGGCGGTGATGGTTTTTCGCGGGGTCGTCGAGTCGGCGTAGAAAACGGGTATCGAAAAGTCGACACGAAGGGCGCCGGCGCCCCACCCGCCGAGCGACTTGAGCGCGCCGATGATGTCGTCGGAGCGGGTCGACTTGAGCGAGGCGCTGACGTCTTTCGTCCACGGTTCGGGGGCTTCGAAGAGGGCGAACGAGCCTGAGCCCGCGTCGGCGGCGGGGAGCCCCGAATCGACCGGGCTGCCCGCATCACCGTTCGGCGTGCCCGCATCAACCTGGCCCGAATCAACCACCGACCCGGCATCGCCGGTGGCGCCGGCGTCGTTGCTGCCAGGCGAACCCTCGAGGCAGCCGACCGCGAACAACCCCACCCACAGCGCGCAAGCGAGTCTCATGGCGCGCACGGTATTCGTGATGGGGAGCGGCTTGCTGAAAAAAGCCGGGCCCTTGGTGTCGGGGGTTGTGTGACACCCCACGGGTGGGGGGCCCTGAAACCAGCCGAAGTGTGGGTATTCGTTGTTTGGCGGGCCCCCGGGCGCTACAGGGGGGCCACCCATGAACGATACCCAAGTTCCCGACGCGGTTGCCGCGTCGCCCGCCGAGGGCCTCGACTACGTCGCCGACGTCAGCTTCGACAGCCTCGGTTTGTCACCTGAACTGCGCCGCGCGATCGCCGAGCGTGGTTACACCAACCCCACTCCGGTTCAAGCGCGAGCCTTCAAGCCCGCGTCTGAAGGCCGCGACCTCATCGTTCGCTCGAAGACGGGCACCGGCAAAACGACGGCGTTCGGCATGCCGGTCATCGAGCGCATACCGGTCGGCACGCGCACGGTGAAAGCGCTGGTCATGTGCCCGACGCGCGAGTTGGCGATGCAGGTTCAGCAAGAACTCGAGTCGCTCGCGAAGTACCGCGACATTCGAGTGACGGCGATTTACGGCGGCGCGTCGATGAAGCAGCAAGAAGACGCGCTCGACGCCGGGAGCGCCATCATCGTCGGTACTCCGGGCCGCGTGCACGACCACATTCGCCGCGGCAACCTGAAGCTCGACACCGCCGCGGTGGCGGTGCTCGACGAAGCCGACGAAATGTTGAACCAGGGCTTCTACGAAGAAGTGACCCGCATTCTCGACTTCATGCCGAAGACGCGCCAGGTGCTGCTGTTCAGCGCGACGGTGCCCGAAGACATTCAACGGCTCATCGCCAAGTACACGACCAATGCCGAGACGTTGCTCTTGTCGGGCGACGTGTACACGGTCGACCACATCACCCACGTTCGGTACGACTTGTCAGACGCGTACCCGAAGCCGCGCAACCTGCTCTACGTGCTGGAGATGGAGGACCCCGACAACGCCATCATTTTCTGCAACACCCGCGACGACACCGAGTTGGTGACCGCGGTGTTGAACCGCAACGGCCTCGACGCCGAATTGCTCAACGGCGACCTGCCGCAAAAAGAGCGCGAGCGGGTGATGGCGAAGATCAAGCGAGGCGAAGTCGCCTTCATGGTGGCCACCGACTTGGCGGCCCGTGGCATCGACATTTCTGACCTGGGCCACGTGATCAACTATTCGTTGCCCGAAGACCCGGCGGTGTACCTGCACCGGGTCGGGCGCACGGGCCGCATCGGCAAGACCGGCACCGCGCTCAACCTGTGTTCGGGCAAGGAGCTGGCGTCGTTGACCGCGCTCGAGCGCAAGTACGGCATCAAGTTCGAGAAGCGGCAAATGCCGAACGCCGAAGCCGCCATGAACATGTGGACCGAGCGACACGTGCGTGAGCTCAAAGAAGCGGCGCAGGGCACGATCTACGAAGGGTACCTGGGCCTCGCGGCGAACTTGAAGCTGCGCCCCGACGCCGACGAATTGATCGCGTCGATGCTTCGGTATTTCTTCACCCACCGGAGAATGGACCGGGCTCAGCACACCGGCGAAGCCCCTCCCGCGCGCTTCGAAGGTGGCGGCAAGCAAGGCCGCGGTCGTGACGACAAGCCCCGCCGCGGCGACGACAAAGAGCGTGGCCCGCGAGAAGGCCGGGGCCGTCGGGGCGAACGCGGAGAGCGCAGTGAACGGGGTGAGCGACGCCCCCGGAGCGATGCCCCGAGCGCCGCGGCGAGTGCCACCGAGGGCGCGGTCGCTGCTGAGGGGACGGCGCCATCGGCACCTCCCGCCACGGCGCGGCGTGAGTCGGGGCCTGCGGGCGCGCGCAAGTTGAGCGACCGCGAGCTGTTCGAGCTGTTGCAAGCCGGCAAGCCGCTGCCGCCCATCGACGACCCCACCGGGTCGACCCCGAGAACCGGCGAAGCCGCCCCGACCGCACCGGGTGGTGAACGCCGCGAGCGCGGCCCCCGTCGCGAACGAGACAGCCGCAAGCGCGAACCGCGCACCGAGATACCGGTTGAAGCGGGTCAGACGCGGGTCTGGGTCAACCTCGGCAAGATGGACGGCGTGGCCGACGAGTCGGCACTGGCCAAGGCACTCGAGGCGGCGGGGGCTCCCGAAGGCAAGGTCAAGAAGACCGAGCTCAAGGGCAGCTATTCCTACGTGCACGTGGCCGACGAAGACGTCGGGGCGTTCGAGAGCCTCGGCGGCAAACAGCACGGCGACAAGGCGCTCAAAATCGAGCGCGCCAAAGCCCGCTGATTTTCTGTGCGCGGCGTCTTCGCCGGCCGGGCCCCTGCCATTCGCGGGGGCCCGTTGTGTTTGCGGGGCCGGCCGTGGGCGTCGATTTCACGAACGCGGGCACGGCCCCGCGACGTTTGAGCGCATGAACAACAAACCCGGCGCCCGTCGCCCTCCTCGCTTCACCACGCTCACCTCCCTGAATTCGACGCAAGCCGCTCACGTCGTCGGAGGCCAAACGCAAGTGTGCAACGAACCGCCGCCGGCGTAGGCCCGAACGCCCCTCGATTCAGGCGCGGTGAAACTCGCGAAGGGCCGTCGTCATAACAGGGCATGACGCTCGTTCTGACGACGGTACTCCTGGCGGTGGCCGGGCTCGATGCGGGTTCGCCTTCGGTGGCCGAGCTCGAAACCGGGGCCATGCAGGCGTACGACGCCAAAAACTACGGCGCGTGCGCGCGAGACTTCACGGCGGCGGCCGAGCGCGTGCGAGGCGCGCGCAACCAGCGGGCCGACTGGTATTCGGCGGCTTGCTGCGAAGCTCTGAACGGCCGCCCCGACGCGGCGTTGGCTGACCTCGAGCGAGCGAACGGGCTGGGGCTTCGAGACGCGTTCGGGCTTTCGACCGACACCGACCTCGCGAGCCTCGCGAAGCACCCGCGCTTCTTGGCGGTGGTCGAGAAGGTCGCCGCTCGCGACCGCACGCCCGACCCCGACCTGAGCGGCGTGCGACCTCCCCAGGCCCCCAAGGGGCCGGTGCGCTGTCAACTGAGCGCGGCCGAGAAGGAGGCGTTGCTCGGTCTCGACTTTTGGCAATTCGACCAGTCGCCGAATGGGTGGCGGCAATTTCCAAAAGACGAGAGTGGGCGCGCGGCGCAGGCGAATGACGAGGCGTGCGAGCGCCTCACGCTCGACCTGGTCGAGACCTACGCCGCGCGATACGCCCAGTCGCTGACGGCGTCGGAGCTGCGCATGTTGAGGTGGCACGCCGGCCAAGTGGCGGGCTTCTTGGGCGACGCTCCCAAGGCCCTGGCGTACATGAAGCAAACCATGAACTCGACGCCGGAGTGGAACGCGTACGTGCGCGCGTCGATCGCCTTTCTCGAGCACGACCGTGCGCGGCTGCAAGCCGAGCGCGAGGTTCTCGCGGCTCAAGACACCGACCTGCGCATGCGCGTCAACCTGCGCATTGTCGACTCGTTTCTCCGCTGCCTCGAGCACGACTACCGGGCGGCCTACCTGAAAACGTGTCAACCCGAGTCACCGAGCGACCTCATTCGTTCACTCGCCGTGAAAGTCGAACCCCAGGCGCCGCTGCCCCAGGGCGTGGTGGGGCTGTTGTCGTCGAAGAAGGCGGTCTTCGTGGCCGGCGACTTGGGGGTCGAGCAAGTGCCGCAACTGTTTTCGCAGCTGGTGGGCACCGGCACGGGCCGAGTGGGGGTGGTGCTCGATGTCGAACCGGCCACGCAACGTGCGGTCGAGCGTTCGCTGCAGTCGAAGGGCGACGAGCCGCTGCGCAAAGACCAGGCCACCCACGGCAACCTCGCACCGCTGCTCAAGCAATTGGCGACCATGCCCCAGGTGACGGTGCTGGCCGGGTCGCTTTCGAAGCTCGACGTGGCCGCCCAGGCGAAGTCGTTCGACCGGCTCTTCGTGTTGACGACGGCCCGCGAGGCTTCGCTGAGCGCCGAGCCCTGCCGCGCCGCGTGCGAAACCCAAAAGGCCTTGGGCGACGGCCAGGTCTTTTCCGTCATGGTTCGCCACGAGAAAGGGTCGACCTGGGCGTGCACGGGCCCACGCTGCGGGGCGAGGCCGGTCAAGGCGGCGCCGGCCGAGTACGCCACCGCCGTGCCGTGGGACCACTCCTTTTACCAAGAAGACAAGCCGGTCGACGGCATGCTGGCCACGCTGTTCGTGAGGCAAGCGCGCGCCGCCCCATGACCACCGACCTCAGCTCGAAGCGTCGCGGGCGACGGCCGCCTCGAGTGCGCCGAGCGACCGGTAGAGTTGTTCGGGGCTGTCGAGCAAGAACAGGGTCGGCTGCAGCTGGTCGACGCGAAATTCGTGGTGGCGAATGACGTCGATGTCGAAGGGCAAGACTTGCGGCCGGTCGCTCAGCGCGTACTCGCATTCACCGATGCTCGAAGCGATGCCAGCTCCGAAAATGCGCCTCCCAGCGGGAGTCGAGACGAGCCCGAATTCAATCGTGAACCAGAAGAAGCGCTCGAGCTGCCGAAAGGCGCCTGCGTGGTGGCGAAACTTGCACGCCAAGGCACCGAAGCGTTGGCAGTAGTCGGCGTACGCCGGGTTCGCGAGCAGGGGCAAGTGCCCATAGAGGTCGTGCACCACGTCGGGCGCCGGTGTGTAATTGAGGTCGCCGCGGTCGCGAACGAACTGCCCAATGGGAAACCGGCGTTCCTGCAAGAGGGGAAAGAACGACTCGGCTGCTTCGAGGCCCTTCACGTACACGCCCCGCCACCCCGTCGCGCGTTCGAGCCGAGCGTTCACGTCGTCGAGCTCGGGTATGTCGTCGCGGTCGAGCGCCAGGGTGCGCAGGCCGTCGTCGAACATGGGCACGACTTGGTACACCCGGCGGGTGCGGTGCACGCGCAAAATGGCCGCCCACGTTTCGTGTTCTTCACGGGTGAACGGGCGCGACGGCAACACCACGGCGACCGGCGCACGGGTGGCTTCGACGTGAGGGGCAGCACGCATGGCCGCACCGTACCGGTCGCCCGCGCCTCAAAGAAAGAGACAGACTTTGCGCAATCATTGTTCAGAATTTGAACAATGCCGTCACGGCGAGCGGCGCGACGTGAGCCGCTGCACGGCGCGTTGACCGGCGGGCCCGAGCGACGGGCGGCAGTAGAGCGTCGGTTCGAACCGGTGCGTCGACCCGGCCGACAGCCGAAGCGTCTTGAGGCGCCGGCTCTTGAGCTCGTCTTGCATGAGCCAGTCGGGCAGCCAGCCGAACCCGAGCCCCTCGAGAATCGCGGCTTTCTTGGCGTAAAAGTCGGGCAACCGCACGAGCGATTGCTGGTCGAGCTGGGCGGTGGGCAATTGCAGCCTCAGGTCAGACCCCTGCACGGTGAGCAGCACGTGCGCGGCGAGCACCTCGGGCGCCAGGGGCCCGGGCCGCCGAGCGAGCGGGTGGTCTTTGGCCGCGACGAGCGAGGCCCGCAGCGCCGGCAGCCGGTGTGCTTTCAAGTCGCTCCGCGCCAGGGGCAGCACGCTGATCATGGCGTGGGCGTTCTCAGCGTCGAACCGCCGTTCGACGCCGTCGAGCGAATCGGCGGTGACGTGCACCCGCGTGGGAGCGTTGTCTTCGCGCAAG
>JBGAIY010000252.1:0-11356 GCA_044225205.1 Myxococcaceae bacterium | reverse complement strand
GCCTCCGGTCGCCCCGGAGCCTTCGTCGGTGACGCCGCCGGCGACCGAGGTGGCCAAGAGCGCCGAACGACCGCCCTCGCTGCGGCGGTGGGTGGCCGCGGGGGTCTCGTTGGGGGCCGGCGTGATTTCGGCGGGGGTGGGCGCGTGGTTCGGCGCGGCGGCCGACCGCACCATCGGGCAGGTTCGGGCCGCGACGTTCGCCGACGAGCAGCTCGCCCTCTATTCGAACGCGCAGCGACAAGCGCTGGGGGCCAACCTGTCGTTCGCGCTCTCGGGCGTCTTCGCGTTGACGGCCATCGTGTTGTTTGCGTTTCTCGGAGACTGATTCGTGGCCCCCCGTTCGCTCCTCTCGGTGCAGTGGCCCGGTGTCACCCTCGACGCGAAGGTGTTCGAGCGCTGGCTCGCCGAGCGGAG
Source organism: Myxococcaceae bacterium (assembly GCA_044225205.1). Taxonomy (GTDB): domain Bacteria; phylum Myxococcota; class Myxococcia; order Myxococcales; family Myxococcaceae; genus JAEUJT01. Next base: position 10,942 of record JBGAIY010000252.1, on the reverse strand, counting down.
CCTCGACCTCGAGCCGATGACCGAGCGGCGCCGAGCCGAACTGTACCTCGCGTGCGCGTGCGTTCACGACGCTCCGGGGTCACACGCGGCGTTCGACGCAGCGTATGGGCCGAAGCTCAAGCGCGCGCTGGCTCGGTTGCGCTACGGCCCCTCGCCCGACGACGCCTTGCAGCAAGTTCGCCTGCGCTTGTTCACCAGCACGAGTGAGCGACGCGCGAAATTGAACGAATTTCGGGGCGAGGGCGACCTCGAGGGCTGGCTCAAGACCGTGGCGTTGCGCGTGGCGCTGGCCATGAGCGGCCCCCGCCGAGAAGAAGCCGGCCACGACATGCTCGACCGGCTGACCGAGAAGCTGCCGAACCCCGAGCTGCGCATGCTGCAGGCCGAGCGGAGGGCGTCGATCAAGAGCGCCTTCGCCGACGCGGTCAACGCGCTCGACGCCCGCCAGCGCACGGTGCTCAAAATGTCGGTGCTCGACGACCTGTCGATTGACCAAATCGCTCCGCTGTACGACGTTCACCGGGCGACGGTGGCCCGCTGGCTGACGACGATTCGCGACGAGCTGCTCAAACAAACCCTCCAGTCGCTCCAACGCCAGCTCCAGTTGAGCGAGTCAGAAGCGGCCAGCCTGCTCGGCGGCTACACCAGCGAACTCAACGTGTCGCTGAGCAACCTGCTGAAAACCGAAAAGTAAGAAACGACGTCAACGGCTCGGGTCTTGTCGGGTCAATTCGAGGCCGACGTGTTCGGTGATCTTGAGCCGCCAAGCGCCGGGCCCGAAAACGAACTTCTTTTCGCCGACCCACCCGCTGTCGCTGGTCGCTCTGACGAGGTGGGGGCCCTCGGTCAATTCGAACGGGGCGATGGGGGTCGAGCCGACCGCCGCTCCGTCGACGAAGAGCGAGAATTCGACTTGCGGCGGCGCCGCCCGAACTTCGACTCCCACCTTGGGGGGGTACCAGTCGAGCGGGCGCACTTTGCCTTTCTCGATGACGACGCTCGCGCGGTGCACGACTCCGGCGGTCTTCGAGCGCAACGTCACCGCGTGAGGCCCTTCGGGCAACGTCACCCGGCGGGGCGTCGACCCGAACGACTTGCCGTCGACCACCACGTCGAGCGGAGTCTGGCTGGTCACGACCAACGTGCCGGTCGACCGCGCCGGAGCCTGGTCGACGACGACGGGGGTCGGCGCGGCTTCGGCGGGCACCACCGCGGTCGCGTCGGTGGGCAAGGGCTCGGGCCCCACCGCGGTCGCTTCGGTGGGCAAGGGCTCGGGTACCGCCGCGGGCACCGGCGGCTCGATCGGCACCGCGGCGAGCGTGGGCGGCGCGGCGGGCGACGGAGCGAACTGCCAAAACCCCAGCCCAGCGACGACGGCGAGCAGCACCGCGGCCGAGACCAACGCGCCGGTGAATGCGAAGCGAGGGCGCTCGAGCTTCGCGGCGAACTCGGCATTGAGCGCGTGCATCGACTCGAAGCGCCGTGCCGGGTCGGCCGCGAGGCCCCGCGCCAACAACGAGCGAAGCCACCCGGGTGCGCGTCGCCAGCCCGCGGCGTCGCTCGACAAGGCCGCTGACCGAATCGATTCTCGCAGCGCGACCAGGGTCGTGCCTTCGAAGGGGCGACGCCCGACCACCGCCTCGTACGCCAGGGCGCAGTACGAAAACTGGTCGCTCACCGCGGTCGCCACGCCACCCCGCAGTTGCTCCGGAGCCATGTACGCGGGGGTGCCCACGACTTCGCCGGTTTTCGTCAGCTCGCCTTCGAGTTCGGAGTCGTGGGTGACGTGAACCAACCCAAAGTCGGCAATGCGGGGGTGACCCGCGCCGTCGACCAGCACGTTGTCGGGCTTGATGTCGCGGTGCACGAGCCCCGCGGCGTGAATGGCCTCCAGCCCGAGCCCAATTTCGCGCAGCACGGCGATGACCCGCGCCAGCGGCCGGGGTTCGGCGTTGAGCCACGCGCGCAAGGTCGGGCCTTCGACCAGCTCGAGGGCGATGAAGAGCTCGTCGCCGTGCTCACCGACGTCGTAAATCGACACGACGTTGGGGTGTCGAATTTGCGCGGCGGCCTGGCTTTCGCGCAGCAAGCGGGTGCGCCGTTCGGCGCTGTTGCCTTGGGGCAGCAGCACCTTGAGCGCCACGGGCCGGTTGAGTTGGGGGTCGCGCGCTTTGAGCACCAGCCCCATCGCTCCCGAGCCGAGGCGACCTTCGACGACGTAGCGGCCGATGCGCTCACCCACGGCGGCGGTGGTCAGGCTGTTCGAAGACGGCTCGGGCGAGAGGGCCGAGACGACCTGTCGGCAGGCGTCGCAACCGTCGAGGTGGGCGCGCACCCTCGCCGCTTCAGGCCCGGCCAGGGCCCCGCGCGAGAACGCTTCGAGGTCGGTTTCACTGGGGCAGGCGCCGTCGTTTGACTCGGTGGGTTTTACGGCGGGAGCAACCGCACCGAGCGCGGAGATGAGGTCACCGAGACGCACTGAATGCGCGTCGGTGAGGTCGGCGCGCGCGCGTTCGAGCGCCAGCGCAAGTTCAGAGGCCGACTGCTGACGCCGTTCTCGCTCGGGTTCGAGGGCCCGGGTCACCACCTGCCGAATCGCGCGCGTCGCGTCGGGGCGAAGCGCTTCGAGGGGGGCCAGGCGCCGCGTGCGCGCGGCGTCGAAGACCTCATCGGCGGTTTGCCCGTCGCGCGCTCTCGCCCCGGTCAACAACTCGTAGAGCACCAAGCCGAGCGAATACACGTCGCTGCGTTGGTCGACCTCGAGCCCCTGCAACTGCTCGGGCGACATGTACGGCACCTTGCCGCGCACCGTGCCCGCCCGGGTGAGCAGCTCACGCGCGGCGGTCTTGGCGACCCCGAAGTCGATGAGCTTGGTCACCCCGTTCTTCGAAATGAGAATGTTCGAAGGGCTGACGTCTCGGTGAACCAAGCCCAGAGCTTCGCCCTTGGGGCCGCGCGCCTGGTGCGCGCATTCGAGTGCCTGAGCGACCTGCAGACCTACTGTGCACACATGCGCCAGGGGCATGCGCAACCCCCGCTGGCGCAGGTCGCGCAGCACCTCGCGCAACGTCGCTCCTTCGACCCGTTCCATCGCGAGGTAGTAGACGCCGTCGACTTTGCCGAAGTCGTAGACCTGGGCGATGTGCGGGTGCGACAGCTGCGCCATCAACCGGGCTTCGTGGAGAAACAGTTCGACGACGTGGGGGTCGTGCGCCAGCGCGGCGTGCATGCGTTTGACGACGCACCAGCGCTCGAAGCCGTCGGGCCCGGTCTGCCGCGCGAGCGACACTTCGCCCATGCCACCCTCGGCCAGTCGCTCCTCGAGAACGTAGCGCCCGAACACCTGCGACATCGTGACGCGAGCATGTCTGAAGCGGCCGGGCGCGTCTAACTCTCGTGTCACCAAACGGGTGAGCGGCGGTCAGACTTCGACGAACAGGTCGGCGACCCGGCGACCATGGGCTCTGTCGGCCGCAGCCGAAACGGCGCCTCGGTGACCCGCGCGGCTTCGATGCGGTCGACCCTCAGCGCGCGCACGGCCTGGCGCAGGTAGTCCCACGCCAGGAGGTACCAGGCGGGCCAACTCACCATGAGGTAGTGGGGTTCGACGACCCGCTGGGTCTGCTGGTCGCCGGCCCGGTAGGTCAGTTCGAGGCACCGTCGGCCGACGAAGGCTTCGTGCACGGCGCGGGCGACGGCCGGTTTGGGCGCCTGCCATGACTGGGCGATGTTTCGCGACGTCGGCCCGACCAGAATTCGTCGGCGCAGCTCGCTGACCTTCGCGCGTTCTTCAGGAGGAAACGCGGCCGCGAGCTTTTGGCGCAGCGGCCCGAGCGTCGACAACAACAGCGGCGAACGCAGCCGCTCGGCCAGGGCCAAGGCGAGCAGCAAGTCGAGCACCTCGGTGACGTTGAGCTGCACCCGGCCGACGCCCGACCGCGGCGGCACCCGAACCCCGCCCCCCCGCCCCACGTCTGATTCGACGACGACGCCGCGGCTCTGGAGGCGAACGAGGTCGCGGCGCACCGTGCGCACGCACACGCCCAGCGCGTCGGCCAGGTCGCCCGCTTTCCACGAAGGGCGCGAGGCCAAAAGGCCCAGAATTCGGTCGAGACGGTCGGCGACGCTCTCACGCTTCAAAGGTGACTCAAACTGTCACCTTTTCAACTGACCGTCAGCTTCGATTCACCGACCCGCCGTACTGCAAAGGGCAACACCATGCTGAAAGGTCTGACCACGTTGACGTTGTGGGCCAACGACGTACCCGCCGCCGCCCACTGGTACTCCGAACTGTTGGGCTTCGGCCCGTACTTCACGAGCGAAGCGGCTGGGCGCGGGCCCGGCTACGCGGAGTTTCGCCTGGGCGATGACCAGCACGAATTGGGCATCATCGACCGGCGATTCGCCCCGCCGGGGTTGCACACCGAGCGAGGGGGCGCGGTGTGTTACTGGCACGTCGACGACGTAGCGGTCGCGTTGGAGCGACTGCGCTCGCTCGGCGCCGAGGTCTGCGAGCCGATGAAGGAGCGGGGGCCGGGGTTCGTCACCGCTTCGGTGTACGACCCGTTCGGCAACGTGCTGGGAGTCATGTTCAACCGCCACTTTCTCGACGTGCGAAGACACCACCGTTTCGAGCCCCGCGCGTGAGCGCTCCCGGGCTGCGCTGACCGGAGGAGGTGGCGGCGGAGATGGCTCGACTCCACCGTGGGTCAGTCTCTCGGCACGACCTCGCGATTTGGTCCTCCGATGCGACCGGCGGTGTGGCGGTGGAGTTCTCGCTGGAACGGTTCACGGTTTCCACAGCGCGACTTGCGCCGAGCCACCGGCCACCCATGCAAAACAGTCGAGCGCCGGTACGTACATGAACCGTGTGTAGTGTTTGCCGTTGTTGCCGTTGAGGTCGACGAGCTGCGGCAGGTCTGCGCCCCCGTGCGACAATTCGGAGAAGACCCAATTTCCAGTGAATGGGTAGGGCGGAGGCGTGATTTTGCTCAGCTTCTGGCCGACCCCGCGAAAGCAGTAGTGGCACCGGTCGGAGGGATATTGCGCCCACCGGCTCGCCGAAAAACCCAAGGTGCCGACCGTGTTGACCTGGGCCCACCCGGCGTCGATGCGGTCGAGGTCGAGCACCCAGTTCTTCGTGGGGTACCCGTCGTTGAACAGAAACAGGCAGCGGTGCCCCACGCCGTCGTCGTGAAGCAGCGCGTGCAGGTACGTGTAGCCGGTCGCTGGCAAGACGTTCGCGGCTGGGGTGACCGACCCCCACGCCCAGGTCTTCAGGTCGAGGTAACTGATCGACCCGGTGTTTCCCATTTCGGTGCGAATGATCCACACGCGCTCGAGAACGGGGTCGAGCAGCGCGGTGGTTTCGGCGCCCAAGTCACTGTTCGGGTACGACTGGGCCACGCCCCCAGGCACCGAAACGATGCGACCGTACTGCCGGCTGGCGACATCGTAAAAGTGCGACGACAGGCTCGACGTGTACCCCACTCCGGCGGGCGTCCACGCTCCGATGTACGAACGAAAGGGGAAAATGACTTTCGACCCATAGCCGGTGGCGTGGCAGTACATTTGCGAGGGCCACGGAATGTGCACCCCGCCAGGCTGGTTCGCGACCTCGTAGTCGGGCGCTCCCGTGGTCTTGGTCGAATCGGCGTTTTGGGTCGACGCGTAGTTCGGCACACCCTGCGCATTGGTCTCGGTTCTCCAGCGCGCCGTGGCGAAATCGAAGATGAGCGGGTCAAACACGGGAGGAGCGCCATGGCCGCCCCCTCCGACCATCACCCATGAACCTTTGGCGCCCACGTCTGGCATGAACGTGCCGGAGCCGAAGGCCTCCATCGTCGCGTAGCTGAAGTCGGCCTCCGACATCTGCACCGACGCGCCGCCCAGTCGGGTGTCGATGGTCATCGGGCGAACGTCAGCGGAGATGGCCGTATTGAGGGGGGAGCCGATCAGCACCACCTGCCCCGGCGACGGCAACTGACCCGTCCCCGCGTCGGCGTCACCGGCTCCAGCGTCGGCGGGCCCAGCATCACGCTGTCCTGCATCGCCGGCCCCCGCGTCACGCGCCCCAGCGTCGCCGCTGCCAGCGTCGTTGCCGGCGTCGCCTGTCGCAGCGTCGGCGCTCCCGAGCTGACCTGCGTCAAACTCGGTACCGGCATCGGGTTGCCCAGAATCGGTGGCGCCACCGTCAGGTGAACCCGACCCGGCGACGCCGACGCAACTCGAAGCGACCGCCACCGCGGCGTGCACCACAGAACGGCGACTCAGCTTCAAAGAAAAGCGATCGGCCATCGTCTCATCTCGCGTGTTGGTGAAGACAGACCGTTCGCGCCCGAGTCGCCCGACGGAGAATCTCCCACGCCAACACATTGAAATCAGGTCAAAAACCGTCTCAGGTCACAGCCAGGTGACCGCGACGCCGCCGAGTGAAACACCACGAGCCGCCAGCCAGTCGAGCACTTGCGTCGCGACCGTGGGGGGCACGCGGTAGTGGCCGCTCTCGCTGTCTAACGCGCGCACGACGCCGTCTTCGACGCGAATGCGGCCGGCCCCGGCGACGGGGCCTCCGTCGACGAAGCTCGAGTGGTGCACGAGGCCGCGTTCACCCGGGTGAACGAAGAGCCGGCCGGCCGGGTCGAGCACGTACAGGGCGTGCCGGCCGCGGGCGTCGAGTTCGGTCGTGACCGCGGCACCGGTGGCGAACTCGAGGCGCCCACGCCGGGTGGTGACTTCGAAGGGGCCCCGCTCGGCCTCGCTCCAATAGCGCACCGCTCGCCCGGGGTACTTCGGTGAACGGCCTTCGTGTTCGCCGAGGTAGTCGGCCAGCAAGGGCACGGTGCTGAGCCCGGCGCCGTGCCGCAACGTGACGTCGTGCACCTCGTGCATCAAGGCCTCGACTTCGAAGGCCACCGCCTCGTCGTAGTGCGGGCGCCCCGACACGCGGCCCCGGGCCAGCTTCGCGCGAAATTCTTGGGTCGACCGAGACCAGTAGTGGTGCAGTCGAAACTTCATGAACGAAACGTGCTCCGAATAGTTGCCCGACACCGGCCGGTGTTCTTCGGTCACCAAGGGGGCTCCGTCTCGGGCAGTGAAGCGGTGCGGCGTCTCGCAGCGCACCACCCTCGACGGGTCGACCACGCACTTGAGGTGCGCGCTCATGGGGTAATAGCTGGTCAACGCCGTCGGGTCGGCGTCGGCGCGACGCAGCCGCTCGCGAAACGGGTAGGCGGTCGTCTCTTTCGCGCGCCAGCAGTAGTGCTGAGTCACGTCGCCGTCGGGTCGGGTCGCGTGCCCCGACGTGCCGAACAACAAGCCGTTCACCGCGACGCCCGGCACTTCGGTGAAGGCTTCGAGGGCCACCCGCAGGTCGACGCCGTTCGGGCAAAACAAGAACTCGTCGAGGTCAATGAAGGCGAGCCACCGGCAGCTCGGGCCAAAGGTGTCGAGCGCGTGCTGGTACGCTTCGCGCTGCGCCCCCGCGGCGGGCCAGTCGACGAGCGTGTACTGCTTGGGGCTCAGCGTGTCGGCGATGACGGCACGGCCGTCGTCGCGGCTCGCGTTGTCGTAGAGAAAAAAGTGCTCGACCCCCGCGGCGACGTGAAAACGCAGCCATTCGCGAAGGTACGGCGCCTCGTCGCGGTAAATGGCGCAACAGGCCAGCCGATGCCGGGGCATTGGCGCACTGTGGCAAGAAATGGTCAGTGACGCGAGGGGCGCAACACAACTCGGGCGGGCCGCGGCCGACAATGAGTCATGGCGACTTTGCCCCCAGTCAGTGCGTCACCCGCCAGCGCAGCGGCCTTTTCGGCCCGAGCCCCCGACGCGGGCAAGGCGGGCAACGTCAACGTCAAGTCGGTGAGCGCGGCCAGCTTTCAAAGCGACGTGCTCGCCTCGTCGCAGCCCGTCTTGGTCGAATTTGGCGCGGCGTGGTGTGGGCCCTGCCGAGACCTCGCGGGGCCCTTGGCGGCGTTCGCTTCGAAATACGCCGGGCAGCTCAAGGTCGTCACCGTCGACTTCGACCGCAACCGTGAGCTCGCCGCGACCTACGAAGTCACCCGGTTGCCGACGGTGTTGATGTTCAAAGGCGGCAAGGTCATTGGCCGCGACAAGAGCACCGGCGCCGACCTCGAAGGCCTCGCTCGGCAGGCGCTGCAGGCCGAACAGAAACGCTGGTGACGTTCGGCGCTGACGTGGCGGGCCCGGGCGAAGAATGCGAGGCTCGGCGGCTCCGTGAGGCACGAATCACTGCAGTGGGCGGCCGTTGACGAGCTTCGCGCGCGACTGAGCGCCGGCGAAGACCCGCTGCCACGGCACGTCGAAGTGCACCCCACCGACCGCTGCAACCACCGGTGTTCATTCTGCTTTCACGGCGGGGCCGGGCCACACGCCGCGCCGGGTCGACCCGCCCTGTCACTGCCTTCGTACGGGCGCCTGTTTCAGGAGCTGCGCTCGCTCGGCATCGACGACCTGTCGGTTTCAGGTGGCGGCGAGCCGACGCTCTTCGCCGACTTGCCGGCGCTGCTCGACCTCGCCTTCGAGGCCGGGCTGCGAGTTCGGCTCATCACCCACGGCACCCACGTCGACGACGCGGTGGCCTCTCGCCTGGTGAGACTCCACGAGCTACGGGTGAGCCTCGACGCCGCGACCCCCGCGACCTGGGCGCGCCTTCGGCAGGTGCCCGAGGCGTGGTTTTCTCGTGCGCTCGACACCATTCGCGGCGTCGCGGGGCGGGGCCCGAGCACCGGCGTGACGTTCTTGGTCAACGCCACCAACCACCACGAAGTGGCCGCCTTCGTCGACCTGGTGCGGCCGCTGGGCGTCGACGCGGTGGTCTTCAAAGTCGACGTCGACCCGGCTCGGCGCCTGCCGCGCGACGCGTATGACCGAGCGGTGGCCCCGGCGCGCGCCGTGCGAGACGAGCGCGTCGACGTGCGAGACTGGGTCGACCCGTCTCCGCGGGGCCGCCCGTGCCGCGCGTCACACTTCAAAGTCGCGTTCGACCCGTCGGGCACGTTGTACTCGTGTTGCCTCGGCTCGCAGCCGCGCTCGACCGACGGCGAAGTGTTCGGCACCCTCGACGCCGACGGGTTCGCGGCGCTGTGGGCGCGCACCCGCTCGATTCGAGAACGGCTCGCCCGGGGCGTGGCGTGCGCCACTTGCAACGTCACCGACCACTTGCTCAACCGCCACTTGGAGACCCGCTGACGTGCCCTTCGCCATTGGCCGCGCCGCCCGCAGACCGAGCGCGTTCGAACACTTCGAACGCGACCCGCTTGCCCACCTCACCCACGAGACCGTCGAACGCAAGGGCGTGGGGCACCCCGATTCGCTCGCCGACGCGCTCGCGCTCGAGTTGTCGAGGCAGTATTCGCGTTTCACCGTGCGTGAATGCGGCGCGGTGCTTCACCACCAGTTCGACAAGCTCGTCATCGTCGGGGGGCGCACCGAAGTCACCTGGGGCGCCGGGCACTTCGTCGAGCCCATTCGCGTGCTGTTGCTCGGCCGGGTGACCCGGTCGTTCGCGGGCAAGACGCTGCCGGTGACCGACCTGTTGTCGGCCGAGACGAGAGCGTTCTTCGGTGCCCGCTACCCCATGTTGCGGCTCGACCAAGACCTGGTCGTCGAAGACCGACTGACGTCGTCGGCGGGGCCGGGCACCTTGCGCGAGTCAACCGGAGCCATTGCCCAGATGTTCGCGCCCACGTCGGTCGCCACGGTGCGCGGGTACGAAGCCCTCGTCGCGAACGACACGTCGGCCGGCGTCGCCCACGCGCCGTTGACCGCCCTCGAGTCGGCCGTCGTTTCGCTCGAAGCGTGGCTGACCGGGCCGGCGAGGGGCGAACGGCCGTGGCTCGGCACCGACGTGAAGCTCATGGCCCACCGGGTGGGCGCGACGGTCGACCTCACGGCGTGCGTGCCTCAGCTCGCGGCCCAGGTGCCGTCGGCCCGGGCGTATCGAGAAAACCTCGAGCGCATCGGCGCCGAAATCATCGCCCGGTTGGCGCCCTGGTTCGACCCGACGCTCGTCACGTTGTCGCTCAACACGAAAGACGATGAGCGCACGAGCAACCACTATTTGACGGTGACCGGTTCTTCGCTGTCGGGCGACATCGGCGCGGTGGGGCGAGGCAACCGACTCGACGGCCTCATCGCCTTCACCCGGCCGATGAGCCTCGAGGGCTTCGCGGGCAAGAACCCGAAGTACTACGCCGGCTTCATTTACAGCGCGCTGGCGCTCGACCTGTCGAACGCGCTCTTCGAAACCTCGGGCCATGCCGCCGAGGTGGAGCTGGTGAGCCAAAACGGAGCACCGCTCGGGGCGCCGTGGCGCGTGACCGTGACGAGCCTTGGCCCGCGACGAGCGGTGGCCGCGGTGGTCGAGCGCACCCTGGCCCAGGTCGAACAGGTGACCGAGCGCTTTTTGGCGGGCCAGTTGCCGGCCCCCGTGCTGACCCCGGGCCACCGCGCGCTCTAAATTTCGATGCCCTTGGGCAGGTCGAAAATCGTGCGCGACTTGAGCGAGCCGTCGGGCAAGTAGGTCAACTCGGCGCCGAGCTTGTCGTCGACGAAAATTCTCTGTTTCACGATGCGGTCTTTGGCGTACGTCGATTCTTCGCGCACCTTCTTGCCGTCTTTGACCCAGAAGAATTCGGTGACGCCTTCGCGGCTGCCGCGCACATAGCGGGCGCGCATGGCCAACTGGCCGTCGTACCAGTGTTCGACCGTGCCGTCGGGCACGTACGTTTCCCACGACCAGCCGTCTGAGAGCACGTAGACCCCGTCAGACAACTTGCCGCCCTCGTCGTTGTACCGGGTGATGTGCTTGTGGTCTTTCTCGGTCGTCATCGCCTCGCGCACTTTGCCGTTTTGGTAGCGCTCGGTGCGTTGGTGGAGTTCTCCCTTTTTCCACACCGAGACGGTCTTCACGTCTTTGCCG
>JBGAIY010000251.1:0-11386 GCA_044225205.1 Myxococcaceae bacterium | reverse complement strand
TCGACGCCCTCGGCCACGACGTCTTTGTGAAACGCGCGACACATGCCGACAATGCCGAGAATGGTCGCCTGGTCGACCTCGCTGGTCAGCACGTTGGCAATGAAACTGCGGTCGATTTTCAGGGAGTCGAGGGGCAGCCGGCGCACGTTGGTGAGCGACGAGTGGCCGGTGCCGAAGTCGTCGACGGCAATGGCCACGCCCAGCGCGCGGCATTCGCCCATCACCCGCGCGGCGGTGGTGAGGTCGTCGAGCGCGGCGGCCTCGAGAATTTCGAGTTCGAGGGCATGCGGGGGCAGCGCCGCCCCACCGAGCACCGCCCCCAATTTTTCGCTGAATTGGTGATTCAACAACTGCGACGCCGAGACGTTGACGCTGACATTGAGCGAGAGGCCCTCGGCCCGCCACTGCGCCAGCTGATCGACCGCCTCTTGAATGACCCATTCTCCCAGTTTGACACCGAGGCGCTGGTGCTGGAGCGCACTCCAAAATTGGTCGGGCCCGAGCACGCCGCGCGACGGGTGCCGCCAGCGCAAGAGCGCCTCCAGCCCAACCAGCTGCCGGGTCACGAAGTTCACGATGGGCTGGTACAGCAACGCGAATTCGCCATTCGCGAGCCCAGCTTCGACCGCTTCGAGTTCGCCGCGCATTTCAGCCAGGTTTCGCTCGACCACCGGGTCGAAGAACGAAATGCCGCGGCGCCCCGTGCGCTTGACCCCGTACATCAATTGGTCGGCGTGCCGGAGCACCGTTTCGGCGCTCGTCGCGTCGTCTTGAATGAGCACGACCCCCACGCTGGCCGAGACCTCGACGTTCAGGCTGCCGCCCCCCAACGAAATGGGAGCGCTCAGCTCGGCGGCGATTCGAGCGAGCAGCGTCTGGCACGCTTCGGGCGAAGCGACGTCGTTGATGAGCAAGGCGAACTCGTCTCCGCCCAGTCGCGCGGCCGTGTCGCTCGCTCGAACCGAGGCTTTGAGCCGCCGAGCCACCTCGACCAACACTTCGTCTCCGGCGGCGTGGCCGAACCGGTCGTTGATCGGCTTGAACAGGTCAAGGTCGATGAAGGCGAGCGCCGCCACGTTTGCTTCTCGGCGGCACCCATCGATGACGTGCTGCAGCCGGTCGAGCAACAAGGTGCGGCTCGCGAGGCCGGTGAGGGGGTCGTAGTAGGCCAGTTCATGCAACCGCCGCTCGAGCCCCGCGCGTTCGATGGAGGCACGCACCGAAGCGACCAGTCGACCGGGGTCGAGCTGGCTCTTGGTCAAATAGTCGGTCACGCCCGCGCGCATCGCCTCACCGGCGATTTCTTCGTCACCCACCCCCGTCACCATGATCACCGGCAAGAACGGCGATGCCACGGTTCGCAGTTTCGGCAACAGCTCGAGCCCCGTCATGGGCCCCAACCAGTAGTCGACCACCACGCAGTCGAACGGCTCGGTCTCGAGCCGCCGCAGCGCCTCGCCGGGGCCATTGGCCAGCGTGACCCTTACCGACGCGTCGCTCCGAAGGAGCATGCGCTTCATGCACTCGCGGTCGTCGTCGTCAGCGTCGACCAGCAGCACCCGCGGCGCAGCCACGCGCACCCCAGGAACCCGGCCCCAAGCCGTCGTGATCTGATGGCGCTCCCCCACGGTGCACCTCGCGCAAAACCCAGGGAGGCGACCAGCAAAAGCTGCGCCTCACCCCAACGGCACGTGGTTGCTCAGAAAAAATGGCCCGGGGAGGGGTCGCCGGCGCCCCAGCGAGGCCCATTCGGTCGTCGCCGACCCGCTGCGACTTCTCGGGCGTTCGCCCACCTCCGCACGGCGTTCAGTGCTCGCCCCCGCCACCACCGCCACCCGAGACTTGGTCGGTACTGGGAGAGGCCGACGCTTGGGCGCGCAGCGGCGCCACCAGGTCGGTCGTCGGGGCGGCCTTCTCGTTGACGCCTTCGAAGGTGAGTTCTCGAACGAACACCGCGCCCGGGCCGTGCAAGAGCACCCCGAAGCTGAGGCGGGCGGCATTGGGCGGCACGTCGAGCACGACCGCGTACCACTGAAACGCGGTCGTCCCGCGCATCGCTCGGTTCTGCATGTTGTCGAACGCGAGCGCGTTGCCGTCGGCGTCGTCGACGCGCATCCACAGGCCGGCCCAGCCGTCGATGTTGCCCGCCTTCACGTCGGCGCGCAGTTCGACGCGCTGCCCACGCCACGGCACGGCCGACTCCGAATGCGTCAAGCTGCCGGTGCCGTAAGGCTCACCCGCGAAGGCCCGGGTGCGAAGAATGGGTATGGCGCAGTCAGAAAAAATAGAATCGCACCGCACTTCGTACGCGTCGGGGCGCGTACCCGTCAGCGCCCACCCCTCGACCCAGGTGCGCATTTTCGGGGTGCGGCCGAAAAACGGCTTGTTGTTCACCGTGAGGTACACGCCGTCGTCATACGGCCGGCGCATGGCCCGTTCAGAACGCTCGGCCTGCGCCCACCCGGCGGCCGACGACAACACCAACAACGCAACGACTGAGTACTTCATGGCACTGCTCCTTCAGACGACCCCACCAAGTCATAGCGAGGCACAATGGGCTGCCGGTTCGGCCCAATGGTGATGACGCCGTCGAACTGCGCGCGCGAGATGCAGTCGCGGGCGGTCGACGCCTCGGTGCAATTTTGAAAGCGAGGGCTCTTTTCGTGCGGCGGGGGTCGTTCGAACGAGAGCACGACCACCAACGCCGCCGCCGCCGCGACCGCCGCCGAAGCCGCCACCGCCCCCAAGCGACGGCGCCGCCGGTCGGCGAGCGAAACGACCTTCTTGAGCGACGCCACTTCGTGCAACGCCACTTCGAGCATGGCCTCTTCTTGCAGCACGCGGGCACAGGCCTCGCACTGCGCGACGTGCGTCTCGACGAACCGCGACGATTCGACGTCGAGCGCGCCCATCACGTACTGTTCAACGACGTCAGCGCCGAGATGCCGCTGCATGGAGGCCTCCTTCGAGTTCGGCGCGCAGCACTTTGCGCACCTCGCAAATCACCTGCCGCACTCGCTGCACCGACAAGCCCACCTGGGCCGCCACTTCGGCGTGCGACAAATGCGGGTCACCGTACAACCGCTCGAAAATGGCGCGAGCGCTCGGTGAAAAATCATTCAACCGTTCGCGCGCTTTGTGCAGCTTTTCACGCGTCAGGTACAGCGCTTCGGGCGACTCGGTGTTCGCCTCGGGTGCCTCTTCGAGCGGCACCGTGCTCTGGCCGGCCTTACGGGCCTCGCTCCGCGCCAAGAACGTCGCTTGGCGAATGGCCAGACCGGGCAGTTCGAGCCGGTCGAGCTTTTTCGCGTCGGCCTGGGTGATGAGCCGCAACCAGGCCTCTTGCGCTATTTCTTTGGCCTGCGCCGGCAAAATGCCTTGGGCCAACAGCGACAACACCACCCGTCGGTTGTGGCGGCCGATGAGCTCTGTCCACGCGGCGCGATCGCCGAACCGTGCAGCTTCCTCCGTGGCGCCCTCACGCGAAATGCCCCGCTGCAGAGCCATGTCAATGGTCGCCACGCTGCCATTTGAACGCGACCGTCGCCAAAAACATATCGAGGGGGGGCACCCACGTAACCCACCGAAACAACCAGGAAAACACCGCGAGGTGCCAGGTACTTGATACCCACTTCACCCCATGGGCTCGGTGAGGTGGCGGCGGTTCTCGGCGGCGGGGGTCGGCTCGGGCCAAAATTCGACCAGTCGAACGATGAGGCGGCGGTCGGGGTCGACCGTGAAGAACGAAATGGCCCTCGCCGAGACCACGCCATCGGTGACGCCCGTGTCGGTGACGACCTGGCCGTCGGGCCCCTCGACGAGGCGGTGAAGGTCGAAACGCCAGGGCCCGTGAGCCGGGTATTCGGCGTTCATTCGGCCAAACTTCACCCGCCCGACGATGCGCTCGTTCGACAGGGGCCATTCGAGCACGAATTCGTCGGCCAGCACCTGACCGACCGAGTCGAAGCGATTCGACGCCATGAGACCCCAGAACGCCCGCACGACGTCGGCACCAACGCCCATGTTCACCCCGGAGGCGGCTTGGTCAGTTGCGTGTTTTTGCCCACGAGCAGGCGGTTGCCGCGCCATTCGACTTCGTTCATGAAAAACCCGCGCACGAACGCGGCGAAGTAGAGCGCGTCACGCACCGGCGCGAGCAAGAGCCACTTGAGCTCGAAGCCGTACCCGCGGCCGAGCACGGCGGTGACTTGGGTGAAGACGCATGTGAACACCACAGTCGCCAGCGCCGCCCACAGCGCCCACGCTTCGCCCCAATTGGTGACGACCAGCACGGTGGCCACGACGGTCGGGTTGAGCAGCGGCTCGAGCCAAACGACCGGGAGCACCTTGAAGCGAATCATCGCCCAGCGAGCATGACGCTTCCAAAAGTATGAAAACGACTGGCTCTTTTGCACGTTGAGCACCGGGGTCGGGCAGACGGCCGTTCGGTAGCCCTTTTCGAGGAGCGCGGCCCCCAGACGCTGGTCTTCGGCGAGCAAGTCTTTGAAGGCCTCCCAGCCGCCCACCGCGGTCAACGCCTCCCGCTTGATCGCGACCGACTTCGAGACGATTTGGGTGATGCGAAGCACCACGTCGGCGACGGCCATGTTCGGCAGAAACGCCATCAACGTCATGTTGTCGAGCGCGCTGCCGAAGGTCTGCTCACCGACGCCGACGAAGCCGTGCGACGTGAGGCCGATTTTCGGGCGCCCCAAAAACAACGCGTGTTCGCGCAGCCAGCTCTTCGCGACCCGCACGTTGGAGTCGCTCAGCGCGATGACCTCGAACCGAGCGTGCCGAGTCAGGGTGATGAGCTGGTTCACCTTGGGGTTGAGCCCGGGCTCCCCCTCTTGCAGCAACAGGCGCACGCGGTGGCTGTGCTTTTCGGCGAAGGCCTTGGCGACCGGGTAGGCCGGGTCTTGCTCCGAGCGAACGCCGAGCAAAATCTCCCAGTCGGCCGGGTAGTCAATGGCGAGGTGCGACTCGAGGTTCTCTTCGAGCTCGTCGTCGAGGCCGGCCATGGGCTTCAAAATCGAAAACGTGGGCCAGTGGGTGGGCTCGGGGCGAGAGCGAAACAACACCAAGTAATACAGCGCGCCGATTTCAATCAGCAGCACGACCCACATGGCCGCCGCCGCGGCAATGCCCACCCACCCCAACATCACGCCAGTCGCTTTTTCATTTCGAGGTGCGGCATGCCGGCCTCGTCGAAGACGCCGCCGTGGGGCTCATAACCATGGCGCCGATAGAACTCCATGGCCGCCACCTGGGCGTGCAACATGATGCCTTGCAGGCCGCGCCGCCGGGCCTCGGCTTCGAGCGCGGTGAGCAACTTGGAGCCGACCCCAAATTTGCGGTCAGACTGGAGCACCGCCATGCGCCCAACCCGCCCCCACGCACCCGCTTCTCCGGCGGGGGCCGTGGGCAAGCCCACCAAGCGCCCGGTGCCAATGGCGTGGCCACCCCTCAACGCAAGCACATGAAATGCCGAGGCATCTTCAGCGTCACGTTCGAGGCTTTCAGGCACGCTCTGCTCTTCAATGAAGACGATTTCACGAATGGCCAGAGCCTGAAACAGCTCGCCCTCATTGCTGACGGGCCTGATGACGACGTCGTTTTGGGGAGCCTCGGCCATGACGCGGCACCCTATAGCAAGGTTCCGTCGAATTGAACCTGGTAGACGGCAGTGCGCACCGTGACCTCATTTCGACTGTCGGTCTTCTATTTCATCTACTTTTTGACGGTCGGGCTCACGTTGCCATTTTTGCCGGCGTACTTTCAGGCCCGGCATTTTTCACCCGCCGAAATTGGGGTGTTGTTGTCGGCGGGCCCGGTGTTCGCCTTCTTCGCGCTGTGTTTGGGGTCGGCGGCCGGCTACGCGCTGTTGCTGGGCGCCGAAAGTTTCACCGGCAGTTTGGTGGCGCTGGGGGTGTACTCGGTCTTTGGCTCGTCGATCACTCCGGTCATCGACGCCATTGCGCTGGGGCACCTCGCGCAGCACCCGGGAGAATACGCGCACCTGCGCCGCTGGGGCTCGTTGGGCTTCGTCGTCGCATCGCTCGGGTTCGGAGCGTGGGTGACGCGCATCGATTCGCGGGTCGTGGTGACGTCGATTCTCTGTTTTGCCGCGGCGGCGGCTTGGGCTGGGCTCACGCTCGCACGCGCCCCGGCCGCCAAGGTCGTTGGGCCCAGGCCAACGGTGCGGGCCGCGGCGCAGCTGTTGAGACAAAAGCCGCTCGTGCTGTTGCTCACGGCCACCATGCTGCATTGGGTGGCGAACACGCCGTACCACGGCAGCTTGGGCACGCACTTCACCGACATTGGCCTGTTGCCGTGGGCCATTGGCTTGACCGCGGGCGTCGCCGTTTGCTCCGAGGTGGTCGTCATGACGACATGGCCCTCGTGGTCGCCGCGCCTTCGCCCTCGCGCCTTGCTCATGGGCACCTTCGCGGTGAGCAGCGCACGCTGGGCGGGCATGGCGGCCACCGACGACGTGCGCTGGCTCACGGCACTCGCGGCCCTGCACGGCATCACCTTTGGCGCCTTTTACGTGGCCTCGGTCGCCGAGGTCGCCAAGCTCGCGCCCGAATCGCTGCGGGCGACGGGGCAGGCGCTCTTCGTGGCGAGCACGTTTGGGCTCGGCGGGCTGCTCGGCTATTCGGGTTCGGGGGTGCTGTACGGGCTCGTCGGGGGCCACCGCCTCTTCGCGCTCGCGGCGGTGGCCGAGTGGCTGCCGTTGGGCGTCATCTTCTGGCTAACCCTCGAGAGCCCGGGGCCGAAAGCGACCGCTGTGAACGGCGGTTGACGCCAGCGGGCCGGCCATTGAGCCCGAACCGCGGCCCTTGGTACCATGCGCCCATGGCGGCGAAGGTGAAACCACCAGCCCCGGTCATTACCGCGCCCTTCGAGCGGCGCCGCCAGCAGGTCATGACGTGGGAACGCCATGTCGACGCCACCGACCCCGGCCCCAATTGGAACGACGCCATGACCGAAGTCACGGCACGGGTCACCGCGCCCTTGCCCCGCCCGGCCGTCGAAGTCGACATCACCTTCGACCCTGACCCCGACCCCGAAGCCGAGTGCACCGTCGAAATCACCGCGCCGCTGGGGGTTCAGCTGGGCTGAGGCGTTCGAATATCGCCGGCTGCCCGCCGTCTGCTGGTCGATGCTACCGTCAGGGCCGATGCGACGCTTTCTTCAGCTGGTGGTGCTGCTCTTCGCGGGCTCGACCCTCGCGCAAAAAGAAGACATTTTCGGCAAGGGCAAGCCGCCGGCCTTTCACGAAGAAACGGTCGACAAGCGCTTCAACAAGTCGAAGGTGGCGAAGCTGTTGTCGACCGGCACCGACCACCCCGCGTGCGTCGAATTGCTGGGGGGCCTGTTGGTGGCGCTGGCTGAAATTGGGCCCTCGCTCCACAAGCGCGACGAGAACTTCTTTCTCGACCCCGAATTGGTGAACGCGGTCAACCAGCAGCTGTCGACCCCCAACTTTCCCGCCATGTCGTACCTCGTCGCCATGGTTCGCCGGGTGATGATCGACGGGAGGCTGCCCGACGAATGGCTCGAGACGGCCAAAGCGCTCAACACCCAGGTGAAGATCATCGACCTGGCCCGACTCAAACAGCTCAACGACGGGGTACGGCTGGTCGACAGCGCGTACTTTCAAATACCGCTGCTCAAACAGCGGTACTACGTCGAAGTGGTCGGTGCGAACAGCGCCGTCACCACCGACGTCGCCCGCACCTTTCACGCCGACTACGTCGACCGCGAAGTCGCGTGGGGCAACGCCATTCTGCTCGACGCCGGCCTGAACGTGGCCAAAGGCAAGAAGCCCAAAGCCTCCCAATTGACCGAAGTCGTGGCGATTCTCGAATACGTGCCGCCCGACCCGAGAAAAAAAGAACTCGACCTGACCGGCAAGCGCTTCGAGCCGCCCCCGCCCATTCGCATCATCGCGAAGCTGGCGCCCAAGCAATACCTCGACTTGGAAAAGGTGTTTCGCGGCCAGCGAATGATGGTCAAAGGCCGCTTTTGGGAAATGAACCGCACGCTGACCGAGGTCGAAGTCGACAACGCGGTACTCTTCGACGACCGCGACTGGAGCAACGGGGTCATGCTCGGCAACCCGGCCGAAATCGCCGCCTGCCCCGCCGCCGTGAACGACATGTTGGGCCTGAGCCCACAGCAGCCCGGGGGTTTCAAACACTGATCGGTCACTCGGCACCCCACCCGAGCCCACACATTTCGTACAGTTACCCCTGGCACGTGCCCTGCTTCGACTGGGCGCATGAAGGTGCTCGACGCTGCCAGACCCGCTTTTCACAGCCCGCCCCGAGCCGCCGTCACGTTCAAGACGCTGCTGCCCGACAACACCCTCACCCGTCGCCAGGCCCCCGTGTTGGCCGCCGCGCCCACGCCCGCCAACAGCGCCAACACCGTCAATGCGGTGCGCGCGCGCTTGGCGCCCGTCGAAACGATGACCGCCGAGGCCATTCACGCCCGCGTCAACCAGCTGACCCTGGCCCGCGCCGCTCACGTCAAGAACGCGCTGGCGCAGGTGGCGGCCCGGGGCGAAGCGCTCGACGACCAGACCACGCAGCGCCGACACGACGCGGTCGACGCCATGTTTCGTGAATTGGTGAATGAATTCGGCAAAGTGCCCGAACCCACCGCACGCCCGGTGCCGACCAGCCCGCTCGGCGAAGCGGCAACGGCGGCTGCTCCGACCGCGAAACAGGTCGCTGACAATCGCGCCGTGCAGGCGGTTCGGCTCATTGAAAAAATCGACATTTTCGTACGCACCCAGCGGCCAGCGCTGGCGCTCACGCTCAACAATTCTCTCGGTGCGCGCGTCGAAATCGAACGGGTCGGAGACGGCCGGGTGGCCCTGCGCCTGGTGGGCCACGGAGGCCCGCCGAGCCCAGAAGCCGTCAGCCGCATTCGCGACGAAATGGAAGCCCGCGGCCTGAAAATCGCGGTGCTCGCGGTGGCCTAGCCCCGACGTGAGGGCTCGACCACCTTGCGCTCACTTGCCCGGGTTCGGGTCGAGCTGCGCGCGCTTGTTGTCTTTGTCTTTGAACGCCTCGGCGTCGGGCAGCGGCGACTTCTTCACCGAAATGTTGGGCCACTTGCTCGAAAAGTCGGCGTTGAGCGCCTTGTATTCCTTCCACTTTTCGGGGAGGTCGCTCTCGGGGAAAATCGCCTTCGTGGGGCACACGGGCTCACACGCGCCACAGTCGATGCATTCATCGGGGTGAATGACGAGCGTGTTCGCCCCCTCGTAAAAGCAGTTCACCGGGCACACTTCGACACAGTCGGTGTACTTGCACTTGATGCACGGGTCAGCGACGACGTAGGCCATAGATTCCTCAACGAAAAATGGTTCGACGCGGGTGCTCTTATCTTCAGACCTGCGGGCGATCACCAAGAAAACCACGTACCTTCAGCAACTCAGCCGCCAAGACTGCCCCTTTGGCGGCCCCCATTTTGGTGTTGTGTGACACCAAAATGAATTTCACCCCGTTTTCGAGCACCTGGTCTTCGCGCACGCGCCCAACCGACGTCGCCATGCCGTCGTGGGTGTCACGGTCGAGGCGCGGCTGCGGGCGAAACGGGTCGTCGAGCACTTCGAGCCACCGCGGCGGGGCCGACGGGAGCCCGTGCGCCCAACTGTGGCCCTGGTATTCGCGCATCGCCGACGCGACTTCATAGGGAGACGCCTTTTTCACCAGCCCCACCGTCGCGGCGATGGTGTGACCCTCGAGTACCGCGACGCGGGTGCAGGTCGCCGACACCTTGACCGGGTGGGCCGACAGCGCCGACCCCAAGATTTTCTTGGTTTCGACCTCGACCTTGCCCTCTTCTTTCGCAATGTGCGGAATGACGTTGTCAATCACGTCGAGCGCGATGACCCCCGGGCTCCGGCCGGCCCCCGACACCGCCTGCAACGACGTCATCACGACGGTTCTGACGCCGAACGCGGCCTCGAGCGGCGCCAACGCCATCGCCAGCCCGGTCGTGGTGCAATTGGGCATGGGCGTGATGAAGCCCTTCCACCCGCGCTGCTGTCGCTGAACTTCAATGAGCGAGAGGTGCTCGGCGTTCACCGGAGGAATGAGGAGCGGCACGTCGTTTTCGTACCGAAAGGCGCTGGCGGCCGACACCACCGGCACCTCGCGCGCGAGCTTGGGCTCGAGTTCTTTGGCCACGTCTGACTCGACCGCGCTGAAGACCAGGTCGTAATCACCGCCGCGGAGCTGGTCTCCGGCGATGACGGTCATGCCGGCCACCGCTTCGGGTATGGGCTCGCTCAAAAACCAGCCGAGCATGCCATTCGCGCCCTTGAGCGCGTCTCGGTAGGTTTTGCCCGCATTTCGGGGAGATGCGGCCACGGCCACCAGCTCGAACCAGGGGTGTTGCTTGAGGGCCGACACGAATTGTTGCCCCGCGAGGCCTGTCGCCCCGAGCAGCGCGCAGCGCAGCTTCTTCATAGGCCTGAGCAAATAGCGAGACTGTGCGCTCGCTTCAAGTAGCGCTCGGGCCCGCCTGCGCGTAGGAAGCACGGCCGACCGTTTCTCCTGATGGCTTCGAGGTATTCATGTTGTTGACGACCCTGGTGACGATGATGGCGACCGGCGCGTTCACGCCGGTGGTGACGAATGAACTGCGTGCCCCGAACGGCATGCCCACGCTCGAACTTGGCGAATTGTCTGAGCCTTTGAGCGGTGAGCTGTCGAACGCGGTGCAAGCCTGGGCCGTGGCCCACCGGCAGCGCTACCAATTGGCCGCACCCTCGACGCTGACGTTCAGCCACGCCTTTGCGACGCGGTTCGGCGCCAGCTTTCACTTGTTGCAAACCGTCGAAGGCGTCGAAGTGTACGGCGCCAAGCTCGTCGTCACGCTCGACCCCCAAGCGCGCGTCGTTCAGGTCGCGTCGAGCCTGGCCTCGTTCGACGTCATGCAGAACCACTGGCGGCTCGACGAGGCCCAGGCGCTGCGCAAAGCGGCGGCGGGCGTGGTGTTGCCCGCCCTGCGACCCGACGGCTCGGGCCTGCCGTATGGCGGGGCGAAGAAAATGCTGTTCGCGGTCGACGGCCAGCTCCACGCCGGGTACCTCACCCACGTCAGCTCGCTCGACTTCAGCAAGAACTGGTACGTCGCGGTCGACGCGGTCACCGGTGAGCGCATCTTCGTGCAAAACCGCGTGCACCACGCCGGCCTCGAAGCCAACGTCTACCCGATTTCGCCAGGAGGGCTCGACGCGGGCGTCGGGGTGGTGCCGACCACGGTGGCCCAGCTCGCCCACGCCGACGGCGGCACCATGGTGGCCGCGCAGTGTGAGCAACTCCAGCCCGACGGTGGCTGGGAGACGTTCGCCAACACCAAC
>JBGAIY010000250.1:0-11388 GCA_044225205.1 Myxococcaceae bacterium | reverse complement strand
CTGCGCAAGCGCGCGACCCTTCTGTGGCGCTCGTCAAGGCCGCGGCGGAGGCCGTCGAGCGGGCGGTCTGTCTGCCGATGTTGGGGCCCGACGAGACCACCAGCGGCTTCGCGGTGCATCGAACGGCGGCTCTCGCACGCGAGCGCGCACGGCTGGAACTGCTCGAGCGCGACGTGTACCTGTGTCATCACCTGACGAACACGCCGTTCGGGCCGATCTCCGCGCGGGTGTCGGGCCACCACGCAGAGTTTCAGGGGTTGCGTGAACGGCTCGCGAAGATCGGCATCACGCTGCGGGCGGGCGTGATGCCCATCTCGGCGAGGCACTCGGCGGTGCTGTGCGCGGCCTTTGGGCGCGACCACCGGCCCCGATTCGGCACCGTCATTGGCCTGGGCTGCGAACTCAGCGTTGCGGCCGCGCTCACCAAAGCCGTTCTCGAGTGTTGGACCGGGCTGTTCCCCATGGTGTGTGGGGTCGGGTTCAAGGCGCGCAGCCGAAGAGCGCTCGCGCGGCTCAAGCACCTCCACATTCGACACCACGAAGCGTTTGCCCTCAGTGCCGATGGCGCCGCGTTGCTGCAGACCATGTTCGAAGGGGAGCCCCCTCGACTGGTCGTACACCAGCCGACGCGCCACACGCGATTCGAGGTGTGGCGGCCCCTGCCCCCACCCTTCGAGACCTGCCCCCTGGTGCTCGCCCGGGCCTCCGATGCGACCCTCCAACCACTCTTTTTCGGCCTGCCGCGCGTGCTCAACGATGGGCGCCTCCGGGCCTTCACCAGAGATCGCGCGCTGCGTTACGTCGTGCCCAACCGAACGAGCCTGCATCTGCTGCCGTAAGTTACTGAAAACAGGGCCTTCGCCCTTCTGGGCCCACGACGCAAAATTGGCCTTCGAGTCGATGTCTCACTCCCAGCAGTGCGGCAGACAACCAAAGGAACTCACATGGCCAAGCAACAGGCGAAGACGAAGTCGACCCCCAAGAAGGCGACGACCCTCAACTTGTTCATCATCAAGCAGATCTCAAAAGACGGTCTGAAAGACATTCGCGGCGGCATCTGCATGAACAATGGCCAAGGTCGCTGCTGCGGCAGCGGAGGTGGCGGCGGCGGCGCCTGCTAACGTCGCCCCCAACCCCACGCCGAGACGGCAACACCGAGACTGAGGGCGACATGCGCAACGGTCGAAAGTCACTCAATCAGCAACTCGGTGTTGGGGTGTTGCTCGACCTTTCTGACGTGGGCTTGGTGCTTGAGGGCACGCACCAGGTCGACTGGCTCGAAATCGTCTCTGAGCACCTGATCTCGAATACCCGGTACGGCCACACACTGCGTCTGAATCACGAGATGCACGAGGTGTTCGAGCGCTTTCCCATTTCGCTGCATGGCATTGAGTTGTCGATTGGCTCGACCGACCCTTTGCCGATGCACTACCTCAAGCAGCTCAAGCGACTGATTCGCATCGTCGACCCCATTCACGTCTCCGACCACCTTTGTTGGACAGGCGTCGGTGGCGTGCATACCCATGAGCTGCTGCCGCTCCCGCTGACCGAAGAGGCGTTGCGCCATGTGGCCAAGCGGGTGACGCAGGTTCAAGACTTCTTGGGAGTGCAGATCTCGCTCGAGAACCCGCCCAACTACGTAACCTTCGCGCAATCAGAAATGTCTGAAGGCCAGTTCATGGCGGCGCTTGCCGACGAAGCCGATTGTGGCCTGCTGATCGACGTCTGCAATTTGAAGATCAACGCGCTCAACAACCACATCGACGCACTCGCGTTCTTGCGCGAAATTCCTCCGAAACGCGTCACTGAATTTCACCTGATTGGGTACGAACGCCATCGCTCGTTCGCGGTCGACACGCACAGTCGCCGAACCAGCGCCGACGTGATGGCGCTGTACCGCGCGGCAATTGCCCAGTTTGGCAAAGTCTCCACCATCATCGAGTGGGACCAGCAGGTGCCCTCGTTCGGCGCCCTGGCTGCCGAAGCGGCGCGGGTTCGAGCGGTGCTCCAAGCACGGCCGGCCAAAGCGGCATGAGCCGAAGGCCGCGCTTGCTCGAGACCCGGCCAGAGCCTCACGAGGCGTGCGCGAGCGCGTGTTTCCACGCTCCCACGAGGTGGTCGGCAATGGCCGACACGCCGACGCCATGGGTGACTTGCGCGAAGACGACGGGGCCTTCGCCGCGCATTTTCTTGGCGTCGCGCGCCATGACCTCGAGACCGTGTAGTCGACGAGCTCGCGGCTGTACTGCGCGGCCAAGTTGTCGCCGCCGCTCTCGACCAACAGCAGCTCGGGCTTGACCGTCTTCATCAGGTCTTCGAGGGCCAACAAATTGGGCGTGATGTCTTCTCGAATGGCTGCGTGCGGGCACCCCCCGGTTTCGACCGCGCGAATGCGCTCGAGCGGCAGCGCTTCGTGGCGCATCAGAAACTCGGCGTCTTCTTTCGTGAAAATGTCGTTGGTCACCGCGCCGAGCGAGTAGCGGTCGCGCAGGGCCCGACAGAGCGCGAGCATCAACGCGGTCTTGCCGCTGCCGACGGGGCCGCCGATGCCGACGGTGAAGGCGCGCTCCTGGTAATTGCGGTGCAAGGGCTTGTCGCGTTCGTGAAAGAAGCCCGCGTGCGGCCAGTGTTCATGGTCGTGCCCATGGTCGGCGTGGTCGTGGTCGTGGTCGTGGTCGTGTCCCAAGTGCGGCTCCTTCATCATGACTGAAACAAACGTGAGTACAGCCGGTCGTGCCCCATCTGCGCGGTCTCGAACCACACCGAGGTGCCCGCGGCTTCGTGGGCACGAATCGACGCGGTGTCGACCAGCACGTCGTCGAGCAGCGGGTGCAGCGACCACAACACCGCTTGCGCGCGCAGCGGCCCGACGACGCCCAACCGCACGGCCGCCGACAGCGCGCCCCGCACCGACGAGAAGAGAAAGAGTTGGCGGGCTTCGTCGACCGACCGCTCGAGTGCGCGAAACACGGCGCCGAACGCCACCGCCACATGGCCGTGCGGGAGCGCGCGCTTGAGCGACGTCACGCCCTGGACTTCGAACGTGGCGTGGGCGGCGATCAAGAACGCCCCACCCTGCGCGCGGCTCGCTCGACGGGCGACGTCGTTCACCAAGAACACTTCGGCCGCTTCGTCGGCGGCGCACGGGTCGAAGCGGTGGGCCTCGGTCACGAAGGGCAAGGCCGAATGGCCGGTGTGCCACGCCAATTCGCGCAAGCAAGCGAGCAGGCTCGGTTCAGAATGAACGACGCCCAGCTGTTTGAGCGCCTCGACGCCGCCCGAATGCGCGAACCCTCCGGAGGGGAACGCGGAGTCGGCCAACTGCAGCATTCGAGAATTCACGCCGGGGCCTGGGGTCAAAACAAGAAGTAGCGCTGGGCGAGCGGCAACACCGCCGCGGGTTCGCACGTCAAATGAACGCCGTCGGCCCGCACCTCGTACGTTTCGGGGTCGACTTCGATGACCGGCAGCGCGTCGTTCAACTTGAGGTCGGTTTTCTTGAGGCTCCGGCACCCTTTCACGGCCACGAGCGCTCGCGACAGGCCGTACCGCGGCCCCACGCCCAGCTGGAGCGCCGCTTGCGAGACGAAGCTCACGCTCGTCTTCGCCGGCGCGAGGCCACACGCGCCGAACATGGGCCGCATCAGCACGGGTTCGGGAGTCGGAATCGAGGCGTTCGCGTCTCCCATTTGCGACCAGGCGATGAAGCCGCCTTTGACGACGAGCTCGGGTTTCACCCCGAAAAAGCCGGGGCGCCACAACACGAGGTCGGCGAGCTTGCCCACTTCGACCGAGCCGACGTGCTCGGCGATGCCGTGGGCGATGGCGGGGTTGATGGTGTATTTCGCGATGTAGCGGCGAATGCGCAGGTTGTCGTCGCCCGAGTCGCCGTCGAGCCGCCCGCGCTGCACCCGCATTTTGTGAGCGGTTTGCCAGGTGCGGAGCACGACTTCGCCGACCCGCCCCATGGCCTGGCTGTCGCTCGACATCATGCTGATGGCGCCCAAGTCGTGGAGAATGTCTTCGGCGGCAATGGTCTCCGGCCGAATGCGGCTCTCGGCGAAAGCCACGTCTTCGGGCAACTTCGGGTCGAGGTGGTGACACACCATCAACATGTCGAGGTGCTCGTCGAGCGTGTTGACGGTGAAGGGCCGGGTCGGGTTCGTCGAGCTGGGCAGCACGTTGGGCAGCCCGCACACCTTGATGATGTCGGGGGCGTGCCCGCCGCCCGCGCCTTCAGAATGGTAGGTGTGAATCGTTCGGCCGCCGAACGCCGAAATCGAGTCGTCGACAAAGCCCGACTCGTTGAGCGTGTCGGTGTGAATGGTGACCTGCACGTCGTGCCGCTCGGCCATCGACAGGCAGCAGTCGATGGCGGCGGGGGTCGTGCCCCAGTCTTCGTGCAGCTTGAGCCCGAGCGCTCCGGCTTCGAGTTGCTCAGAAAGCCCTTCGGGCCGTGACGAGTTGCCCTTGCCCGTGAAGCCGAAGTTCATGGGCCACGCGTCAGTCGCTTGCAACATGAGGCGAATCATTTCGGGCGACGGAGTGCAGGTCGTCGCTTTCGTGCCAGTCGCGGGGCCGGTGCCTCCGCCGATGAACGTGGTGACGCCGCTCGCCAGGGCCACCGGTATCTGCTGCGGGCTGATGAAGTGAATGTGGCTGTCGATGCCACCCGCGGTGACGACGTGGCCCTCGGCGGCGATGACTTCGGTCGTCACGCCGACCACCATGCCCGGCGTCACTCCCGCCATGACGTCGGGGTTGCCCGCTTTGCCAAGCCCGACGATGCGCCCGGCCTTGATGCCGATGTCGCACTTGAAAATGCCCGACCAGTCGATGACGACCGCGTTCGTGAGCACCAGGTCGAGCGCGTCGGCCGCCGAGACGCCGGTGGCCTGACCCATGCCGTCGCGCAGCACTTTGCCGCCGCCGAACTTGCATTCGTCGCCGTACACCGTGGCGTCGCGTTCGACGCGGGCAACCAGGCCGGTGTCGGCCAAGCGAATGGTGTCGCCGGTGGTAGGGCCGAACATGTCGGCGTAGTGGGCCCGGCGCATGCGGTGGCTCACGGGGTGCCCCCGGTGTGGGCGAAGCCTTTCGCGACCGCGCGCTGGGCGACCTCGCGGGGGTCGGTGACGCGGCCGTCGACGAGCTGGTTGCCGCCCCGAACGACGCGCGCGCCGGCGATTTCGACCAAGGCAACGGTCTTCGTTTCGCCGGGCTCGAAGCGCACGGCCGTGCCCGCGGGTATGTCGAGGCGAAACCCAGCCGCGGCGGCGCGGTCGAACGCGAGCGCCCGGTTCGTCTCGGTGAAGTGGTAGTGGCTGCCGACCTGAATGGGTCGGTCACCCCGGTTGGTCACCGCCAACGTGACGGTCGCTCGGCCGACGTTCAACTCAACGTCGCCGCTGGCCACCGCCACGGCACCCGGCGCCGCACCTTCGAGCAGGGCGTCGCCTTCTTCATGCGGGCCGAACACCCCCACGTCGGGCACCGCCAGGCCGCTGCCGTACAGCGCGAGCTTCAGGTCGCCGTGCTCCGACGCGATGGGGTGATGCACCGTCACCAACTTCGAGCCGTCGAGAAACGTGCCTTCGACCTGCACCTCGGGCACCAGTTCGGCGACGCCCGGCAAGACCTGCCTTCGCCCCAGCACGCGCTGGCCGGCCGACATCACCTCGGCGACCGACCGACCGTCGCGAATCAGCTCCAGCAATTGGGTGGCGATGAGCGCCACCGCCTCGGGGTGGTTGAGCCGCAGGCCGCGCGCGAGCCGCTTCTGCGCCACCACGCCCGCCTGGTGAAGCAGCAACTTGTCTTGTTCGGGAGGCGAAAGCCGCATTCGTGCTGGCTAGCAAACAGCCACTAACCACAAGAACCAAAGAGCTCTTTGTCGGTCTCAAACTCTAATAGACCCCAAAATAAGAATATTTTCGGGTCATTGAGCCTCAACGCACTTCGTAGGCGGTGAGGGTGTCATGGCCGTCGACTTCGCGGTGAACGAAGACGAGGCCTTCTCCGGCGAGCAACGCGCGGCTGTGAGGAAAGCCTTCGCTTGGAGTGAACGCCTTGCGGCCGTCGAGCACGTCGAAGCCGACGAGCTTGCCGGCGTTGTTGAGCACCCAGGCATACCCGCCATCGACCACGGGGTTCTGCATGGCGGGCTTCTTCGCGCCCGACGCGGCGGTCCACTTCGGGGCGCCGGTGGCGGCGTCGAGTGCGTGAACCACGCCGAGGTGGTCGACGGCGACGACGAGTGAGCTCGACAAGACCATGCGGGCCGACTGATCGAACGGCTGGCGCCAGCGCTCGGCCCCCTTGGCGTCGAAGCAGCGAATGGCGCCGTTGACGTTGGCGATGAGCCCGTGGTGGCCCCACGCCACTGGCATGGCGCCGTCGAGCGTCAGCGCCAACGACTCGTCGGGCAGGTACCCGCGCAGCCCCTGGTGGGGGTCGACGGTCGCGACGACCATCTCGCCCGCGCCGATGAGGTTCGTCACCGCCAGCCCGGCGTCGAGCGCGATCATCACGTTCTCTTTGGCTTGGTCGTCGAGCCCGAGAATTTCTCCCGACTTGACGCTCGAGACGAAGGCCTGGGTCTCGGTGCTGGCGACGCAGGTGCTGCCGGCCGGGCCGTCGAGCTGCAATTCGGTGCGCCCGTGCTCGGCGCCCGAATGCGCGTCGAAGGCAACGGCGGTCTTCGACCAGACCGTGCCTTTGACTTGTTTGGCGAGCACGACGAGCAAGGTCTCGCCGATGACGGCGAAGCCTTCACACATCAGCCCGGTTTCGCCGCGCGAATACCGCAACGTGCCGTCGGCGCAGTTCCACGCGTGCACCGAACCAGAACCACCCGCGGCGAAGACCAAACCGTGAGAGGCGTGCAACCGGTTGACTCCAGCGGGCAGCGCAACCGTCAGCTTCACCGCACAGGTGTGTTTCGCATGGCTCATGGCGAGGGGTTATACGCCCCTGGCCTCGCAGGGCACTAAACCATTGCTGTTCACTTCGGCTTTCACGCACGGCGAAGACAACGAGACGGGTTGGCGTGCGGCCACAACACGGCAGTTCACTTCGCTTTCGAGCACGGCGCAGAGCCACGCGACGCGAGGTCGGCAGACAACGAGCTGTGGTCGAGACGAGTTGGCCTGCGGCTCCAACCGCGGCAGTTCACTGCGCTTTCGAGCACGGCGCAGAGCCACGCGACGCGAGGTCGGCAGACAACGAGCTGTGGTCGAGACGAGTTGGCCTGCGGCCGCAACCACGGCAGTTCACTTCGCTTTCGAGAACGGTGCAGAGCCACGCGATTGGAGGTCGGCAGACAACGAGCTGTGGTCGAGACGAGTTGGCGTGCGGCTCCAACCCGGCAGTTCACTTCGCTTTCGAGCACGGTGCAGAGCCACGCGACGCGAGGTCGGCAGACAACGGCTGGCGTGCGGCCGCAACCACGGCAGTTCATTTCGCTTTCGAGCACGGTGCAGACCCACGCGACTCGAGGTTCGGAGCACCATCACGGAGCGGAGATCTCCGGCTCGCTCGCGAGACTGAACGAATTTCGAGGCTCACCACTTTCGCGCGAACGGGTCGTCACCGAGAACCGACGTGACGTCGTCGCGCAAGAGCCCGCGGAGGGCCTCGTTCAACGACTCGAGCGACGGGGCGCCGGCGCGCACCACCAGGCCGTCGTCACGTCGACTGGCGGTCAGCAACACTGGCTCGCGCAAGGGGCGTCGGCGAATCAGCTCGTCGATTCGCTCGGCGGCGGCGCGCAGGCGGGGCCCGAGCAACGTGACCGTCGCGGTGGCGTCGAACCCGCGCAGGCGTTCGTCGAGCGACCCGTGGCGTGAATCGAGCCGAACCGCGTCGCGCAGCCACGGGCGTTCGCCGACGTCGACGCTCAGCCGTGACTCGAACGCGTCGAAAGCCCATCGCTCGCCGCGGGCGACCCGACCCGCCGACAACACGTCGACCCAGACGAGCGAACCCGACGCCGCGACCTGAGCGCGCTGCACTTGGCGCAGACTCGCCTGAGCGAAGCAGGTCACCGCGTCGGGCCAGACCAACAGACAGGCGTCTTCACCGACCCGCGCGTCGACCCCGAAGAACGAATGGGTCGCCCGGTAAGCCTTGCTCGAGGCCTGAGACGAAAGCCAACACACCGAACCGGCCCTGACGTCGACGTCGAGCTGCAGCGAGTCGGCGCCGACAAAACCGCCGCCCAGGCTCGAAACAAACACCCACGCCGCGCCGCCGCGGTTGTCGGGCGTGAGCAACCGCAGGGGAGCCCGCGAAAGTTGATGCACCACGACCGAGCGCCCCGCCACCCGCTCGACCGAGAACGACGAAGTCACGGGCGATACTTCGCGAGGGCCCGTTCGTTTTCGGGCCATGAACGCCACCCGCTCCGAGCTCGTCAAGATGTCGCTGTTCGCCTCACTGTTCATGGGTACCGCTTGTGCTTCAGCACCTTTGGTGCCCGAGGCCCAAGGAGAATTTCGCCCCACCGGCGTCATTCAACGGGGCGCGCACGGGGCGAGCTTCAACGCGAGCCGGGTGGTGAGCCCCAACATCAGCTTGGCCAAACACGCCGACGGTTCTTGGAGTGGCCAGTTCGCCCTGGCCGGCAACGGCACCACGGTACCGCTCGACGTATCGGTCAGCGAGTCGGCGATTCGCGGTGTCGGCTTCGTGCTCACCCGCTCGACCCCCTCGCCGGGCCTCACGGTGTTCGACGGCCTGTTCGACCAAAAACGCTTTCACTTCGAGGTGAGCCACGACGCGTTCACCATTCACACCACGCGCTACACCGCGGCGTACGGCACGCCTCGGGCCGAAGGCGACCAGCTGTTCTTCGGAGAAAACAAAGAACTCATTCTTCAAGGCGCGGCGACCGACGTCACGGCTCCGCAGTGGCCTGAAATGGGCCTCGCCCTGGTAGCTGCTTTCTACTGACCCGCTGGAGCGGTGAGGTGCGTCGGGGGCAGGTCAATGGGCCACCCGTGGCGCGTGACCACTCGGTGCAAGAACAGCGCGCCGGGGTTCAATACGCACGGGTCGACTTCGTTCTTGGCCTCGAGTTCGACCGCGAACAACGCCGGGCGCCCCGAGGCATTCGACAACGTCGGGTGCTCGACCCACACGGTGCGCGCCGCCCCATCGAACAGCACCTCGCGAAGCACGGGCGCCCAACGAAGCAAACGGCGAACAGCGGTGGTGTCGAGGTGTTTGACCGAATCGTACAACACCAGGTCACCAGCTCGAACGGAGCGGCCTTTGACGAACCAAGTGCCTTCGCGGCCAAAGGTCACCCGCGTGACTCCTCGGGTGCGTGAATACGACGTCGCGCGCCCAAGCACCGCTCTGAGCACTGGGGCGAAGTACACCGTATCGGCGAGAAAACCCAAGTCACGCTTGAGCCCCACGAGATCGACTGGCTTCTTCGTCGTCGCCCGCTTCTGGCGCTTCATTCAATTTCGCCAATGCCGAAGACGTCACCGCGCCGTTCGGGTTCGGCCTCGAGCCGGCACGTGAGTGCCACGGGCTTGCCTTGGAGTTCTCCGTTGAGCGCGTAGTCGTGCTTGAAATGGGCCCACGCGGTCGACACCTTGCCGTCGTGACGAATGACGATGGTTTGGTTGATGACGGGCTCGTGCGGCAGGAGGGAGCCGAGCACGGAAGTGCGCTCGACGAGGGGCAGCGAGAATGAACCGTCGGCCGCCGTCTTCGTCGCGTCTCGGCCGACCTCGTCGTTCCACCCCCAGTGGTATTCGCGCTCGACCTTCGCGCCGGCCACGGGCTCACCGTTCAGCAACACCCGACCGGTGACCGGCGAAAAAATCACGAGTTTCCCCATGGCCGTCGCTCCCCGTTGACTACCGAGCGACACGCGCGCGGCGCCGCGGGCCCAGCAGGCCGAGCAACGCCAGCGCAGAGACGCCAACGAAGCCGCCACCGTTGCCGCAGCCACAGCCTCTGTTGTCGCCTCCGCCGTTGGTGCCGGCGTCTGATGACATGGTCGAGCCGCCATCGGCGCCAGAACCGGCGTCATGCGTCGCGCCGCCATCAGTCGAAGTCGTGCCGGCGTCAGCCGCGTTCGTGCCGCCGTCGGTCTTGCCCGCGCCGCCGTCAACCGGGGGCGTGCCCGCGTCACCCGCCGATGACGTGATCACGAAGTCGGTCGTCGAGAAGGCGAACGCGGTCGTGTTGTTGGTGCGCCAATTCGCGGCATCAAAGATGGCGGCTTTGAGCGCGGCCAGAGTACCCGTGCGAGGCCCGACGTACTCGACGTTGTCATCAGCGGAGTTCTTGAGTTTGCCGACGTCGAGCGCGGTCGACCCCTCGGTCAACGGAGGCGGCAGCTGGGTGTGATTCGTGTCAGCCCCCGTGGTGAAACCGCTCAGCGTCGAAGCCGACAATGCGAAGAGGAACGTCGCCGGCTCGGTGGGCAACGACGCGAGTACCTGGTCTCCCGAGGTCGCCAGGTTGTTCAGCGCACCGGTCAACGTGCCCACCGCAGGGCTGACCGACCCCGTCGCCCCGGGGAATGAGAAGGTGACCACGGATCCCGCCGCGAGATCGGCCGTGGTGGTGAAAACCGCGGTGTTTTCGTTCGTTTCCAACGCGCTGCCGTTCCACCGGTTGTCGGTGAACTTCACGATCGTGCCGGAGGCGACGGGCTCGAAGAAGACAACTGAGATGGAGTCAGGCGAGTCGGTGTTCATGCCGATGATCGCAAGGTCGAGCGAGGTTGGCCCGCTGTAGCCGGCATCGCTGGTCGTGGTGCCAGCGTCGGTCGTGGTGCCAGCGTCGGTCGTGGTGCCAGCGTCGGTCGTGGTGCCAGCGTCGGTCGTGGTGCCGGCGTCGGTCGTGTTGCCAGCGTCGGTCGTGGTGCCGGCGTCGGTCGTGGTGCCGGCGTCGGTCGTGGTGCCAGCGTCGGTCGTGGTGCCGGCGTCGGTCGTGGTGCCGGCGTCGATCGTGGTGCCAGCGTCGGTCGTGGTGCCAGCGTCGCCTGTCGTGGTGCCGGCGTCGCCGGTGGTACCCGCGTCGCCCGTCGTGGTGCCGGCGTCGCCCGGCGAGCCGCCATCCGATCCAGGCACTGAACGCGTCACCATCACCGTGGCTTGTTGCGTGCCTTCGACAGTGACGTACACCGTGGCTCCGCCCGTCAAGTCGAGCAGCTGTGTCCCCGAGCCGTACGTCAGGCAATTCGAGCCGCACGCCGTACTCACCGACAGCGATGCTCCACTCGCGACGAATCGGTACCGGCCAGACGTCGGCGGCGTAAACGTGAAAACCACGTCTTCCATGCTCGACCCGCACCCCACGCCTCCGTCTCCCCCACCCGACGGCTCGATGTCGTTGAATGCGTGACCCAAGTCTGCCGTCGCC
>JBGAIY010000249.1:0-11622 GCA_044225205.1 Myxococcaceae bacterium | reverse complement strand
GTCGTCTCTTCTCTCTCGGTGAGCGCCTGCGCGGTCAGCCGCGAGGTCGCGGTCGGTCAGTTGATCAACCCCCTGCGCCTCCCGGTCATCGCGCCGTCGGGCGACAACCGCCGCGACGTCACCATCGCGACCGCCGACGGCTTGAACCTCGAAGGCTGGTTCTTCAGCCCGCCCGAAGGCCGCCCCACGCGCGGGCTGGTGGTGTTTCTGCACGGCAAAGACGCGAACCGCGCGCACTTCGTTCAAGACGCGGCCCGCTTCACCGCACGCGGGTACACCGTGCTCGGGTACGACCAACGGGCCCACGGTCGCTCGCCCGGCGAATACTGCACCTACGGCGCGAAAGAGGTGCCCGACCTGCAGCGCGCGCTCGACACGTTCGCCGTACCGGGCCTGCCGGTGGTTCTCATTGGCGAGTCGATGGGCGCCGCCGTGGCGCTGCAGGCCGCCGCGAAAGACGCCCGCGTCACCGGAGTCGTCGCCGCCGCTTCGTTTTCTGACCTGCGCACCATTGTTCGCGAACACACGCCCTTCTTCATGAATGCCGAGTTGACCGAGCAAGCCGTTCACGAAGCCGAAGCGAAGGCTGGCTTCGCCGTCGACGACATTTCGCCAATGCGCGACGCGGCCTCCATTCACGTGCCGACGCTGCTGCTGCACGGCACCGACGACACCTTCATTCCGCTCCCGCATTCGTACCGCATTCGCCAAGCGCTCACCCAAGCCCCCGCCGAGCTCGTCGTGCTTGAAGGGGTCAAACACATCGACGTGTTGCTGCACGACGAGTCGTGGGGCGCCATCGAGAAGTGGTTCGACCGCGTCACGCTGGCGGCGCGCTAGCCCTTTCTTTTCGCTCGCGACCTTGTGTAGGCAGCACCTCGTGAACGCGCGACTCCTTCGGTGTGTGGTCGGGCTCGCCCTGGGCGTCGTGGCGAGCGGCTGCCTCGACTTTCGCCGCAGCTACCAATTCGCCAGCGACGGCGGCCCGACCGATGCGGGCATCGCCGACACCTGCTCGGTTTCGTGCTTCGCCCCCGCGCCCGTGTGCCGCACCGCCCAGGTGTTGGTGACCTCGCGGGTTCGTGGCTGCGCGGGGGCCATTTGTCAGCTCGAGTTGACCGAGACCACCTGCTCGAGCGGCTGCGCTCAAGGTGCTTGCGTCGGTGAACCGTGTGCCGGAGTGGTGTGCGACGCGCCGCCTCCCGCGAAATGCGTCGACGCGAACACCCTCGAATTCGCCGAGGCGCCTGGCACCTGCCGCGACGGAGTGTGCGGTTTTCACACGGCTCGAACGGTGTGCTCGCAGGGCTGCGCCAGCGGCACCTGTACCGGTGAGTGGTGCGCTGGCAAGCGCTGCACGCTCCCGCCGCCGACCTCGTGCCGCGACCCTTCGACGCTGCGCGCGTACGACGCCACCGGCAGCTGCGACGCCCAGAGCGGGGCGTGCACCTACACGCCACACGACACGCCGTGCGCCCAGGGGTGCGTCAACGGCGCTTGCGTGAACGACCCTTGCGCGGGCGTCAGTTGCACCACCGCTCCGGCCGCGACCTGCGAGTCGACGACCGCGCTGAAAACCTGGGCCACTCCGGGCACTTGCACCAACGCCGCCTGCGCGTATGCCGCCACCACCACCACCTGCGGCCAAGACCGCGTGTGCCAAGCCGGGGCCTGCGTGGTTCCGGCTCCGAGCTGCACCGCGGCGAACTGCACCGGCTGCTGTGCCGACGGCGTGTGCGTGCCGGTCTCGGCGCAGACCGGCTCCCAGTGCGGGCGCGACGCGAATGTGTGCGGTGCGTGTGGCGCGGGGTTCACCTGCACCCTCGGCGCGTGCACCGACGTCGACGAGTGCGCGACCAACCACGGAGGGTGTGACGCCCACGCCACCTGCACGAATGCGCCCGGTGGCCGCACCTGCGTGTGCGACGTCGGCTACCAAGGCAACGGCGTCGTCTGCGCGGTCATCAAAGAGCCCAACTGGGTCAAAGCGAGCCCCGCCCACCACCCCGCCGCTCGCATTGGAGCCGCGATGGCCTACGACGCCAAACGCCACGTCACCGTGCTCTTCGGCGGCTACGGAGGCGCCGGGCTCGGTTCGTTCGCCGACACGTGGGAATACGACGGCGTCGACTGGGTCAACCGCCCACTCACCGGGCCCACCGTTGGTCGGGCGTTCGCATCGCCTACGATCCGCAGCGCGATGGTGCCTTGGCGGCAGCGACAGCGCGTTCGGACACCTGGCCCGCCACGGCACGGCGTGGGTCAACCGCGCGCCCGCACACCACCCACCGGCCCGCGGCTACCACGGGCTCGCGTTCGATTCGGCCCGCGGCGTCACGGTGGTCTTCGGCGGCACCTTTCTCGACGACACGTGGGAATTCGACGGCACCGACTGGGCACAACGCACCGTCACGGGGCCCCCGTACCGCAGCACCACCATGGCCTACGACCCCGTTCGCCACCAAGCCGTCATCTACGGAGGCGAAGGCGACGAAATCTATGGCGACACCTGGGCGTGGTCGGGCACCGAGTGGGCCCAAGTCGACCAGGGCGGCTCCGGCCCCCCCTTGATGGACGAAATGGCCATGGCGTTCGACTCGGCGCGCGGCAAGCTCGTCATGTTCGGCGGCCGCGACGACCTCAACTACGACCTCAACGACCAGTGGGAATGGAACGGGTCTCAGTGGCGCAGCGTCGCCCCTCACGGCGCCGCTTGGCCGACCGAGCGCAGCGGCGCGAGCCTGGTGTTCGACTCGGCCCGCGGGTGCTTGGTCATGTTCGGCGGTGGCGTCTTCACCGCCAGCGCGTCGACCTTCTTGGCCGAAACTTGGGAGTATTGCCCTCCTCCGTGACGAGGGCGCAGGCCTGTGCTACGGGCTGACTCGCTGGAGCAGCCCGGGTGAACGCTGGCCACCGCAGTCTGGGGTGGCGGGAGGAAAGTCCGGGCTCTACAGGGCAGGGTGCTGGTTAACGACCAGTCGGCGCGAGCCGCAGGACAGTGCCACAGAAAACAAACCTCCCGTCGTCGTTTGACGGGGAAGGGTGAAACGGTGCGGTAAGAGCGCACCGCGTTCTTGGTGACAAGAACGGCACGGCAAACCCCACTCAGAGCAAGAGCCAATAAGGGAGTGTCTGACCGAAAGGAAAGACGAGAATGGCCCGTTCTGTGCTCCCGGGTCGCTCGCTACAGGGTGTCGGCAACGGCACTCGTCGATGAATGTTCGCTACCCGAGGCAACTCGGGCACAAAACCCGGCTTATGGGCTGCTCCAGCGTTTTTTTCTCAACTCGTGAAACAGGCTGAATGGTCGAGTGGGCACGTGGTGCCCGTGGGTCCAAATTCGGGTGCCCCATGCCTTGGCCAGTTGCGCTCGCCGAGTGTGTCGCGGGTTGACAGATCAGCCGTCAGAACGCGGTGTTCGGCGGCGGCACCACCCCGGTACGCCGGTTGCTCTTCGAGGCACCCACCCATGGTTCGAACGCTCGCAGTCGCCGCGGTGATGCTGGGCCTCAGTGCCTGCCAATGCGGTGAGCCCGACCTGGTTCGCAGCTACGGCGACGTTTCGGCCGACGGCGGCCCGCGCCCCGACAGCGGCATCGTCTTCACCCCGGTCGACTCGGGCGTCGTCACCCAGCCGCCGAACGACGCGGGCGTCGTCACCTCGAGTGGCTCGTGCCTCACCGACTGCGACTGCCCACCCAACCAGCGGTGCGTCGGCTCGGGTGGCGAGCTGAGCCTCAACAGCTGCCAGAGCGGCACGAGCACCTGCACCGCCACCTGCCCCGGCGGCTGCGCCCAGGGCCAAGTCTGCACCAACGGCGTGTGCGAATTGCCTCCGTGCGTCGGCACCAACTGCACTTCGACCTTCTCGACTTCGGTGCAGGGCAAGTACGCCACCTACTACGAGCTCGACATTCACGACTTCGCCAATTCTGCCGGCAACGTGCTCAAGCTGCTCGACTTGCTCAACGCCGCGCTCAGCGGCCAAGGCGCGCAGTGCCAGAGCCAGTCGACGCCCGAGGGCAAGCTGATGTGTTACGTGGTGAACCTCATCGGCCAGAACATTCACGCGCCGCCCTGGGTGGGCCAGCTCATCACCGTGCTCAGCGACGCCTTCAAGTTCGGCAACAAGCCCGTGCGCGCCAAGGGCACCATGCAGCTCGCCGAAGGCGCCAACGCGAAGCTCTACGCGGCCGAGGTCTGGTCTGAAATGTGGCTCGACTACAACGGCCAGTCGCTCAACGTCATGAATTCACCGCAGCTCGGCGCGAATGGCCAAGTCACCGTCACCGTGCCCGCGTTCGCAGGCACCCGCACCGCCACCGAAGTGTTCTTGGGCCCCCGGTCGATTGAATTCGACGTGAACAAGCTCATCGTCAACATGCTGGGCGTCGTCATTTCGGCCGCGTCGGGCAACAAAGCCCACGACATCGAGAGCCTGCTCGACTTGGTGCTCTGCGCGAACCTGTCGACGACGTCGCAGCTGCTCTGTCAAACCGCCGCGCATGACTTCGCCAAGAACTTCGACCTGAGCTCGGGCCTCGGCGGCGCGCACATCACCCAGCAGCGCGCCACCATTTACGACCTCGACTCCAACAACATCGCCGACGCGCTGGGGTTGCCCAATGCTCGAGGCAGCCTCACCGGCGAAATGTCGAACGGCTTCGTCTCGGGCGCGTTCGGCCCGTTTCCCGCCAGCAGCTGGTACGGCACCAAGTAACGTCTGGTCGCTCGAGCTCGCTGCAGCCCCTCGTCTGTCGACCTGCGTCGTAATTTGCCCGGCGCGGGCATTGCAGTCCTTTCACGAGGTAGGTCGCTGGAGTACACACCTTCTCCTCGTGGACACTTTGCTACCCAAGCGGCTGCAAGAAGTGCTCGAAGGCGTCGTCAGCAAGCGGCTGATGACGCGGCTTCAACACGTGTACGACGCGGTGGCCCAGGCGATGGAACAGCTTCAGGCCATCAACTTGGTCTCGCTCGAGCCGCCCGACGAAGGGTCGGCCGACCTGTCGTTGTGGGAGCACATGGCCCCGGCGGTGCGCGACACGGTGAAGCAGGTCAACACGGTGTGCGACCTCATCGACGTCGAATTTCCCGAGCACACGACCCGCTCTGGGGTGTTCTCGGCCGAAACGTCAGACGACCGGGTCGAAGCCGAGTCGGCCTTGGTGTTTCGCGCCGTCGCCCAGCACCTCAAGAAAGACGTCGCCAAGGTGGGCTCGCTGTTGCGGCGCCCCGAGCTGGTCGCCAGCCCCTGGGCCTTGTTGGGTGAACTGCAGCGCCTGCGCGAAGAATTTCGCAAGCGCATGGGCGACGCGGTGTACCTCTCGGCTGGAGCCAACGCCGCGATTCGCCGCGAAGAAGTCGTGCCGGGGGCTCACCGTGAAGTGCAGCGCGCGCTCGTGTACCGCACCAGCGTCGCCGACCTCGACCGCTCGGTGAAGTCGCGGCTCGAAGTGAAAGACGACGGGGCGAAGACGGCGCAGGCGCTGCTCACCGACTTCGAGTTGTTCACCCTCATGCCCGGGTGGAAGCACGTTCGCGCCGAACCCAAGCGGTTGATGCTCGTCGCCAAGCGTGAGCTCAAGCGGGTGGTGGCCAAAGGCGGCCCCGTGACGCCGGCCGCGCTCAGCGCGCTGACCGAGCCCGTGTTGAGCGCGCTTCGCGAATGGTCGGCCGAGCTGTCGGCCGTGCTGCTCGCTTCGCACGACCGCCGGGTCTGGGCCGAGCTTACCGACAAACTCGAGCAGGTGCTCTTGCACATGCAGCTCGACACCGGAGGCGCCAGTTTGCCGCTCGCCGCCGCCGCCGCCGTTGCCGAAAAATTGCGCGGCCGTGAAGAGCGCTTCGACGTGTTCTTGCGGGTCTTGCGCAAAGACCCCGTCGACGAGCTGCCCGCCGCCAAACTCGCCGTCGTGTTCGAGACGTTTCGTGAACAACTCCGCGCGCTCGACGTGAGCTCGTGAGCGTGCTGTTGACGGTGGCGCTGGCCATGGTGCTCCACGCACCCGGCGAATCGAACAGCCTTGCCCCTCGGGTCGTGCCGTTTCAGTTTTCGTTCGCCGTGTGGCACTGGCCCGAGCGCGCCGAAGTTCGCGGGTTGCGTCTGGGGCTCGGCCTGAGCATTGGCGAAGCGGTCACCGGCCTCGACCTCGGGCTGTTCAACCTGGCGTCGACGCTGACGGGGCTTCAGGTTGGCCTGTTCAACTTCTTGTGGTCGTTCGGCTCGTACCCCACGCTGCACGGGGTGCAGCTCGGGGGCGTCAACGCAACCGAAGTGCTGTGGGGCGCTCAACTCGGGCTCGTGAACGAAGCCAAGCGCGGTGGCGGTGTGCAGGTGGGCCTCGTCAACGTCGCCGCGGGAGACTTTCACGGCGTGCAAGTGGGGCTCATCAACATCATGTCGAAGGGGCCGGTCGTCTTCTTTCCCTTCGTGAATGCCCGCTGGTAGGGCCCAGAGCGCGCCAACCCTGTATTGGGCGAGGGCGAAAACCTTTTGTTTCAACCTGTTGGCGGCTTCGTCCAAGACTGGGCCTTCGAGGGTTACGTTTGCATACAGCTCGGGGCATGGGGCTTCGGGCGGCGTTGCTCGCCTTTCATTTGGGGCCACCGTGCCAACACGCCAATCGTCATGGAAGTGGCTGCTGCTGATCGCGTTGACCTCGGCCAGAACGTCGATGGCCGGGCAGCTCCACGTGTACGACACCACTCTGGGGAGTGTCGACTTCGCGCTCTTGGTCAAAGTCGTTGCCGTCGGTGCCAAAGGTCGAGCCCGAACGGTGAAGGCCGTGGTCGAAAGGTGTTTCTCGCGCAACACGAACGCCTGCGAGTTCAAAGAACAGACGCAGTCGACCTTCGAGCTCTACCCAGGCGTGCTGTGGGACGACGAGCGCAGATCTCCAATCGACCACCGCTACTGGGACCGAGCGTCGCAACCACCGAAGGTCGGCCAACGCGTCTTGCTCGTGCCGACCTCTGGTCGGCAGTTTGAAGCCGTCGAGCGCACGCCCGAACGGGTGAAGAAGTTCGAGTTCTTTTTTGGCGAAGTACCAGTCGACCAAGCACTGCAGCGTCTTGAAGTGCCCGAGTTGTTTGCAGCGTTGCGAGACCTCGACTTGTTCGACGCTG
This sequence comes from Myxococcaceae bacterium, assembly GCA_044225205.1. GTDB lineage: Bacteria > Myxococcota > Myxococcia > Myxococcales > Myxococcaceae > JAEUJT01. The sequence goes on along the minus strand of JBGAIY010000249.1, from coordinate 4,494 downwards.
CTCAGAGCGAGCTCGCGAGTCGAGGAGCCCTGTCTCCCGAGGCCATTGTGGCTTTGCCCCTCAGTGACCACTTTGAGCGACTGCTCGCAGTGGTTCACAAGTCACAACCGGCCGAACAGGGCCTCCTGTGGCTCGACGCTCTGGCGACCGCCGCCGTCAACGCGGCTCCAGCGACGCGCTTGCGCGTTCTGCACTGGCTCTTGTACCAGCAACACGGCTGGGTCGCGGTGGTTGAGCTGCTTTTGACCTGCGACCCCCGGGTCGCCCTGCAGCTTTCGGCATTGTCTGAATGGGTCAGTACGTTGCAGGCCCACTTGAAGACAGACGAGGCCTTCGCGCCCCAAACCAGCCGCTTCCTCAAGCACTACGTGCCCTTTCGCCCCGGGCACCACGACTACCTCGACCTCATCGAGTCGACGGCCGCCGCGCTGCCCCCCGACCAGCGGGTCGAGCTCATCGCGGCCCTCGCCCAGGTGCTCATCTCGCCCCCACCGAACGCTGTTCGGCAGCCGTTCGACGGCGCGCTGTTCGACCAAGTCTTGCGTGTCGTTGAGCGCTTTCCTGCTGCGCGCAATGTCGGCGTCGTCGCACAGCTGCCCATCGACCACCCTGCGCACTTCACCCGTCTGATGAACGCCTTGTTCGCGACGAAGCCGGTCGATGAGGCGGCCCTGATGGCCATTCGCGAGCGCTTCGAGCGTCACACCGTGCTTGCCCGATACCCCTACGACGTTCCCGTTGAAACCTCGTCGGCGTTTGTGGCTCTCGAGGGCTGGGGTCGGCTTCACGGCCTCGGGCCCTCGCCAGCGGGGCTCGCCGACCTGATTTCGGCCCGAGCCGAAGCGGAGTGGAACGAACGGTGGAAGGGGGGCTCACCTGGGTGGCGAGTACGCACCAGCCCTCCATTGCCGAGTCAGTGGCCACTTCAACCCCAAGGTCGGGTCGTCACTTATGTTTTCGCCACCAAAAACGCCGACGTCAGCGCCCCATTGGGTCGAATTGAATACGCCACAGACCACCCCGAAACGCTCATCTTCACACCGCTCATCGACCACGTCGAAGTCGTCAGAGCGGCCTCCTTCTCCGAGCCACCAACCGAGAACAACCGCGACTGGCAAAACGTGGCCCACTGGCTGTTTCTCGCCGTCGAGCGGGGGGCCTCTTCGCGCTTCACGGTTGCCTCGGAGTACCAGCGATGGTGCGCCGCCGCGCAGGGGTTGACGCGGCAAATTTACGGGCACCACCAGGCCTTTTGGGGCGAACTTGGTGATGATCGGGCGTTCAGACCGAGGCCGGGCGAATGAGACGAACTGCGCTTGAAGTACTGGCGTTGGTTGTCGTGCTGGCCGTCTTCGGTGGTGCAGGGAGCGCGTGTGGCGGTGGCGGCGCTGGCGGTACGAGCGGTGGAACCGGGAATGGCGCTGGCGGCACCGGCGGAGCTGGCGGCACCGGGGGCGGAGGCACCTCGGCCGCGTTCGCGACCTACCGTGACACCACCTTGCCCGGGCACTTGCTCACGAATTCACCGGGTGGGGTCGCCGCTCTCTACGACCTTCGCACCGGAGCCGGGGTGACGCTGCCGGCAAGTGGGGCGAGTGCCGACGGAGATCACTGGGACTTCGGGACGACCGGCGGTTGGTTTACCAGGCTCAACCGGGCTGATTTTCGCTCGCGCATTCCCGTGCGCCGATTCAGTACCACGAACCTCCAGGGCGCGAATGAAGTGCTGTTGCCAGACGCCGACATCAGCACCCAGGGTCTTCGCATCTCTCCAGATGGGGGCTCTCTGCTGGCCTTTCACGGCCCAGACCGCACGCTGACCGTCTTTCGGGCCAGCGACGGTTCGGTGGTCGAAAGCGGTTCGAAGCTCGACGGGCAACGAATTTTGGGTTTTCCCGCTGCGTGGCTCCCCTCAGGAGACTACCTCTACCTGGTTGGCCAAGAGCTGTGGGCTTCGACCCCGGGGGCACCTGGCGAGCGCCTGATCGCCACCTTGTCGCTGCCGCCCAATGGAGAAAATGGCGAGTTCGTGGCGGGTTTGGGCGAGTTGGCTGTCAACCCCACCGGTACCCGAATCGCTTTCACGTGGGACAACGCGCGGGGCACCAGCACCGACACCCACGTCTGGGTGGCCAACCTCGACGGCAGTGGTCTGCACCGCTTGACCGCCGCCCCCGACCCCAAGAGCTCATTGAGTTTTGCTTTCGGCAGCCCGGTTTGGTCTCCAGATGGTCAGTGGGTGGCGTTCGTGCTCTACATGAACGCCACGACCATCGCCTTGGCTTTTCCCCTCGAAGACCCTGCGACCCAGATTCGAGTGACTGGCACGACCGGCTGCGACTCGAGCCCAGTCGTCGTCTTGCCGGTGACGGCCGAAAACGTGGCCATTCGCTGGCCCGCGATCGACCCCCAATTGGCGCTCAAAGTAAAGGCGACCGGGTCTGTGGCTCAATGGGTGACCAGCTGCTCAACGATTCGCTGGTTGCCGTGAGCGTTCAACGTGGAGGGCCACCGTTGACGAGCACCACCACCCACGCCGGCTGGTACCCAGACGTGCCAAACCAGCGGTATGGTGGTCGACGAAGTGGCCCGCTTTCGACAGGCACTCGCTGTCGCCATCTGCTTGAGCAGCTGTTTCACGCCATTGCCCGAACGCGGGCAGCCATGCCCCTGCGTCGATTCGTGGGCGTGCTGTGCTTCGTCGAATACCTGTCTGCCACCGACTGAAGACTGCCCGCTGCCTTTCGACGCCTCCATTTCTGACGCCGGTTTCGATGGCGGCGACGCGGCCGTCAACCTCACCGACGGCGGCCCTGGTGGCCCCAGCGATGGAGGCGGTCGTGACGGGGGCGGCGGTGACGGAGGCTCCTTTGCCGATGGAGGCCTGGGTGACGCCGGCCAGCTTGGACTGCGCTGCTTCGATGACGGCGGGTGTCGGCCGCTGCACGTGCTGGTGCTCGAAGATTCGTCGTCGGGCGTCGGCCTGTGGACGGTGCTCCAGCCAGCCCTGGCGGCCACGCGGGCCAAGGCGATTTCGGTGGGGGCCCACTTCAATTGGGACGGTGCCGTACCGACCGAACTCGACCCGATTGACGTCGTGGTGTGGCTGCAGGCCAACAACGAGTATCTCCCCCTCAGCGACGCGGGCGCTCAAACGCTGGTGCGCCTCGTCAACTCGGGCACGGGCCTCGTTCGCACAGAATGGGCTTCGTGGTTGCTCTCGAAAATGAGAGACGCCGGCGCGCCCGACGTGTGGTTACCCGTGACTCCTTCGAACGACCTGGCGTGGGCCACTCGCGAAGTCGTCGTTGAGGCCTCCCACCCCGTCAACTTCGCGTTGCCAGAACGAATCACGACGGAGACCCAGTACGCGAACGCTCAGCCAGCCCCCGGCGCGCACCTCATTGCCTCCAGTCGAGACGGCGGCTCCATCATCGCGACCGAATATCTGCTGGGCACCAGCCGCGTGACCCACCTCAACTGCTCTGAATGCCTGGTCTACCCGAGCTGCGTCATCGACCCGGGCCTGGTGACCCTCTCTCGGAACCTCATTCTCTATACGGGGCGTGGAGTGCTCAGGCCGTAAGGCCTGAAGCCCCCGACCTTTCGTCGGCCGGCATCATCGGCCCGCTCATTCGTCCAAAACTGGGCGCTCGCGAATTGGCCAAGGCGGCCTCTTGCCGCCCCTGGAGGAATCATGAGAAGGCTCACCGTCGTCGTTGCGTGCCTCGTTGTCAGCTCTACCGCGTTTGGCCAAGCCCAGACGGCGTTTCTCGGCCCCGTGGCGATCGCTCAACCCACAGTGCGCGACCCCGTTCACTACAAACTCGAAGTCAACGGTGACGCCAACATCAACTTCGTCACGATCGGCCGCGGCGGCGGTTCGAGCACCTGGAATACGGCGCTTGGCACGTATGTGCTCGCGGCCAACACGACTGGTAGCAACAACACGGCGGCGGGTGCCTACCCGCTGCTGAACAACCTCACCGGTAGCAACAACACGGCCAACGGCGCCCTCTCGCTTCTCTACAATACTGCGGGCAACGAGAACACGTCGGTTGGCGCGTACGCTCTGCTGAGCAACCAAATCGGCAGCGGCAATACCGCCGTCGGCTACCAGTCGGGGCGAATGAACACCGGCACCAACAACACCTTTCTGGGGGCCGGCTCGGGTCTCGACCTCCAAACAGGCTCGGGCAACACCATCGTTGGGGCGAACGTCAGGGCGGGGGCGAACATCAGCGAGACCATCATCATCGGCACCGGCTCGGGTACCGAGAGGCTACGAATCGACTCGTCGGGTCGCCTGGGCATTGGCACCGCCGCGCCCAAAGCGACCCTCGACGTCAACGGCACCGCTCGTTTGGCGAAATACCCGGCGGCTCCGTTCGCGTGTTCGGCGGCAGCCGATGGCGCTATCGCGATGACCTCGACCTACCAACTGTGCGCATGAAATGGGGGGACGGCCGTATGGTTAAAAACGACCGACGGCAC
>JBGAIY010000248.1:0-11800 GCA_044225205.1 Myxococcaceae bacterium | reverse complement strand
AGAGCGAGGCCAACGGGGCGAAGCTTGCCAAGTGGCTCGCCAAGCACGCGCTCGCGCCGGAGCTGACCGAATCACCCATCGAGAGCACGGTTCTGACCAAGGAACCCGTGCCGTGTGCCGCAGGCGCTTCGTGCCAAGGCGCGCGGCTGGTCGTGAAGACGAAAGACTCGGTTCGCCACCAGACCGTGATCGACTGGGCGGCCCAAGAGGTTCAAGACACGTTTTGGTCGGCCGACGGCCAGTACGTGGTCGTCAGGCTGCGACCCGCGCGGGTACGGGGGGCGCTGACGCTCACCGGGCTGAGCGCGGGAGACCTCGACGGCGTGCTGCAAGTGTGCGGAGCCGTGGCCCTGCTCGACCTGCTCGACGGTGGGGCGAAGCCCCAAGCCCTCAACGCCATGACTGCGGCCGTGACCAAGGCGGGGCATGCTCCCGCCCATTTTGGCCACGCGACGGGCCAGCACCCCACGACCGAGGTTTTCTACGCGCCCCTGTTCGAGCCCGAAGCCAAGGCACTCGCGACCGCGCTGGCCTTGCCCAGCACGGCCGTGAAGCCCCTGACGTGGAAGACGAAGTACGGGCTCACCTTGGTGGTCGGCCAGTCAACGCGCTGACGCCGCCGTCGCCTCGTTGAGCCGCTCCCAAATGGGAGCCACCAGGTCGGCCGACGGCTGGAGTTCGAGCGCCCGCCGCAGGCTCGCCGCCGCGAGGCCCGGTCGCTTCAGCACGTCGAGCTGCAGACACCCCAACGTGTACAACGCTTCGGCAGCACGGGGGTCGTCGGCGTGGTGGCTGGCAATTTCTTCGAGTACCGCGACGACTTGGTCGAGGTGCCCATCGCGGGCCGCGTCGTCTGCGGTTTGAAGCAACGCCCCCACCACGTCAACCGCTTGGCCATTGACGTTGCGCACCGAAGTTGGAGGTGCGTTTGGCCGCCGCGCGTGCACCAACGGCACCGAAACGCTCGTCACCGGCGCGCTCACCGCGCGTGTCGGGGGCGTGGTCTCACACGCGACGGCCGACGACGACACCGGCACTTTCACCGCCATGGCCGGCGCTGAGACCGGCAACTGTCGGCGAGCAGCCGTCACCGAAAAGAACACCACGAACGAGATGGCGGCGACCATGGCCGCCAGCACAAAGGGAGGCCGTACCAGAGGCCGCGGTACTCGACGCCGGCGTTGCACGCGCGCCCAGACCCGGGCCACGCTCGCGTCGAGGTTGGGTTCGGCCAAGACCTGCTTGACCGGCCGTGGGAGCGCTTTCATGGCGCCTCCATGGCCACGTGAGCGGCGATGCGCTGCTCGGCCGCGCTCAAGTACCGTTTCGTGGTGGCGAGGCTCTTGCCCATGGCCGAGGCCACGTCGTCGAGCTTCTCGCCTTCGACGTGCCGCAACGTCCACGCGAGGCGGTGCAGCACGGGCAGCTGCTCGAGCACCGCATCGAGCACCGCCAGCTCGCCCCGCGCTTCGACACTCATGGGCCCAATGGCTTGCTGGTCAAGTGGCGCGTCGGCGACGGCCTCGAGCCCCACCCACTTGAGCAACCGCTCGCGCCGCAGCCGCTTGCGAACCTGACTGACGACGATGCTGAGCAGCCACGCCCGAAATTGGCCCGGCACCTTCAGCTGGGCCAAGCGCGAAAAGCCAATGACGAACGAGTCTTGTACGACGTCTTCGGCCGCGGTTTGGCTGCGCAGCAAGCGCAACGCCGTCAGCAAGACCCCCGAAGCGTAGCGCCGGTAGAGCAAGCTTTCCGCGTCTCGTTCGCCGCGGAGCGCCCTTCGCACCAACGCCTCGGTCGGCAGGCCCTCGGGTAACCTCGTCACCGACGCCATGGGCCTCGCCGCTGCGATGGGGTGTTGCTGCACGTCAGTCTGACCCTTGGCCACGCGAAAGCAGCTCACCTCACCCCGCCCCCCTCGTACAACGGGGCAAAAATCACCAAGAACGGCTGAGGGTTATGAGGGGCGCCTGGGCAAGCGCGGCGAAGGTGCATACAACCCGGCCGTGAGCCGTTCACCGCCGGGTACGGGTCAGTCAGCAGGCAGCAAACGAAGCCTCGGGCCGGGAGCCGATTCGTGACCGCACACACCGCATTCAGAACCTCGTTGGTCGTCGTCTTGGTGTCGGCCTGCGGGCCCAAACAGAACGACGACTTCGTGCCCAGTGGCGGCGGCGGGCCGGTCACCTACCAGACTCCGTCGAAAGGCCAGATGCCCCTGATCGGCGGCACGCTCAGCATCGTTTCGAATGGCCGTTTCGCGGCTGCCGCCGACCCCGACCGCAACGTCGTCACCCTCGTCAGCCTCGCCGAAGGTCGGCTCTTGGGCGAAGTACGCCTGCCCAATGGCAGCCGCCCGTGGCGGTCGGTTGAAGACGATGACGGCCAGTTGCACGTGGCCCTTCGGGGCAACGGCCAAGTCGCCACCATCGACCTCAAGACGATGACCGTGACGTCGCTCGAATCGGTTTGCGCCGAACCCCGCGGCCTCGCCTGGGACCGCCCCAACCAACGACTGCTCGTCGCGTGCGCGGGCGGCGAATTGATCAGTCGGCCGAAAACCGGGTCTTCTTCAGTGAGCCGCCCGGGCGGCGAACTGCGCGACGTGCTGCTCTTTGGCGGCCAGGTCTCGGTCAGCACGTTTCGTGAGGCGCGGCTCGCCGAGCTCGACAGCTCCGGAGCGGTCGCCGCGTCGATGAGGCCTCCGCACGTCGGCATCGGCGACTACCAAGGGCGGCCGGTGGCGTTCGAGCCCAACACGGCCTGGCGCACTCGTGACGCCCAACGGCCAGTTCGTCATGCTGCACCAGCGAGCGGTCGACGCCGACGTTCGGGCGACCACCGACCTGGCCGGGCCCGCGTACGTGCAAGAAACGAAGACCACGCTCGTGCCGCAGCCGGCCAGCACCATCACCTACTACGGCACTACGTTCACCGTGCCGGGGCGCATTGACGAGGTCTCCACCACCGTCGAACGCCAGGTGTGCACCACGGGGGTCGTGCGCTCCGCCATCTCGGTCTTCGCGCCGAGCGGCGAGCTCATTGGCTCGAAAGAAATTCTGGGCATTTTGCCGGTTGACGCGGCCCTCAACGCGAACGGCACCGAAGTGGCGGTGGCCGCCGCTGGCAATCACCTGGTCGTGCGCTTCGCGTTGTCTGACGTCACCGTCGTCTCGGGGTCGGCGTGCGGCATCGTTCAGCCGCTCGCCCCCGCCGCCGGCGACGACGACCCCGTCGGCCAACCCGTCGCGGTCGCGTTCACGCCCGCGGGCACGCTCGTCGTTCAGTCGCGCTCGCCGGCCACCCTCACCTTGTACGCGCCAGACCAGACGGTGCTTCGCCGAATCAACCTGTCGAACACTTCAGTCAACACGCCCGGCCACCGCCTGTTTCACACCGCGACCACCGCGGTCGCTTGTGCGTCGTGCCACCCCGAGGGCCACGAAGACGGCCACGTGTGGAACTTTTTTGGAGAATTGCACCGAACCCAAGACCTGCACGGCGTGGCCCAAACGGCCCCGTACCATTGGAAAGGCGACCGCGCGACGATGAACGACCTGCTCGCCGACACCTTCGTCGTGCGCATGGGCGGGGTGCTGCCGGCCAATGACGTCTCGCATGACTTGTCGGCATTTCTCGATGCGCTCCCCGCGCGCAAAGCCCCGCTTGCCGACACCCTGGCCCATGAACAGGTCGCCCGGGGGGCGGCGGTGTTTGCCTCGGCTGGCTGCAACTCGTGTCACTCGGGTGCGGCGATGACTGACAACCGCACCGTCGACGTCGGCACCGGCGGCTCGTACCAAGTGCCGTCGCTCGTTGGGTTGGCCGCTCGAGCCCCGTACATGCACAGCGGGTGCGCCAAGACCCTCGACGAGCGCTTCACTGACGCGAGTTGTGGTGGCGGTGAAGCCCATGGCGCTGCGTCGCGCCTGTCGCCCACCGACCTCGCCTCGCTGATCACCTACCTGAAGACCTTGTGAGCCCCATTCGGCAAGTTTCGACTCGCGGGTATTGAATCTGCGCACACCGCGTGGCTATGACGCCCCCGCAGTTCACGTCGGAACCCAAGGAGTCATACCGTGACCATCGTCATCGTCTTGTTGGGCCTCGCACTCATTGCGAGCCTGGCATTCAACCTCGGGTTGGTCGGCTCGAAAGCCACCAGCTCATCGCCTACCACTTCGTCAGCCTCGTCTTCGACGGGCCGCAACGACGACGACCTCGCCTCGCGCGCGGCGAAACTCGAGAGCGAGCTCGACAAGAAGCGCAAAGAGCTCGACGAAGTGAAGAAGGCCCAAGGCGACCTCAAGACCGAACTCAAAGACGCGAAGAAGAAGCTCTTTGAGCAGAAAGAGGCCGCGAAAACGGGAGATGACCTCGTCAAGGCCCGTGCCGAAGTCGAGCGGCAGGCCTCGATGCAGCTCGAGACGACGCGGCACGAACTGGCCAACGCCTTGGCCGACATTCAGCGACTGAAGGGTGAAATCGAAAACAAGGGCCGCAAGCCCCGCCCGACCGAAGCGCCGGCCGCGGCGGCTCCGAGCGTCGAAGCGAAGCCCGAAGAGAAGCGCGAAGTGGTGGTGCAACGGGTCATTCGTGAACTGTCAGAAGCCGAAAAAGAGAAGATGCAGCGCCTCGAACAGCAAGCGGCCGCCGACAAGAAGAAGGCCATCGAAATTGCAGCTGAGTTGCGTAACGTGAAGGGCAAGATCGACCGCGAGAAGCGTGAAGCCAAGCGCGTGTTCGAAGAAGGCCGACTCGCGCGTGACAAGTTTCGCGCGGTCGAAATGCGGCTCAACCGCACCCTGCTCGAGAACGACCTGCTCAAGCGCGCCATTTCGGGCCTCGAAGAAGACCGGCATGGTGGCCGAACACCTCACCCACCGCCGATGAGCTCGCGCAGTCGAGACGCCGCCATGACGGCCAAGCACGCCGCTGAAGACAAGGCGGCCGCCGAAGCCCAGGCCAAACTCGAAGCGGCTGAAGCGACGGTCGGCGAGGTCGAAGCCGCTGCCGTTCCCGCTCCGACCCCGTCATCGCCGTCGCCGGCTCCGGCTGCCTAAGCGAGTCGAAGCCACCGAACGCCAACGCCCCGATGCGAATCGCACCGGGGCGTTTGTGTGTTTGCGGTACAAAGTACCCGGCACCTCGGTACAAAGTACCCGGCACCTCGGTACAAAGTACCCGGCACCTTCAGACCTAACGTATTGAATCGAGACGCTTTTTCGTCAGGTCGAGGTACTCGGGGTTCATGTCGATGCCGACGAAGCGTCGGCCTTTGGCAACGGCTGCAACACCCGTGGTGCCCGAGCCACAAAATGGGTCAAGCACGACCGCATCGTCTTCGGTGCAGGCCTCGACGACGCGCTCGAGCAAAGCAATGGGCTTCTGGGTTGGGTGTTTGCCGTGGGCCTTTTCAGACTTCTTCGGGGTGGTCATCGACCAGATTCGGCCGAGCCCGTCGGCGGCGAGTTCTTCGTCGCCCATTTTCGGCAGCGCCCACACGTCGCGCATTTGCTTGCCGCCGTTCTCAGCCTTCATGGTTTTGTAATTGAACGTGTGCTGCAGTTTGCCCTTCGTGCCTGGGGCTGCCCAAATCAGAAACTCCGTCGAGTGCGTGAAATAGCGGCACGACAAGTTGGGCGAGGCGTTGGGCTTGTACCAACTGACGGTATTCAGAATCTTCAGCCCCAGCCGCTGCATGGCGAAGCCGACCGAAAAGATCACGTGCTGCGTACCCGACACCCACATGGTGCCTGAGGGCTTGAGCACCCGCTGGCACGCCCGCAACCAAGCGGTGGTGAATTCGTGGTCGGCGTCGACACCTTGCGAGGCGTCCCATTCGCCTTTTTTGACCGGAGCCCGCTTGCCGCCCGAACAGGTGAAGCCGCCGTTCGACAAGAAATAGGGAGGGTCGGCAAAGATCAAATCGAACGTGGCGGGTTCGAACGACTCGAGCAACTTCAGCGAGTCACCCTGGTAGAGCACGAACTCTTTTGAACGCGCGTGCACGTGATGAGACAACTCGGCCGTCGCGCGCAGCGGCGCGTGAGAAAGTGAAGCCAGCGACATCTCGCCTCCGTCAAAGTGAATTGAAAGGCCGGTGCAACAGGCCTGAACGGCACGCTACGTGAGCGATCAGATCGCGCCAGTTTTTGGCGCGCGTTTTTTTCATCGCTCAGCGCGAGACGAAAAAGTCGCGCGTCACCACCGGCCGTGTCTGCGGCGGTTCGGCCGGGGCGAGACCGAGGGCGCGAAGCAGTTCGTCTCGGGTCTTGAGCGACGCGGCGGCGGAGCCCAGGCGCTCGTGCGCCATGGTCAACAAGTCGCGGTACGTCAACGTCTTTGAGTCGGCCACCAGGTGCACTTCGCATTGCCAGGCGCGGGGGTCAACGCCATGATGACCGGGTCAGTGAGCGAACAGCCTCGAGTGCTTTTCTGCTGCTTCGACGTCGTGCCCGGGCCGAGCGCTCTGTCACGGCGGTTGTCGGAGTACATCAAAGGGCTCAGCGACCGGTTTCAAGTCGTGGTGCTCTCGGTCAAGACCGCCGACAACTCGCACATTCAGCGCTTTCACGGGGCTCGGCTCCTGCGGGTACCCGTGGGCAATGCCGACCTGGCGTCGCGGTTTCAGGCCTTCGACCGGGCGGTGCGTCGCCAGCTGGAGAGCGAAGAATACCTGCTGGTGCACTTCTTCGACCCGTTCGGCGGCTACGCGCTGTGCGAGCGGCGGCAAGACCTGGGGTACCGCATCGTGTACGACGCGACCTCGTTTCCTTCGCTCGAAATGCCGCTCGCGTCGAGCGAGCTCGAGGCCAACCGCAAGTTGGTGGCGCGCATGCGGCGCCAAGAGCTGTTTTGCCTCATGAACGCCGACGCCGTGGTCGTGGGTTCGAACATCACCAAAGAATACGCGGTGGGCCTGGGCGTGCCCGTCGGGCGAGTGCACGTGCTGCGTGCCCCCGTCGACCTGGCGCCGTTCGCCCCCGACGTCATGGGTCGGCCCGACGGCAGCCCGATGCGGCTCGTTCACCTGGGCAGTGAAGACCCCTGGGTGGGCCTGCCCACCACGATCGAGGCGTTGGCGCAACTCGGTTCGACCGACGTGCGGTTCTCGGTCGTGGGGCCCAAGTCTCCAGAAGAGCACGCGAAGCTGGTCGAGCAGGTCGGCGCGGCGAAACTCGAAGGCGTGGTCGATTTTCAAGAACCGGTGGCCCACGACGACATTCACAAGGTGTTGGCCGCCACCGACGTGGGCCTGGTGAACCTGGCCGACGTCGAGCGCAACCGCACCGTCGGCGGCACGCTCGCGCGCGCGGGAGAATACCTGGCAGCAGGCCGGCCCGTGTTGGTCGCCGACTTGCCGATTTCGCGCGAATTGATTTCACCCGATGCGGCGGTGTTCTACGCCCCCGACGACGCGGCGGCGCTCGCCCAAGCCATTGCCAGCTTGGCAGCCGACCCGCTGCGCCGGGTCATGCTCGGTACGGCCGCGCGAAAAGCCGCCCTCGCGTGGGACGCTTCGACCGTGCGTGGCGCGTTGCTCGACCTGTACACCACGCTCGCGGGCCCGGTGCCCGCGGTCGCCGAAGAATCGGTCAAGGCGCCGAATGAGACGACGTCGGTGCCGAACGACGCGGTGACGCAGTTGGGGGCGCGACCGTTCGAAGACTCCGCGCCGTCTGACCCCGGCACCAACAAAGTCAAGACCGACCCCGCCATCGCCACCGAGGGGTCGACCGACCCGCAGTCGGGTGGTGGTCGCCCCGCCGTCATGGGTACGCCGCTTCAAGAAGAGCCGCCGGTGGTCGTGGGCGAAATGCTGCCCCTGCCGCCCGAGGCTCGCACCGAAATCGCAATGGCGGCCGTCACCGATGTCGAGCGACGTTACGAGCCAGTGGTCATGGGTTCTCCGGTGTTCACACCCGAACCCATGGCCGTGGTGCTCTCGACCGACCCGTTGCTGGCGGGCGCTCCCGCCACGACATCGTCGACCGACGAAGACCTCGAGGCGGTGCCGTGGGCCGACGCGCCGCTGGCCGACCCGGTCGTGCCTCCCCTTGAAGAAGGGTCGGCGGCCTCGCGGGTGAGTGGGCCCGGGCCGCAGTACCCCTTCACTCCGGCCGGCGGCAGCGGCGCGGTGTCACCGCCCAAGTCACCGTCTGAACTGGTGCCGCTCGATTCGGTGATCGTCACCCCATCGCTGGTCGACCCCCGCTTGCCGACCCCAGAGGCTCGGCAGGCGCGCGCGACGCATCTCGAGGCGGCGGCCGAAATGCTCGGAGGTCGCCCCAGGGGGCCCGCGCCGCAGCAAAAAACCGAGGCGGTGGTCGACTCCGAACCCACGCCCCGGGCGCTGGTGGCCCCACCGCCTTCTTCGCCGCGGAGTGCGGCACGGGTTTCACCGCCGCGAACGACCGACCCGGCGCTGGGGCTCCCGCGCCTGCCACCGCCACCGCTGCCTCCGCCGCCGCGACCGTCGGGCATTCACTCCCCACCGCCGGCTGCGGCTCCGAGCCGGCCGTCGGGCGTTCAGCCAGCCGCGGCGCTGCCGCCCAGTCGCACCTCGGGCGTTCAAAGCGCCCCGCCGCCGCCGCCAAGTCGCACGTCGGGCATTCAGAGCGCGCCTCCGAGCAGTGGCTCGGGGGTACAACCGCCGCCGTTGGCCGCGGCCATTGCCGCCCGAGCGGCCTCTTCAGATTCAGGAGTTCGGGCGGTCGCGCCCCCGGGCATGCGCTCGTCGAACTCGGGTGTGCTGGCCGCGCCGGCGAACGCGTTGGCCGGCATGCCATTGCCGCCGATCAGCGCTCCGCCCAGCAGCGCCTCGAAGCCGCAGCTGCCACCGGTGCCAGCGCCGGTGACGAGCCCGCCGCGGCCCACGGCGCCGCCGGCCCCCGCCAAAGAAGACGTCGCCTACGTCGAAAACGACGAGGTCTTCGAGGTCGGCGACGAGCCGATGCTGGGCAGCGACCCCGAAGACGTGCTCGATTCTGACGGTTTGGGGGTCGAATCGCCGTCGGGAGAAGTGAGTCTCCCGCCTTCTGCGCTCGACCCTTGGCTGGCCCAGCTCGTTCACGGCTACTGCCCGCCCGAATCGCAGTTGTTCGCGCGGCACGTACCGCCGACCACGATGCCGGGCCGCGACTGACCGCGACGGGCCTGTTGCACTGACCCACTTCGGGCCAGATCTGCCTACCCGGCGAACCCGTGCGAAGGTGGCGCTCGAAGTCGCCCTGAAAATGCTGGTTTGCCAGACCGACTGAGAGCAGACTCCAGGCGAAGATTTCGCCTCAAATTCGAGAGCCCATGGAACGCCGCGTCCTCATTGTTGAGAGCCAGAACGACTTTGCGCTGACCATGGCGTCGGTGCTGAAAAACGCCGGGTATTCAACCACCATGGCGGCGAGTGCGGGCGACGCGCAACGCGAGCTCGAGAAGCGCCGGCCCGACTTCGTGGTTTTGCGGGCCGAGCTGCCCGACCAAAGCGGCTTCGTGTTGTGCGGAGTGATTCGCAAAGGCAAGTTCGGCCCCAACCTGCCTGTCATTTTGTTGTCTTCAGACGTCGGCAACGAAGCGTTGCAGCAGCACGCCGCGTCACCGAATGCCGCGAGCGCCTACCTCGCGATTCCGTTCGAAATGGGAGAGCTGACCCGCTTGAGCCACACGATTGCGCCGCCTGGAGCCCCGTCGACCGCCGCGCCTCCGCCTCCCCAAGGCGCCGCGCCCGACGACGTCGACCTGTCGCTCGACAATGCCCTCACCGGAGAAGGCCCCCCGCCCGATCAGGCGCCGGCGGCCCCGCCTCCGTTGCGAACGAGCGCGGGCGGCCCGCCCCGGTTGCCCCGCCGTGAACGTCGGAGCGCGTTGACCGACGAAGACAAGGCGTTTCTCGACCGCACGTTCGCATCGATCGCCGACCGCAAGGCCGAGCTGTTGGCCGAGTCGAAAGAGCTGCGCCGTTCGGCCCCCCGCCGCGACTTGATGGGCACGCCCGAAGCGAAGATTCAAATTCTCCGCGACGAGCTCAAAATTCGCGAAGCCCAAATCGCCCGCATTTCTGAAATTTGGAACGTGCGCGAGCGCGAGCTGTTGACGGTCGAAGACCGGGTTCAAGAAAAAGACGTCGAAATTCAGGGCCTGAAAATGGGCCTCGACGACTTCACCCGCCGGCTCAACGAAGCGCAAAACACGCTCGTCGAAAAAGAGCGCGAGCACGGCCGCCAAGTCGAAGACCTGCTGTTGCAGAAGTTCATCGGCGAAAAAGAAGTCATCGAAGTCGTTTCGGCGAAAGAAAAAGACATCAACGGCTTGCGCCGCGAAATGTCGGCGAAAGACGAAGAACTCGCCCGCCGGGCCGTTGAAATCGACCAGCAGCGAAAAGAATTCGAGCAGCTCGAAAAAGACTTCAACCTCGCGACGCTCGAGTTCGAAGTCAAAGAGAAGCAGCTCAACGAGACCACGCAGCACCAGTCGGCCGAAATCGCCGAATTCAAGAGCAACATCGAAGGGTTGCACGCCCGTCACGAGAACACCGTGGCAGAGCGCGACGCGAAGTACGCCGACTTCGAAGGCCAGGTCAAAGGGCTGACCGAGACGTTGCAGCAGACCCAAGTCGAGCGTGACACGAAGGTGGGCGAGCTTGAAAGTCACCTGCGCTTGGCGACCGAGCGCGGCGACCGGGGCGAGGCCGACGTGGCGCGCCTCGAGGCCGAGTTGGCCGACGCGAAGACCCGGTCGAGCGAGAAGATTGGCGAACTCGAAGGCGAAATCGCCACGTTGCATACGCGCCTCGAGGCCCTGAACACCGAGAAGTCAGAACTCGAGCAAACGCTCAACGAGACCTTGCGCCAGCGCGAAGCGCGCATCAGCACCCTCGAGGCGGAGCTTGCTGACACGGTCGAGCGCAAAGACCGAACCGAAGCCGACCTCCAGTCGCAAATTCAAGAAAAGCTCGAAAAAATCGGCGAACTCGAGGGCGAAGTCGAAGCGGTGAAGAGTGCGCTGGCCGACCGCGAAGCCGAGCTCGAGGCCGAAATCGGCGAACTCGGGGCGGCGAAGAACCAGCTCGAAGAAACGCTGACCGCGCAACTCAATGAGGCGTCGCAGACCATTGCGACGCACACCGGCCGCATCGCCGAGCTCGAACAAGCGAACCAGGGCAAGCAGCAGCAAATCGACCAGCTGAACGCCGAGGTCTCTGACCGCGACGCCGCGGTGCTCGAGCTCGAGACGAAGCTCGGCGCGGCGAACCACACCATTGCCGACCGAGACGGCGAAATCGCCGCGCTCAAGCACACCATCGACGAGCGGCACTCCGAAATCGACGGGCTTGAAAAGGCGCTCGCCGAGCGCGACGACCAGCTCGCGAAGACGAACGGCGTGTTGCAAGAGACCCAGCAGGCGCTGTTGGCCACGCAGCAAGGGCTCAACGAGTCGCAGGCGAACCTCGAAGCGAAAACGGCCGAACAACAAGAAACGCACGAGGCGCTCAACCGCACCCAGCTCGACCTGGCGCAAGTGCGCCAAGAGCGCGACGAGCGAAACGCCGAAGTCAGCGCCGCGCGCAATGAGATACAGCGGGTGACGGGCCTGTTGCGGCAGACGGAGTCGGCGAAGGCCGCCCAAGAAGAGAAGCTGTCGGGGCAAGTGGCGCAGTTGAGCACGCAGCTGTCTGAAGTCACCGGCAACTACGAAGCCCTGACGAGCGAGCACCAAACGCTGCAAGCCGAGTCGAGCCAGCAGATCGCCACGTTGACGAACGAGCGTGACGGTCTGAGCGAGAAGCTCGAGTTGACCA
>JBGAIY010000247.1:0-11570 GCA_044225205.1 Myxococcaceae bacterium | reverse complement strand
TCGACGCCGCCGCGCCACCCCATGTCACCGCGCGCTTCGTCGAGGCGCGCGATTCCCCGGCGGGCAAGCGCCTCGGTTGGTTCGAACGGAGCGCACATTCGCCGCACTACGAATAGCCCGAACGGTTTCGGCAGGAGCTGCACGCGGCGTTCAGCCGGTAGCCGCGCCCGACGTGGGTCACCGACGCCCGAGCGCGGCCTTGAGCGACGCCACGGCCTTGTGAAACTCGACGAGCGCGTCGACTTCGCGCAGTGAGGCCTCGGCCGTCGCTTGCTCTCTCAGGTTGACGAACAGCAGCGTCGAGTCACCCAGTTCGAAGCGCGTGCGTTCTCCCTGCTCGAGGGCTTGGGCGACTTCGATTTCGCGGCGACTCAACGAGACTCGAAGCTTCGCCGCCTGCAAGGCCGAGTGCGCGTCTCGAAGCTCGACTTCGACCCGCTCGCGCGCGAGTTGGAGCTGGGCCTCGAGTCGCCCCAGGGTCGCTTGGCCAGACCGAAGGCGCCCCAACGGAGCGCGGTACAGCAGCGGTACGTCGAGCAAGAGCGAGAATTCGAATTCTGGTTTGCCGAGCTTGTCGAACGCCGCCCCCGGTGACCTCCCGAAGTCTTGCGAGAAGGTGGCGCCGAAGTCGAGTGACGGGAGCAATTGGTTGTCGAGCAGCTTGATTTCGACGTGCTGTTGCTTTTTTTGGTCGAGCAACCGCTGGAGGTCAGGTCTTTGGGCCAGCGCCTGGTCGAGGTCGACGGGCGGGGCCAACCCGTCGTCGGCGTCGGGCAGGTTCGTGGGCAGGCGGTCGTCTGAAAGTTCGGTCGGTCGTTGCTCGGCGTCGCGGAGGTACAGCGACAGCTCGAAGGCGGCTTGTTCGACCCCTCGCTGCGCTTGAACCAACAGACCCTCGCGCTGCACGAGCGCTCGCTGGTTGTCTTGGCGATCGAACGGGGCGACCTCGCCCGCGTGTGCCCGCCCGGCGAGCTGCAGGTCTCGCGCCTTGGCAATGTCGAGGAGCGCTTGGGCAATTTGTCGTCGACGCCCGGCGGCGACCCAGTCCCAGTAGCGAAAGGTGGCCAGGCGGCTCAGTTCGATGCGCTGCTGCTCGACACTCAGGCCCGCGAGGTGCCGACCCAACTCGGCGCGCTGAATCGAGGCACGCCGTCGGTCGACTGGGCCGTTGCGCAGCAACGGTACGGTGAGCCCCGCCCGCAGCTCGCCAGCCGACCAGGTGTTGCGTTCGGCGTAATAGTCTTGAATCGTGCCCAGCCCGAGGCGGTACCCGCCGAAGAGCGTGGCGCCCCACAGCGGCGTCGGCACCTCCACCACCGAGTCGAGTCGGCTCTGGGGGTAGCCGCCAATGGGCACGGTGACGCCTCGGGTTTTCCAGCTTGGGTCGAATGCGCCGTTGGCCGCCACCAGTTCACCTTCGGCGGCTTCCACGTCGGCGCGCGCCGCCACCAACGAAGGGAACGCCGCATCGGCCGATTGCAGCACGTCGGCGAGCGTCAACGGGCTCGCCGCCAGCACCAGAGCGAGCATCATGGGCCGGCCCCTTTGGCACCACCCAGCGGTGACTCGACGGGCTTCACCGTGGGAGGAAAACCGTTGAACCGCCGCCACAGCTCGTACCCGAGCCTGACGGAGTCGAGCAGCACCCACCCGTTCACCCGAACGCCTTGCCGCAAGTAGCGCTCCGCCGGCCAATCGCCATGCTCGTCGGGGCGAACGAGAATTCGAAACTTGCCTTGGCCGTTGTCGGTCGCGTCGATCAGCGCCACGGTGCCACCGAACGACCCGACCGCCACCGAAGGCCAACCGGTGAATTGAACCGCGGGCCACCCTTCGAATTGCAGGCGCACCGGGCGCCCTTCGGTGAGCAGGGGCAGGTCGTTGCCGCTGATCCACAGTTCGACGGCC
The DNA here is from genome assembly GCA_044225205.1 of Myxococcaceae bacterium. Classification (GTDB taxonomy): domain Bacteria; phylum Myxococcota; class Myxococcia; order Myxococcales; family Myxococcaceae; genus JAEUJT01. Next base: position 9,662 of record JBGAIY010000247.1, on the reverse strand, counting down.
CGCTCATTCGCGTCGGGTACGAGCGTCAGCAACGGTTCTCCCGCTTTGACGAAGGCGCTCCCTGCCCCACCACCAATGCGCAGCACGGTGCCGTCAATGGGCGCTCTGACCTGCATCGTCTGTTGACGAGCCAACCGCACGTCGAGCCGGGCGAGTTCGGCGCTGGCGTTGGCTTCTTCGGCGAGGGCCGTGGCCTCTTGGGCTTTGGCGTCATCAATGGCGGCGTTGAGGTCGTGTTCGACCCGAAAACGGTCGGCTTCGAGCGCGGCCTCTTCGCCGAGCGCGGCTTGGAGCGTCGCGGTCGCGCGCTCGACTTCGGTCGTCGCCCTCACCGAATCGAGTTGGGCGAGCTCGACGGCCCGTTGCGACGTCAGCCCCTGTTCGACCAGCTTGTTTTGTCGTTCGAGGTTGAGGCGAGCCGTGGTCTGGGCGGCCTGGCTCGCTTCGAGCGCCTGTTTGGCCGACCGCGACCGCTCGCTGGCCATGGTCATGCGGTTCTGCGCCGCCCGTATGCTGGCCTGCTTCGACGACTCGAGCGCTTTTTGCCGCGACAAAATCGACTTGGCGCGAGCGGTCGCTTGGTCGCGCCGCACCAGCACCGCTTGGCGCTCTTCGCCCAGCCTCGCCAAGATTTCGGGGTCGTTGTCGGTCAATTCGAGAAGCAAGTCATTCGCCTTCACCTTCGACCCTTCTCGCACCAGCCATTCGGTGACCCGACCCTCGATGGGCGCGTCGATTTCTTGCCGACGCTCAGTGGGGGCGAACGCCACCACCCGCCCGCTGCCGTCGACGCTCTGCTGCCAAGGGGCGAGCGTCAGGGTCAACAGCACGAGCGCGACCATCGTCGCCAAGACCCTCGCCAACAGGCGTATCGAACGGGGCGTGGGCACCAAAATGGCCGCGGCGCGGGTGCCTGGAGAATTCATGGTGCCTCCTTCGTCATCGCCCCACCGAACGCCCACCCCCGAGCGCATGCTCCGGCCAACGCGCCGTTGGCGTCGGGCACGAGCGCGACGAGTGTCCACCCGCAATTGGGGCGGGTCAGTGCGTCGATGCACCGTTGCCGGGGTACGGGCTCGAGGCTCTCGAGCGCGAGGTTCACCACGATGAGCTGGGGCGCCCCGGCAATGGCCCGAGCCACCAGCACCTGCACGGCCTGGCTGTGGCTCAGCGGGCGGCCGGTCGAAGCGAGGTGGGTCTCCAGCCCTTCGGGGCGCGTCTGCAAGTCGTCGAGCAAACCGACCTGGGCCAACGCCGCCCGTGCATCGGCCACCGAAACGGTCGGTCGACCACCGACAACGTTTTCGAGCACCGAGCCGTCGAACAGGTCGTCGCTCGTGAGCAGCGCCACGCGGTCACGCAGGGCCGTCGAGGGGGTGTGCGAGGTGGCGACCCCGTCGATCAGCACCGCGCCCTGGGGCGGTGTGCGCAAACCCGCCAGCCATTCGGCGAGCGGGGCACGTTCGGCTCCGGTCATGGCAAGGCGGGCGCCCGCCTCGATCTTCAGAATCGGGGCCCCTTGGCCGGGGAGGTTTCGCAGCTCGACGCCGAATGGCCCTCGATTCGGCAGCGGCTCGCCGTTCGACTGGTCGTCGATGGGGTGGTCGAGCACGTGCCCCAGCTTGTCGAGTGACGTCAACAGGTCGTACAGGTGGTCGAGCAGCTTCGGGCTTTTGGCCAGCCGCGACGCAATCGCCGCGACGATCAGCTCGGCGGCCACGAGTTGCCCCAACGTGAGCTCGTTTTGAACGACGAGGTACCCGCCCAGGCCCAACAGCAACGCGCTGGCGATGACGACCAGGCCGTGCACGCCCAGCACGTCTGCCCGAAAAACACGGCGAAGTGGCGGCGACGGGCGGCCAGGTACCTTCGCGTGAGCGCGTCGGCGCGCTCGGCCGCGAAACGAGCCCCGCCTTCTCCTCGAAAGACCGTGGTCGCTCCCGCGACCGTTTGGAGCCAGGCGGCCACGTCGTACTTCGCCGCGCTCTCGTCGATGCTCGTGCGCAAGCCCCGGTACCACGGGGCGCGAACGATCACCGCCAACGAGCCCACCAAGACCAGAGAAAAAGCGAGCAGGGTCGGGTGGTAGAAGGCGAGCACCAGCACGCCAATGGCGACCTGTAAAACGGTGGCAATGCCCTCGGTCAACAGCGCGCTGACCGTCTTTTGCATGGTCACCACGTCAAAGAATCGGTTCACGGTTTCTCGCCCGAAACCATGGTCGACCTCCGAGCGAGTGACCCGCGGCAAGCGCCAAGCGAGGTCCATCGCCGTGCGTACGAACAGGCGCTCTTGAACCCCCTCGACGAGCCGGGCCTGCAGCGCTTGCAGCGTGGCCTGAAACGTCAGCGCGGCCAGCAGCAGCAGCGACAGCACGACCAGCGGCTGCAAGGCCACGGTACCGAAAGCGACGGTGCCAACGAGCGCTTGCACGGCGATGGGCGTGGCGACCGTCAGCAGCCCGACGACCACGGCGTAGACGGTGATGGCTTTCGCGTCGTCACGTTCGAGGTTGAGCAGGTGCCAGGCGCGTTCACCCGGAGACGGGTGGTGCGCCAGGTCGTGCAACGGAGCACTGACCACCGCGCTGACCCACGACAGCTGCGCCGCCTCGGGCCACGCCTCCGGGTCGACCCATTCAGCCGCTTGGTCTGGCCGTTCGACCAACACCTGCCGACCCCGCCGCTCGAGAATGACCGCGGGCCCCCAACCCCGCTCGGGCGAGCCGAGCGTCGCCAGGGGCACCGCGCCTTCGAACGCACTGGCCTCGAGCGTGAGGCCGAGGGACGCGGCCGCCGCCTGAAGCGACGCCGCGCTCCGCACCTGTTTGCGTACTTCAAGAGGGTCGGGTTCGAGTCGAAGCGCCCTCGCCAGCGCTTCGATGACCCACGTTTCTGCGGCCGCTTCGGCCCGAGGTTCCGTCATCACGAACCCATCAGGTAACGGGCCCGAGCGTGTCGGCAAGTCTCAGAGTTTGAGTGAAAAGGTTCGAAAAAATCGAAGATACGGGGCGGGGGGCCCGACCCTGCGTCAGCATTTGATCTTCTTCATGTCGGGGTCGTAGAACGGCCGCAGCGAGAGCTTGGCGGGGTGTCGGTCGTTGGCGATCTGCACGGTCCAGTCTCCCGAGTCGAGAAACGCTTGGTCGATGGGCTGATCGGCTTCGATCATCGCCAGGCCGACGGCGCCGCCCAGCGTGAACCCGTAGCTCGCCGCCCGCACGTAGCCGAGCGCGCGGTCGCCCCGGCGAACGATTTCGGCGTGAAACATCATTGGTTCTGGGTTCTTGAGCAACACTTGCACCAAGCGCTTCTTGAGCGGCCCCAGGGCTTTTTTCGCCAAAACCGCTTCTTTGCCGATGAAGCCGCCCGGCTTTTTCAGGTCGACCGCGAACCCCAAGCCGGCCTCGAGCACCGAGTCGGTGTTGTAGATGTCGTGGCCGTAGTCGCGATACCCTTTTTCCATTCGCAGGCTGGCGAGCGCCTTGAGGCCCGCGTGCCGGAGCCCGACTTTTTCGCCCGCTTTCACGATGCGCTCGTACACGTGAACGGCTTGTTCGGTGGGTATGTACAGCTCGTAGCCCAGCTCGCCCAAGTACGTGATGCGCACGCACAACACCCGCGCGAAGCCGATGTCGATGTCGCGCGCCGCCCGAAATGGAAACGCGTCGTTCGACATGTCGGTCGTGGTGATCAACTGCATCAGCTCCCGCGACCTGGGGCCCTGTACGTTGAGCTGCGCGTAACCCGACGTCACGTCGGTGATGAACGAATGGGCGCCGTCGGGCGTGTGGCGCCGCAACCAGCTCTCGGTGTGGCGCAGCGCCGTGTCTGACGACACGACCCAGTACTTGTCGTCGTCGAGCTTGGTGACCGTGAGGTCGGCTTCGAGCGTGCCGCCCTCGTTGAGCCACTGCGTGTAGGTGATGAGGCCGGTCTGCGAGTCGACGTCGTTCGCCGACACGTGGTTGAGCACCCGCCCCGCATCGCGCCCCTGCACCAAGAACTTCGACATGAACGACATGTCCATCACGATGACGCCTTCTCGCGTCGCTTGGTGTTCGGCCTGCCAATAGGGGAACCAGTTTTGGCGACCCCACGAGAGCTTGTCGACCTTCGGTTCGACCCCTTGGGGGGCGTACCAGTCGGGGCCCTCCCAGCCTGAAACGTCTTTGAAGTAGGCGCCTTGGGCCGCCAGCTGCGCGTGCACCGCCGAGCGCTTGGCCCCCCGCGCGGTCTGCATCGATCGGGTGGGGTAGTGGCATTGGTACACCATGCCGAGCGACTCGACCGTTCGGGTGCGGCGGTATTCGGGGTTCGCTTGGTACGGGTGCAGCCGGTCGACGTGAAAACCGGTCACATCAACGTCGGGGCGGCCGGTCACGATCCAATGGGCCAAGACCCGGCCCAGGCCACCACCGGTCAAAATGCCGATCGAATTGAGGCCGGCGGCCATGAAGTAGTTCTTCACTTCGGGAGACTCGCCGACGCACGGTCGCAAGTCGGGGGTGAAGCTCTCCGGGCCGCAGAAGAACTTCTTCACGCCCGTTTCCATCGAAATCGGTATGCGCTTCATGGCCTTTTCGACGTAGGGGCCCATGCGCTCCCAGTCGGGCTGAAGGTCGCCGAACGAAAAGTCTTCGGGTATGCCTTCGATTTTCCACGGGGCGCAAATCGGCTCGAACAGGCCGATCATCAAGCCGCCCACTTCTTCGCGAAAGTAGCCGTACGAGCCCGGGTCTTCGAGCACGGGCCAGGTGTTGCTGATGCCTTTGATCTCGTCGGTGATGAGGTAGTAGTGCTCGGCCGCCTGGAGCGGAATGTTGACGCCCGACTTGGCCCCCAATTGGCGCGCCCACATGCCCGCGCAGTTGACGACGTACTCGGTCTCGATGGTGCCCGCGCTCGTGGTGACCGCCGCGACCGCGCCGTTCTTCTTGGTGACGCCGGTCACCGCGACCCCTTCGATGATCTTCGCGCCCTTTTGGCGGGCTCCCTTGGCCAACGCCATGGTCACGCCCACCGGGTCGGCCCGGCCGTCGTCTTTCACGTAGAAGCCCGCCAGCAAGTCGTCGGTGTTCGCGAGTGGAAACAGCTCTTTGACCTGCCGCGGAGAAATTTCTTGAACGTCGATGCCGCAGTGCCGGTTGAACGCCGACACCCGCCGGTATTCTTCGAGCCGGTCGGCGTCTCCCGCCACTTCAATGAAGCCCACCTGCTTGAGCCCGGTCGACTGCCCCGTCTCGGCCTCGAGGCGCGCGTACAGGTCTCGGGTGTACTTGCGCATTTCGGTCGACGTCTCTGACGTTGACCCGAACGTCACCATCAACCCGGCGGCGTGCCAGGTCGTGCCCGAGGTCAAGCGGTCTCGCTCGAGCAGCACCACGTCGGTCCACCCGAGGTGGGCCAGGTGGTAGGCGACCGAACACCCAATGACTCCGCCCCCGATGACGACGACTCGAGCTCGCTGCGGCACGACCGGTTGATTCATGGCGCGGGGTCTTACCCAATGTGGTGCCCTGGGTCAGCTTGGCGTTGCGGGCGCGGGTCGCATGAAATCGCGTGGTGCGTCATTCGTACCGCGGGCATGCGAACCGCTCTGCTGATGCCCGTGTTGCTGTTGGCGGCGACGAACGCCCACGCCGGTGAACAACTCATCGGCAACGGCGAACTCGCTTCAGAAAGTCGAAAGATTTCGGAGGTTTCTGAGGTTGAGGCGTCAGGGGGCGTCAAGCTCGACGTCAAGCAAGGGCCGCCGTCGCTCGTGGTCGAAACCGACCGAAACCTGTTGCCGTATGTGCGCACCGAAGTGAAGGGCCAGCGGCTGGTCATCGGCTATGCGCCGAACACGTCGATCAGGAGCAGCAAAGGGCTCAAGGCGACCCTGACCGTGCCGTCGCTGTCGGGTGTCTCGGGCTCGGGCGGCGTGCAGTTCAACATCGACGTGCCGCTGGTGAAGGCGGCGAAAATTGACGCGAGCGGTGGGGCGGTCATCGAAGCGTCGAAGGTCGACGCCGACGTCTTGGCCGTCGACGCGTCGGGTGGAGTCGAGCTGCACTTGCGCGGCAAAGCGGCGGCGGCGAACCTCGACTTGTCGGGTGGAGTACAGGTGAAAGCGCCCTCGCTCGCGGTGAAGTCGCTCAAAGTCGACGCCAGCGGCGGCTGTACCGCCGAGCTCGCGGTCAGCGACGCCGTTCAAGGCGACCTCTCCGGTGGCGTCGACCTGCTCGTTCACGGCAAGCCGCAGGTCTCGGTTTCACGCTCGGGCGGAGCGTCGGTGCGCCTGCGCGACTGACGCTCGCGTCACATCAGGCAAATCTGCGAAGCGACCTGTTGGCACAGCGCCTCGGCGCCCCGGGTGAGCACGTGATTTTTGCGTTTCACCAACAGGAGCGGAAATCGAAATCGTTCCTTCGGAAACACGTCGGCGAGCCGACCGTGCTCGAGCCCGTCGCCGACGACGAATGCTGGGAGTATCGAACAGCCCTGGCCGGCTTCGACCAACCGCACATGGGCTTCGGCGTCGTTCGTTGAAATGCGAATCGCCGCCTCGGGGCACGACTGCTTGAGTCGGTCGAGCGTGGGAAACTGCCGGTTCTTGGGGTCTTCGACCTCGCGGCTGCCCAAGAACGACCCCCGCACGGCCTGGTTTTTCGCGTCGCGGGCCCGAATCACGAACCGAAATTCGACGTCACCCAGTTCGACGACCTCGAGCGCGGCCGGCACGGGCGGTACGTAAAAGTACAAGCCGAATTCGAGCTCTTTTTCGGCGATTCGGTGCATGCCCAACGCGGCAGGCGCGGCGAACACCATGGGCCAGAGTTTCGAGTGCCGGGCCAGCAAGGCGGGCAGCGCGTCGGGCACCGCCCGCGAGGCCAGCGCTCCGCTCGAGCCCAGCCGCAGCGGGCCGCGAACTTCGCCGCGCTCGTCTTCGCCAATTCGTTCGACCTGCTCGACTTCAGAAAAAATGCGCTTGCACCGCTCGAAGACCCGCTCGCCCGCGCTCGTGAGCACCACGCGCTTGCGGCCCTTTCGGTCGATGAGCACCACCCCCAGTGCCTCTTCGAGCAACCGCACGCTCCGACTCATGGCCGGTTGGTGCGCCTGGAGCGCCGCGGCGGCTTTGGTGAAGCTCTCGAGCCGCGCGACTTCGTAAAACGGCCGCAAGTGAGCCAAAAGTGAATTCATATGAATTGAGTATGATTTTAAGCAACTTCAGATATTTGTGTTCTACACCAAAGAGGCCGTAGAGCGCTTCTCCACGTTGTTCACCCGCAGGTGCGCCGTGGAGGCCTCGACATGAAGACGTTCAATTCTGCAGCAATGACGGTGTTGGTGGCAGTGGTCGCGGGAGGCGCAGGGTGCGGCCCCGCGCCCGAAGGAGGAGACGCCTTTGACGCCTCGCGCAGTTCGACCGAAGAGCTGCGCGCGCGCCGGTGGGTGATGCTCTGGCAGGGCCGCGAGCTGCCCGGGGTGTGGGCGGCCCAGGCCGACGGCGCCCGAATGACCTGTGCCGACGGTTCGGTCGCGTACTTGTGTCGGGTGGCGGCGAGCGACGTTGCTTCTGGCGCCAGCGAGTCGGCCGCGGCGCTGTTTGACGAACTCTCGCAACACCCGCTCTTGGTTTCGGCGACCATCGCCACCGGCCGTTCCGCCAAGTCGTGGCTCAAGGTGTACCGAGTCACCCGTGGCTACAACGCCATGAGCCCGCTCCAAGAATACCCCGGCGTCGACCAGCCGTTCGGCCCGTGGTGCTACGCGTTGAACCGCCTGACCACTTCAGACGTGGCGGGGTGCACACCCGAGTCGGCGAACGCCACCGAGTGCCTCAACTACACGCTGCGGGGCCTCAACGGTGACAGCACGAGCCGCACCTTGCGCTTTCTCAACGTCGACGGCTTGTCATTCGAGATCGACGACTATGGCGACGCTCCCCGCGAGTTCTTGGCCGAAGTCGACGCTTCGCTGCACGACACCCAGGCGTTCATGGCCTGCGGCATGGTGGTCGAAGGGCCGAACTTCTTCTGGCTCCCGGCTTCGCAAATCTTTCGCTGAAAACGGGCGTGCGCCAGCCCTGTGGTGACATGGCGCACATGGCTGAGGCAGGTCTGCGCCATTGCTCACAGCCGTGCTCAGTGGAGCGGCTGTTCATACACACTCCCGTGCCGCGCCCGTCGTTGGCGGGTATTCAACTGGCCGAAACAACGGGCCGGCCTGGGTGTGAAAAGGGTGGCGCGAGGGGTGCATTGGTTGCCCGCCGAGGCCACCATGACTCGACTGATTGCCAGCGCCATTGCTCTTGTTGGTTTCGCCGTCACCCCGACGTCGGCGTCGCACGTCATCAAAGCCACCGCCGCCGCCAAAGCGCAGCCGACGTGCGTCACGGTCGACGCGCGCGACATTGGCAAGTTGCCGCTGACCGTAAACGTCGGCGCCGTTCGCGTCGACTTCACCGGGTGGAAGACGCGAGCCGTCGACTCGGCCGAAAGCGAGTCGGTGGGCTTCAGCATCAAGAGCACGGGGCCGTTGACGTGGGTCGCCGAATCGGGCGAGCGCGACTTCGTGGGCTCGGGCACCGACTTTCTCGACGAGCTTGCCCTGGTGAAAGCCGACGCGCCGACGTTGCGTCGCATCACCTTCTGCGACCAAGCGCCGTAATGGCGGCTTCCTCCAAGTAAAAAAAAAGCGGCTCCAGGTCGCCCTGAAGCCGCTTCCCCCTCCGGGGTCTCCATGTGAAGTGACCGGGCGCGCTCTTCGCATTGCCCCGTCTGGGCCGACCTTCGCCCCTTCACGCTGTGATGAAGCTGCCCCTCTTTGTTCTTGTCGAAGCGACAGAGCGTGCTCTTCGCGGTGCTCCGTCTGGGCCCAACAGCCCCTCCGAGTTCGTGCAGTGGCTCAAAGAGAGACGGTCGGGCGACACTTGGCGCTGCCCCTCAACAACGCCATTGCCGCCCGCTTCTCAAACTGGAGTGACAGGGCTCGCCTCGGCACGCCCCGTCGGAGCCCGTCTCCGGGCTCCTCCAGTCAAAAGTGGTGCGGTGTGGTCAGCTGCAGCCGGTGGTGGCGCCGCAGTTGTGGCACTTGTAGCAAGCGCCGTTGCGCACGGTGATGGTGCCGCACACCGGGCACGGCGGCGCGTCGGCTTGGTTCAAAAATGAAACTTTGAACCCTTCGGCTTCGGGCGCGGGAGCCGTCACGCGCGGAACCGGCGTGGGGCGGGGCGCACCGGCGGCCTTCACCTGCTTGGCCTCGGCCTCCATCAAGCTCTCGCTCATGCCTTCTTGGGGCAAGAACTTCAGCGACAGCCAGCGGAAGATGTAGTCGGTAATCGACTTGGCGATGGGCAGGTCGGGGTTGTTGGTGAACCCGGCCGGCTCGAACCGGGTGTGGCTGAACTTGTCGGCCAACACCTTGAGCGGCACGCCGTACTGCAACGCCAGCGAGATCGCGGTGGCGAACGAGTCCATCAGGCCGGAGACGGTCGAGCCTTCTTTGGCCATGGTGATGAACAACTCACCCGGCATGCCTTCGTCGTACATGCCGACCGTCAGGTAGCCCTCGTGACCGGCAATGGAGAACTTGTGCGTGATGGCGCGACGCTCGTCGGGCAGGCGCTTGCGAGCCGCCTTTTCGACCGCCGGCACCGCTTCGACCGCGACGGCC
>JBGAIY010000246.1:0-11801 GCA_044225205.1 Myxococcaceae bacterium | reverse complement strand
CCAATTCGTGCTGAAACAGGCCGACGGTACCGAGAAACCTCTGGGGGTCAATGCGCTGCGCGGCGCGCACGTGCACGAGCTGATGGGCACCCCCGACGACGCGGCCCGGGTGACGCAAATGTTCGGCAGTTCGCCGAGCCCCACCCAGACCCTGCACAACTACCCGCGGCTGTTCGGCGCAGTGCAGTTGCCGGGGCTCGGGCCACAAGACCTCGCCGCGATGGACCTCGATTCGGCGCGAAAAGACAACCTGCCCGACTACCTCACCTTGCGAAAGCGCCTGAACATGGACGAAGGCGCCACCCCGACGTGGGAGAGCCTCTTTGGGGCCCACGCCGAAGAAATGAAACGGGTGTACGGCGACCTGAACAACATCGACCCGGTGGTGGGCATGCTGGCCGAGCGCGAACGCTCACCGGGTTCGGTCATCAGCGAGACGCAATTTCGCATCTTCACCATCATGGCGAGTCGGCGCATTCTGGCCGACCCGTTCTACACCGAGCGCTACACGCCCGAGTACTACACCCAAGAGGGCCTCGACTGGGTGAGCCACCGCACCATGCGCACCGCGCTGCTCGACACGTACCCACAGCTCAAAGACGCCGGCATCCCCGACAATGCGTTCAAGACGTGGGGCGCGGCGGGCCAGGCCAAGGCGAAGTAGCGCTTACAGGTCGCAGCTGGGCCAGGCGGGGTTGCAGAACGACGGGTCGCGGGTGATGACGCGGGTCACGTCTGAGACCCACGCCACGCCGTCGGTCGACGTTTGCAAGGTGTACGCGTAGGTCGACCATTTGGGGCCGTAGAACAGGTCGCTTTTGGGCACGGTGAAGCGGTACCGCGCGTTGTTGCCGACACGACCCGAGGGTGTGAGCCACACCGGGCTCAGTGCCTGGCCGTCGAGTGACACCACGGCGCGCGCGAAGACGGAGTCGGGTGCTTCGGTGGCCGAGTCGGTCAAGGCGGCGACGTAGGTGTCGATTTCGACGAACGCGCAGGCGCGTTGTTGCACGTAGCTGTCGAGCACGACCGAGTCGGCGACGCCGTCACGGCGAGTGCAGTCGCGCGAGAAGCTCGAGCCGGGGTTGCCGAGCCAGGTAACCGGGTTGGGCGCTCGGGCGACGACGTCGAACGCGTAGTTGGCGTCGAAGTTCGAGTCCCACGCTTGGCAGGAGCTGCCGGCTCCGGTGAAATTCGAGAACCACAGTTCAACTCGGGTCGTGCCCACGGGCAGGGTGAAGGCGAAGGGCACCGCGTGGGCCGACGCGTTCGAAGGCGAAGGCCCGTCGAAGCCGCGCACGGTGCCGTCGACGACGCGCCCCGACGGCAAAAAGCGAACGAAGGCGCGAACGTCCCACGCGGGGAAACCGTTGTGGGTGCCTCGGCAGTCGGGCAACCGCTCGAGGGCATAGTTGACGGTCACCGTGCTGCCCGCGACGAGCGCCCCATGCCGTTCGGTGGCCCACCCGGCGCGAAAGTCGAGCTCGGCGCTGACGGTGGCCCGGGCGGGGCACACCGCGGCGTCGTCGCTCACCGTGAATTGGTTGTCGGCGCTCAAGACGTAATTGTCGAAGTCACCCTGGCCTCGCTGCTTGTCGAACAGGCGGTGGCCGGTGCTGGTTTGCCAGAACGGCGCGACGTCGATTTTCGTTCGCGCGATGCCGGTGTTCGACAAGCCCGTTTCCATCGTGTCGTGGTCGAGGCGAAAGGCGTAACGCACGAAGCCAGCCGGGGCTCCGGTGGTGGCGGTGGCTTCGACTTGCGACCAGCTGGCTTGACCTTGGTTGTGAAAGAGCACGAAGGCGCCGCCGCCCGCCGCAACCGCTTCGGTGGAGACGTCGAGGCTGCCCGACCAGACGAACCAGCACCGACCCGACACGCAATTCGTCTCGAACCCGCCGTTCTTGGTGACTCTGGCGGCTGACCGCAACGCCACGGTGCACGTACGGTCGGCTTGGTCGAGTCGCGACTGGGCGCTGGCTTGGCCGTCATCGGTGGTGTCGACCGTCGGCGCTGGGTTGCCGCACGAGCAGAAAACTCCAACCGCCAACAGCATTGCCGAAGTCGAGCGCATGCGCGGGCGTGTACGGCAAAGCGAGTCGCGGTGTCCAGCGGGGGGCTCGTGCAAATGAGCCCGCCCGACGCTCGTCACCGGGCCGAGTTCATGAGTGAATTCAACTTTGGCGGAACTTCGCGTGGCCGTTTTCGACAACAGAGACATGAAAACCACCGCGCCGAAGTCGGTCAAGTCGTTGTCGGTACTCAACCAAGAGCAGGTTCGCCACGTTCAAGGCGGAGGCGGAGGCGGAGGCGGCTCGCTTTCGTCGATTGTGCACGCGGCGGGGTGAAAGCCATCGAACGACTGTCACCGATGACGAGGTCGCCCGACTTGGTGATGGCCAGCAGCTGAGGTTGCTGGAGTCGGGCTCCAGCGGTCAGGGGCCCGGCACGACGGCTCCGCCTTGGGCCTGCGTCAGCGACCCCGACGACCAACATCGGGCTCCGGCAGGGCACGAAGGCCATGACCAGAAAAGAAAACATTCGACCTCGACGCATCGACCCACGTCGTTGAACCAAGCCCGACACTGGGCACGGTTGAACAGGTGAGTCTGCAGTGAGGGCTAAACCCTGCGAAAGCGGCGCTTCGGCCGTCTGGGCCGTCAAACACCTTGAAATGGCTCTCGTTTTTCAAATGCCCGCCGAAGAACGGCGTCGTAGCGCGCCACGCCAGAGGCGAGTGAGAAATGACCAGTGGTCAGGGCGCGCGCTTCGGCCAGCACCTGGGCGGTCACCGTTGACGAGGCCATGGCTTGGGCCGCGGCGTCGAGGTGGTGCGGCTCAATGCCGGGCAGCACGAGGCCCGAACCGGCGCGCTTCACCCACTCGCTGACCTCGCTGTTGCAGCCGAATTGCACCGGGCGCACACCGGTCGCGAAGAATTCGGCCAGCTTGGTGGGCATTGACGCTCGTTTGGCGGGGCTCTGCGGGTCGAGCAGCAACATGCCCCAGGTCATGAGGCTGAGCCATTCGGGCATGGCGTCGTGGTCGGCCTTGGTGACGGTGACGCGCGGGTGTGACCCAAGACCGTGTTGGCCCAAGCGCTCTCGGTACGCGTCGATTTGCCCGGTCAGCACCAACAGTTGGGCGTCGGGGCGGCGTTCGAGCACGCGGCGGGCGAGGTCGAGCGTCTCGTCGACGAGGTACGAGCGGTTGAGCGACCCGACGATGCCCAAGACGCACGCGCCTGACAGCTTCGCGCGAACGGCTTCGGGTACACGGGTACAGTCGGCGACGGGTCGCCGCACGAAGTCTTCGTAGTCGGCGCAGGTGGGTATGCAGACGATGGGGCGGTCGTGGGCGGGCCCGAAACGGCCCTGGCGCACGTCGTCAGCCTGCAATTCGGTGAGAGACACCACCGCGGCCGCGTGGGCGAAGAATTGGTGCTCGAAGCCGCGCGCGACCCCGAGGCGAATGGGGGTGGTGAACCACCGGCCCTCTTCGAGCCGTTCGTCGAACCAGTACGAGCGGGTGTCGAACAAGTAGGGCGTGCGGTAGCCCAGCCACGCCGCGTGCGCTGCGAAGACGCCGTGGTAGGCGCGGGCGTGCACCGCGTCGACTTTGCCGGTCGCCACCAGGCGCAGGGTCTGGCTGATCAGCGTCTTCAAGTTCGCGACCGCGGCCCTCGCTGAACCTGACCAGTCGTAGGGTTGCCGGTGCCACCGAATGCCGGCGTCGCTCAAACGCCGCTCGACGTCTCGAACCCGGTCGGCACGCTTCAGGTCGGCCGGCTTCTCGAGCGAAAGTACTTGGTACCGCCAACCCTTGGCCGCCAGCGCCTCGACGACGCGCACAACCTGGCTGAAGCCGAGCGACTCGAGCAAGCCGTCGGAGGTGACGTAGAGGAGCGAAGGCGACATGCGCGGCGCACTTATACACGTCGCCGTGAATGCCGTTGGGCGCAGAGCGCACGGGTCTTGGTGCGTCGAATGGCCGACCCGAAGGTGAGGCCGACCGAGCGCAACTTCTTGAGACGCCACGGGTTTGACGACCACCCGCCCGAGGAGTCACCGAATGCGAATGCGTTGGCTTGCACTGTGCTTGTCGTTGCCTGGTTTTGCCGCCTGTGGCCCAGAGGTGGCTGGCGCTCTGGGCGAACGGGCGCCTTCGGTCGCCACGGCCGACGAGGCGTCGGCGGTCTTCGAGCTGACCTCGAGTGCGCTCGAGCAGCAAATCGGCTCGCCGCTCGTCAGCTACATCGACCCCGAATATTCGCGCGACGCCCAGCGGGTGACCTTTCAAGACGGCAACAACGTCGTTTGGCTCGGGGGCATCAACCAAGCCCTCGGCAAGATGACGCCCGCCGACGGTCGGGGCACGAAGCTGGGCACCACCCTGAGCCTCCAGTTGACCTACAACGGCCCCGAGTTTGGTTCCAGCCGTCTTGGCGAAGCAGTCGTGTGGACCGGCGTCGACCCTTCGAATGGTCGGCGGCACTGCATGCTCGCCCGCAACGGCGTCACCACGCAATTGACCAGCGGAGACTGGGACTTCTCGATCAACTTGCCCAGCAAGAGTTCGGCGTCGGCGTCGCAGTTGGTGCTGGGCCAACGCAGCCAGCGCCCGGGCCGAGACTTCATCTGGTTCTCCGAGGCGAACCCTTCGGTCCTGCACCCGTTTCCCGTTGCGAGCATCGGCTCGTCGGGCCCACGCTGGTACCTCGATGAAGAAGTCATCATTACCAACCTGGTCGACGCCCAAGGAGTCACCCAGCTGGCGCTGTACGACACCGCCACCGCCGCATTGGCTCAAATCACGTTCGATTCGGGCGACAAAGCCGACGGTTTCGCGTTCCTCGCTCCTGAATTCGGCGACACGCCGATCATCGTTTCGACCATCGACAGCCACGCGTTGGCCTTTTATCGACCCCAAGGCGCGGTGTTCGGGCCGTGGGTACGCGTGCAGACCATCACCAGCGTTGACCCGATCAGAAGCGCCGAACCGGTGGTCTTCGCCAACAAGAGCCGCGTCACCTACGTGCAGAACCTCGGCGGCTCGCAAACGAAAACCGCCATCGTCGTCGCCGACTTCGACGGCACCCTGACCCCGGCCAGCCTCACCGCCGACCTGACCCGCAGCGACCCCGAGAGCTTCGTCATCGGCAATACCCTGTACGTGACGTATTACGCGCCGGGGCGGCTGAGCCATGTGAACCTCTATCTCAGCGCGCTGACTCCGTAAGTCGTGGCGTCAGCGTGCCGACTTGCCGGCGACCACCGTCAGCCCATACTTGGCGAGCGCTTCACGCGCCGTCGGGCAGCGAGAGCGTTTTCGCGAATTCAGCGGAGCGAACAACGGCCACGCCCCGTGTGAGCGGGAGCATGCCCCGCGGCTGTGGCGGCCGATGCGAGCGAGGCGAGGCTCACTGAAACGACTTCACCTTCTGCGGCGTCAGGTACGGGCCTTCGTCGTTCGACCCGATGCCGACCGCGCCGTGCGCGTTCGAGCCCCAGCAGTACAGCGAGCCCGAGCGGGTTCGCGCGCAGGTGACTTCGGCTCCGCGTGCGACCTGCACCACGTCGCTGAGGCCGGCCACCTGAACCGGTACCAGGCTGGTGTCATTGGTGCCGTCGCCGAGGCGATCTCCCCAGGTGTACGCTTGGCCGTTCATGACCGCCGTGCCGAAGCCGAGGTCGGTGACCCCGCTGGTCAAACCTTTGACCTGCTGCAGCCCCGGCCCGACCGGGTCGCCGAATTGGGCACCGGTGCCCAGCCAGCCATCGCTGGGTGAGCCCCACGACTTCGCGGCCCCACCGACAATCGCGAACGAAACCGCCCAACCTGGCAGCGCCGCGCTCACCCCGCTCAAGCCTTGGTTGGAGGGAACGTCAGACGTGGCTCCGTCGAGTTCTCGGTAGGTGCCCCAGCACGAAAGGCCTCCGCCCATCAGCACGCAGGTGCCGTACCCAGAGGCGAAAATATCGGTGACGGCGGAGACATAGGGCACGTCGAGCGGCGCGTACCGGTCAGTCTGAAACTGCACGGTGATGCCTTCGAGCTGACTGTAGAAATTGCTGCCCCAGCACTTCACCGCCCCTGACTCGAGCAATGCGCAGGAGTGATCTGACCCCGTCACCACCTTCTTCACGTTCGTCAGGGGCAATTCATAAGGCGCGATGACGCCTCGGTCGGTACCGTTGCCGACTTGGCCAGAACCGTTGGCGCCCCAACATTTGATTTTCTTGCCCGAAGTGAGCGCACAAACGGTTTGGTAGTCGGTCACCACGCTGACGGCGTCGGTGATGCCGGGCACCTCGACCGGCTCGTTGATGCTGTTCTCGACCCATTGAGCAGACCCAAAGTGACTGTAACGCTGGCTCGGCGAGGAGTTCGTCGGCTCGCCTGGCCACCCCCAACACCGCACCGAGCCCTGCGTCGTCGTCGCGCAGGCAAACCCGTTGCCCACGGTCACCGACGAAGCCTTGGCGAGGGGCAAGACCGGGTAGACGCCGGCGTCGAATTCTTCTGAGCCGCCGCCGCCGCCGGCACCACCACCGCCACCGCTTGCACCTCCACCTGCGCCTCCGGTGCCGCCGCCACTGCCAAGGCCTCCACCCGAGCCAAGGGTGCCGCCGTCACCGTTACTCGCAGCCGGAGCCACGCTGCAGCCACTCAGCGCAATCACCCCGGCGACCCAGACACACCATTTTTGTTTGCTCACCACGAGCAGACCCACGAACATAAAAATGTCGCACGCCCACATTTTATTGTAGTAATTACATGGCCTTGCGAGAAGACCTCGGGTCTACCGACACGCCCATGCGTCGGCGTACCGCCGAGTTTCGCCCGTCTCAATGGAGATGCCGCTCAGGTTATTGAGCGGCAACAGGCCGTTCTCGAGCATCTTCAAACACGCCGACTTCTTCTGCTCGGGGAAGCTTTCGGCCGCGGCCCTCAACTTCTGGGCAAAGACCTGCCGTGCTTCTCGCTGCTCTTGTGGCGTGAGCTGAGCATAGAGCCGGCCCACCTCGACTTGGAGCCTCGAGCTGTAGAGGCCATTCGCTTGCTCCGTGAGTTTGACGAAATCAGAAACCCGATTGGCCATGACGACCTCCCCACCCAGCAGGTGGCGCAAAAGAAACCTTCACGGCCACGTCGAGAAGCTGCTCGGCGGCGTGGTCGAATTTTTTCGAGAAGAGAAACCCGGTCAGCTCGTAGAAGCGACGAACGGCCCCTGGCTCGCCGCCCGCAAGCAGACGGGCACCGACGTTCAACAAGCCCTCCGAGAGGCCTGTACCGCTCTTAAGTTCTTGAAATACGGCTGTTTCGAAGACCTGCTTCGCGGTTTCTTTCATTTCGTTCAGACGCCTGGCCGGTGGCGCAAGTCGCGAACTTTGTGCGCCTGGAGGGTGAACGGAGTAAGCGCCTGGGCGTGTGTGGAATTGCCGGAGTCTTGTATCGCGACGGCCACCGCCCGGCTGACGTGCAGTTGGCGGCCATGGCGGAGACCATTGCCCACCGCGGGCCTGACGGCCAAGGCGTCGCTTCGTTCGACGGAGGCTGTGGGCTCGCGCACCGGCGGCTCGCCATCATCGACCTGAGCGCGGCGGCCGCGCAGCCCATGACGACGGCCAGCGGTCTTCTCACCGTGGCGTTCAACGGTGAAATCTACAATTTTCGAGAGTTGCGCGAAGAGCTCCGGGCGGCGGGTCACGTCTTTCGCACCGAAAGTGACACCGAGGTTCTGCTCGAGGCCTTCATGAAGTGGGGCGAGAGCGCCTTCGCTCGGCTCGACGGCATGTTCGCCCTCGCCCTGTGGGACACCCGCTCTCAGACGCTGTGGCTGGCGAGAGACCGCACCGGCAAAAAGCCACTCTACGTGTACCAAGACGAAGAGAAGGTCGTCTTCGGTTCTGAAATCAAAGCGATTTTGGCGCACCCGCGCATCGACACCCGGCGCAACCCCGAGGCGGTGCCGCAATTTCTGTCGCACGGCTACGTGCCGACGCCGGCCACCTTCTACGCGCGCATTCGCAAGGTCGAACCAGGTCACTACGAAGCGCTTCGGCGCGGTCAGCGCGAAGCCCAAGCCACGGAGTACTGGGACCTGCCGCTTGGGCATGAGCGGGTCATTCGCACCGAAGACGACCTGCGCGAGGCCGAGCACACCATTCGAGACCTGTTCTTCAAGGCGGTGCAGCGCCGTCTGGTGGCCGACGTGCCGCTCGGGGCCTTCTTGTCAGGCGGCATTGATTCGACCTTGGTGGTCGCGGTCATGTCTCAGTTGTCTTCAAAGCCAGTGAAGACGTTCAGCATCGGCTTCGAGGGGGCTCCCGAGCACGACGAGACCCGGTACGCGCGCTTGGTGGCTGAGCGGTGGGGCACCCAGCACACCGAATTCAAAGTCGACCCGCGAGGCTTCGAGCTCATCGACCTGTTGTCGTGGCACTACGACGAGCCGTTTGCCGACCCCAGTGCAATACCGACGTACGTCGTCTCGAAGTTGACGCGTGAAACCGGGTGCACGGTGGCGCTCACTGGAGACGGTGGCGACGAAGTCTTCGCCGGCTACACCCGACTTTTGGAGGCCGCGGCGGCCGAGCGAATACCGCGAGGCGTTCGGAGCGTGGCGCGGCGCGTGCTTGAACCGTTGCCTCGGTTGGGTGGGTACCGCGCACCGCTCGAGCGAGCGCGTCGCTTTGCGCTCAACGCGTCACGTGAATTGCCCGAGCGGCTCCGAAACTGGGTTTCGATTTTTTCACTGCCTGAATTGCGCGAACTGCTCTCGCCCGAAACGCTGCGGTATTCGACGCAGTCGCTCATCGGCGAATCGTATGAGCGGCACTTTCGTCGGGCCCGTGAAGCCGGCGCCGACCCGCTCAACCAGGTGCTCTACGCGAACGTGAAGACCTATTTGCTCGACGACCTCAACGTGAAGATGGACCGCGCGTCGATGGCGGCGAGCCTCGAAGTGCGTGCGCCGTTTCTCGACACCGCGCTCATGAATTACGTCTTCACGCTGCCGGGCGACGTGAAGGTGAAAGGCCGCACCACGAAATGGGTGCTCAAGCGTGCGTTCGCCGACCTGTTGCCCGAAGAAATCGTGAACCGACGAAAAATGGGCTTTGGGGTGCCGGTGAACCAGTGGGTCACGCGAAATGAAAACCATGCGTCGGCGCGACGCCTCGGCGAGACGGCGCACGTGAGCGCCGAGGCCCGCGAGCTGCAGAAATGGGCCTTGTTGCAGCTCGACCAACACGCGCTGTTGGTGGGTGCCGCCGGGCCTCACTGAGAGCCGGTGGCTTTGGGCACGTCGTTCTGCGGCGCGACGGGGCCCGGGGCTTCGTTCAACACCTTGGCGTCGGCATCGAAGAGCTTCTCGAGCTCGGCGCGGGCCTCGTTGGCTTTCGCCTTGAGGGAGTCCAAGTCTCCTCGGAGTTGAAAACTCTCGTCGAGCAAGCGCTCGTCGGCGGCTCGAAAAATGTCCATCGTGCGGTGGGCTTCGCTGAAGGGCAGGCCGAGCTGCTGCAGCACGGCCTGGGTGAGCTCGAGGCTCGTGACGAAGGTCTCGCGAAAGAGGCGGTGAATGCCCAGGGCTTTCAATTCGTACGCGTGTTGGCGGTTTCGCGCCCGAGCGAAAATCACCAAATGGGGAAAATGCTTTTGCACCGTCTTCGCCGCTTCGACGCTCGCTTTCACGTCGTCGATGGCGAGCACGAAAATGCGCGCTTTGGCGGCGCCGGCGGCCTCGAGCAGCTCGAGACGCGAGGCGTCTCCGTAGAAGACCTTGTTGCCAAAACGGCGAATGAAGTCGACGTGGTCGGAGCTCGCGTCGAGCGCGACAAAGGGAATGTGCCTCGCCGTCAACACCCGGCCGACGACTTGGCCGACTCGGCCAAACCCGGCGATGAGCACCGGCGGCTCTTCTGACACGTCGACCGTGTCGAACGACCGCGTCTTCTTCGGGGCCAACTTCGGAGCGACCCACCGCTCGAACAGCGAAAAGAAAATCGGCGTGGTCGCGAGCGAGGCGCCGACAATGAACACCACCAACTGGGCCAACTCGGCCGACAGCAACTGCCGTGAAGCGGCGAGGCCCACGACGACGAAGGCGAATTCGCCGCCCTGCGACGTCGACACGGCGAGGCGCAGGGCCGCGAGCCGGTCTTTGAGCCGCCACATGCCAATGCCGTAGAGCACCAACCCCTTGAGCGCCACGAGCCCCAGCACCAGCCCCAACAGGGTGAACGGCCTTTCGGCCGCGAGTGACACCTTCACCGACATGCCCACGGCCATGAAGAACAAGCCCAAGAGCAGGCCCTTGAAGGGGGCGATGTCGGCCTCGAGCTCGTGGCGGTATTCGGAGTCGGCCAACAGCACGCCGGCCAAGAAGGCGCCGAGGGTCGCCGAGAGGCCAATCTTTTCCATCAACAGGGCGGTGCCGGCCACGACGAGCAACGCGCTCGCGGTGAACAGCTCGGGCACGTGCAACCCGGCAATGGCTTTGAGCGCGGGGCGCAGCACGACGCGGCTCACGACCACCATGGCCCCGAAGGTGACGACGACTTTGAGCACGCCGAGCCCCGACGTCGTTTGCGCGCTGGCGGCGACGTCGACCCCCGCGTCGACTGCGAGCACGGGCACCAACGCCAAGAACGGTATGGCGGCGACGTCTTGAAAGAGCAAAATGCCGAAGGCGATGCGCCCGTGCTGCGAAGCGAGCTGGTTGCGTTCAGCCAACGCTTGCACCGCCAACGCCGTCGACGAGAGCGACAGCGCGAACGCCAGCACGAAGGCCGTGGGCCACGGCAGGCCCAGCGCCCAGCCGATGACGAACATCAGGGCGGTCGTCGCGCCGACCTGCACCGAGCCCAGCCCAAACACGTGGCCGCGCATTTGCCACAGCCGCTGGGGCTGCAACTCGAGCCCAATGACGAAGAGCAGCAGCACCACGCCGAGCTCAGAAATGCCCATGACTTGGTCGACGTCGCCCACCAGCTTGAGCCCCGACGGCCCAATGGCGAGGCCCGCGCCCAAGTAACCGAGCACCGCCCCGAGGCCGAACCGCTTGAAGAGCGCCACGCCGATGACCGCGGCCACCAAGAAGATGACCGCGTCGTGAATGAGCGTCATGCGCCGAGCTTCTAGCGCTCTGGCTTGCTCGGTGCTGCGTTTTCACCGCCGCACGAATGGGCGGGTGACCAACGTCAACGCCGCACGCATTTTCGAAACGCGGGCCGCGAGGCGAGCCCGGCGAAGGCTTCGTTCACCCTGGCATGGCCCCGCAGGTCGTTGCCCACGCGCAGGCCCTCGGTGAGGGCGCGCTGCAGTGCCGCCAGGGCTTCGGAGTCGCGCTTGAGCCGGGCGAGGGCTTCGGCGAGGTTGTACCAGGCCCAGACATACCGGGGCCGCATTGCCACGACGCGTTCGAGCAGCTCGGCGGCTTCGGCGGGTTTCTTGGCGCTCAGCCCGACCGCCACGATTCTCGTCGCGCGCGGTTGGGTCGGGTGAATCGTCAGCACCCAACGAGCGACGCTCAGGGTGCTGGCTTCGTGAAAGAGGCGCCCGTAGAGCGCGTTTTCGACTTCAGCGTCGTCGGCGTTGGGGGTGTCGCGCAAAATGGCCGCGGCGGTGTCGCGGTCACCGGCCATGACCGCCGCCACGACCCGCATGCCGTCGAGCTCGAGGCGCGAGTACCGTCGCGACTTGTGGGTTCGCTTGACCTGCTGAAACAGCGCGTGCGCGCAGTCGAAATGATCGACCGCGCGAGCCTGGGCGAGCCGCCGTCGCTCGGCGCTCGGCAG
>JBGAIY010000245.1:0-11880 GCA_044225205.1 Myxococcaceae bacterium | reverse complement strand
CCTCACGCCCCAGTCGGTGCACAAAATGGGCGGCTACGTCGTGCAAGGCCGCGACGAAGAGACCGCCGCCAAGTTGCTCGAAGACGCCGTCGCCTTGCAGCAAGCCGGCTGCTACGCGCTCGTGCTCGAGGGGGTACCGCTCGAGCTCGGCAAGCAAATCACCGCGCGGCTCGAAATACCCACCATTGGCATCGGCGCCGGCAAGTTCTGCGACGGCCAAGTGCTGGTTTGTTACGACTTGCTGGGTCTCAATCCCGACTTCAAGCCCAAGTTCGTCAAGCGCTACGCCAACCTCTTCGACCAAGTCACCGACGCGGCGAAGGCGTACTTCAGCGAAGTGCGTGAACACCAATTTCCCGACGAAGAGCACTCGTTTCGCAGCTCGAACATGCGGCTGGTCGCGTCGAACCCCGACGTGCACATCGGCGAGCGTGAAGAAAAGAGCGGCGTGTACGGCGTACCGGTGTAGCCGTGGCCTCGCTGCGAGTGCTCGAGACGCCCGACGCCGTTCGCCAGTGGGTGCGTGAACGGCAGCGGTTTGGCCAACGGGTGGCCCTGGTGCCGACCATGGGTTTTTTGCACGACGGGCACCTCTCGCTCATGCGCGAGGGGCTCGCTCGCGCCGACGTGGTCGCCGCCACCATCTTCGTGAACCCGACGCAGTTCGGCCCGAAAGAAGACCTGTCGCGGTACCCACGCGACTTGCCCGGAGACCTCCAGAAATGTGAAAGCGCTGGGGTTTCGGTCGTTTATGCCCCGACGCCGAGCACCATGTACCCCTCGGGGTACCAGACCTCGGTTGACGTCGAGCGCTCGTCGCAGGGGCTCGACGGAGACCGCCGCCCCGGCCACTTTCGCGGCGTCGCCACGGTCGTCACCAAGCTGCTCGGGTTGTTTCGGCCCGACGTGGCGCTCTTCGGTGAGAAAGACTTTCAGCAGCTGCAGGTCATTCGCGCGCTCAACCGCGACCTCGAGCTGGGCGTCGACATTGTGGGCATGCCGACCATTCGCGAGAGCGACGGGCTCGCCATGTCGTCGCGCAACTCATACTTGTCGGCGACCGACCGCGCGAAGGCCGTGGCGTTGTCGAAAGGCCTGTTCGCGGCCCGCGACGCGGTGCGCGCCGGTGAAACCCGCGTCGCCCCGCTGGTGAAGTTGGCCCAAGCGGCCCTCGCCGAAGCTCAAGTGCGCGAAGACTACGTCGACGTGCGCGACGCCGACACCTGGGCGCCGTTGACCGAACTGACCCCGGGCAGCGCGCCCCGCATGCTGGTGGCCGGGTTTTTGGGCACGACCCGCCTCATCGACAACCTGGCGCTCCGGTGAGGGGCTCGTCAGGTTGGTCGGCGGTCGGCTTCGGTAGAGGCCATGCACGCCCAGTTCCTTTTCTCGAGAGGCTCGCTTTCACGCCGTGACTCGTGCATGTGACAGCCAGCCTCACAAGGCGACCCATGAGCCAGAAGAACGCGGCTCGCGACAAGAACGCGGGCGAAAAAATCATCTGCGAGCACCGCCGGGCGAAGTTCGACTACACCATCGACGACACGCTCGAAGCCGGTCTGGCGTTGCTCGGCAGCGAAGTCAAAGCCCTGCGCAACGGCGAAGGCAACCTCAACGACGCCTACGCGCTGCCGCTCAAAGACGAGCTGTTTCTGCACAACGCCCACATTGGCGTCTACAAGCCCGCCGTCACCTACGGGCACCTCCCCATACGGCCCCGCAAGCTGTTGTTGCACCGTAAAGAAATCGACAAGTGGAGTGCGAAGGTTCGCGAGCGGGGTTACACGATTGTACCGTTGATGCTCTACTTCAAGAACGGCCGGGTGAAGGTGAAGCTCGGTCTGGCCCTTGGCAAGTCGAGCGTCGACCGGCGAGACACCATCAAAGAGCGCGAAACCAAGCGTGAAATTGACCGGGCCATGCGCCGTCGCTGAAATGGGTCGAAGGCAGAGCTCGAGTCGGTGTAGGAGACAGTGATTGTACGGTTTTACCCCACGGGTCTGATGGACAAGCGCACTGCGGAAAAGAAGAAGCGCCTGCTGGAGTCGCTCGAGAAGGGCATGGCCCAGGTGCACCTCGATGCCCGCCGCCCGTTCGTCGCCGTGCCCGAGCGCTTCAAAGACCAGCCTCAGTTGGTGCTCAACATCAGCTACCGGTTCGAGCCCCCCGACCTGACCGTCAGCGATTGGGGTGTACGCGAGACCTTGAGCTTCGGCGGAGAGCGCTTTCTGTGCGCCATACCCTGGTCGGCCATGTTCGCCGTGGCCAGCGTCGTCACCCGCGAATTTTGGATGTACCCCGACGACATGCCCAGCGAAGTCATGGCGAATGCCGTCGAGAAATACGGCGGCGGTGAAGTTCGGGCGAAGTGGCCCAAGACGAAAGAAGAAGAAGCCGCCGCGGCGACGAAACCGCGCGCGATTTTGCGCGAGGTCGTCATCGACCGTTCGGGTGAAGAGGGTGGTGCCGAGCCCAGCGCGCCTGGCGAAGCCGACGACGTGGCTGCCTCGCCGAAGAGCGACCCCAACGCGCCAGCGCCCGACGGGCCTCCCGACCCGCCCGAGCCGCCGCGCCGCGGTCATTTGCGCGTCGTGAAGTAGCCCCGCGCCGCAGGTCAGGCCGAAATTTCAGGGTACAGCCCACGCTTGCCCACCAGCGACCACGCCATCAACCGCAACAGCACGCCCGGCGCGTCGTGGCCGTCGGCCGACTTCATGGGCACCCATTCGCAGTCGCCGTGTGAGACGAAGGCGAGCGCCGGCTCGCCGTTCTTCGCTTCGCGGGTGGGGTCGAAGAGCACCCAATTCTGACCGCAGGCGAAGGCGCAGTGAATGTCGCGCAGCCCCAGCTTCGCCTTCTTGAGGGCCTTGAGCAGCGCTTCGTTGTCGCCTTCTTCGAGGGCCTGCCATTCCCACGAGCCGTCGTTGAACTGGCCCTTCTTGTCGAGGCCGCAGAAACCGACGCTGGGGCCACCGCGCGGGCCACTCGACTTCCACAGCACGCTGCCGAAGACTTTGGCGATGCCGGCGTACGACGCGGGCACGCTCGCGGCTGGTTTCACCTTCGGGCCGCACGTCATGACGGCATCTTCAAACGTCACCTCGGTCGACCCGCCCTTCTTCGTCAGGTCGAGCGCCTTGGCCGCGACTTCGGTGAGCAGCGCTTTTTCAGCCTTCGACGAAGCGAGAAACCCGAACAGCTCGGTCACCTTTTCTGACGTGCCGGGCGCCGCGACCTTGGGGCCCTCGCGTCGCGTCACTCTGGGCACCACGATCGCGAGCGCGGCGTCGACCGGGGCGGGGTCGAAGCCGGGGTCAGCGGCTTTGAGCGACGCGTTCAGTCGCCCCACCGACCGTTTGAGCTCTTTCACGAAGACTTGTTCGCCTTCGGGGTCGCCCTTCACTTGCTCGAACGCGGCCATGAACTCCCTGAGCGCTTGGCGACCTCGCTCGATGACCGCGCGCTGCTCGTCGGGCTCGTAGAACGCGTAGAACTCTTCGAGGTCTTGGGGCGCGTCGGGCATCGTGCGAAAGGCGCTGCTCGCTCCGTGCAGGCGGTCAGACAACTTCGAGGCCAGGGCGAAGGCGTCGTTGGCGTTCATGGTCGCGCAGTGTCGCTGAGCGACCGGCCGGCCGGCAGCAAAACCACCGCTGGCGCCCGTCAACACAGGAGAGCCAATGCCAGAGGGGTTTTCACGGCCCGAGCCGACCAATGACGACACCCAACGTGACGCCCGACGCCACCCGCCGAGCAATGTGGGGTCGGGTGCTAATAATTTCAATGAGTTGAATGCCAGGTCATGGGGGGAGGGAGACCGTGCGCGCCAAATCGACGGAGTGTAGAGGCCTGAGCCATGTCGTCTCCTCGGTTTCGTTGGTTTGCGGCCCTGTCGTTGGCCTGGTGTTTGGGCGTCATCGTGTGGGGGGCGTACGTGCGGGCGACGGGGTCGGGGGCGGGCTGCGGAGCGCACTGGCCCAACTGCAACGGCGAGTTGGTGCCTCGGGCCCCGTCGACGCAAACGTTGATTGAGTTCACCCACCGCACGACGAGCGGGTTGTCGCTGCTGTCGGTGGTGGCGCTGGTCGTCTGGTCTCGGAGACTGCACGCGGCCGGGCATGCGGTGCGCCGAGCCGCTGCCTGGTCATTGGGCTTCATGCTCAGCGAGGCGTTGTTGGGGGCGTTGCTCGTCAAACTCGAGCTGGTGGCCAACAACGCGACGGCGAATCGCGCGGTGGCCATGTCGTTGCATTTGGTGAACACGTTCTTGCTGTTGGCCTCGATGACGGCGACGGTGGTTTGGGCGTGGCGGGGCGACGGTCGGGTGTCGTGGAGAGGCCTTTCGGCGTGGGCGCTGGGCGCAGCGTTCTTCGGCACGATGGTGGTGGCGGTCACCGGCGCGGTCACGGCCTTGGGAGACACGCTGCACCAACAAGACGTGCAGAACGCGTTCGTCGACGTGTTGATTCGGTTTCGCTTGCTGCACCCCGTGCTGGCCATTGCCGGTACGTTGAGCGTGATGGGCGCCGCCTTCGTGGTGAAAGCGCACGGCCCCCGCGTGGCGCAGCCTTGGGCCGCGGCTCTGGTCGCGGCGGTTTTGCTGCAAGTGGTCGCGGGGCTCGTCAACGTGGCCCTCGCGGCCCCCACCTTCATGCAGTTGATTCACTTGGCGCTCGCCGATTCGGTCTGGGGGCTGTTGGTCGTCGTGTCGAGGCTCTCCTTGGCCGACCGTTTGAACGTGTCGCCGAACCCGAGCGTCGCCTCGAGTTGACTCGAGGCGGCACCGGGTTTTCGGGCGAAGCGAATCACGTAGCGAAACGCATTCGTCGACACCGCCGCGATGGTCGGCCCCGCGACGGGCTGCGCCCCCGCCGAGGTAATGGTGAAGACCTGGCCCAGGGTGAAGCGGCCCGGGGCCGCGACGGTCAGCGCGGCGGTCTTGGGGGTGGTTCGTTTGTTGATGGCGACAATGACGACCCGCCCGGGGTTGTTGGCGTCGGTGCTGGCGTACACCGATGCCGCCGCGCGATCATTCGTCACCGCCTGAATCGACGTGTCGCCGAAGCGCGCTCCGCCGCCGTCGAAGTTGCGGTACGCCATGAACGCCGCTTCGGTGAAGGCCTCGCTCGAGTTGAGTCGCCACATGGTGGCCAGGCCGACGCCTTCGCGCCCGAACGCGCCCAGGGTGTCGGCCGTCGCGAGCGCCCCCGAAATGTGGCCGCCACCACCGTAGTTCCATTCGGTGATCGCCAACCGAGTGCCGGGGTACTTGGCCGCGATTTTGGCGTTCATGCGAGGCAGCAACGTGATGGGGCCCTGGGTCGAGCTCTGCGCGATCCAACTCGTCTCGGTGTAGGTCTCGTCCCACAGGGAGCGCGGTGCTTGAACACGGGCTTCGACGACGCCGGCGCTCGTCGACGAACCGATGATTCGCACGCCGTCACCCTTGGCCTCGGGGTACCAGTGCAAGTCGAGGTAGTCGATGAGCCGTTGACCGTTCGCGGCTTCGGCGGCTTTCATCTGAGCCAGGTAGTAGTCGGTGAAGTCACCCTTGCCGGCGGCGTCGGGCGCTCCCTGCAGGTTGACGTACCCGGCCCAGCCGTAGCTGACGAAGCCCGTGACCAGCGCCCCCGGCCAGACCCGCTTCACCGCCTTCGCATAGTCGATGTTGCGACTGACCAATTCGTCGTAGGTCAGCGCGTTCGGGTGCACTTCGGCATGGGTGTCGGCCCAGAGGTCAGGTTCGTTGTCGAGCGTGAAGACGACTTGCGCCGAGGGCACGGCGCCCTTCACGAAGTTCACGAATTCGTCTTGGTAGACGTAGCCGTCGCTCTTGTCGGGGCTCGTGCTGAGGCTCGACCCTTTGGTCGACCGGTTCTGGCGAAAGCGGGTTTGCAGGTAGTTCGGGCCCGAATTGCGAACGTCGCAGTTGCCGTTCTTGTCGGCGGCCACGTAGTCGACGATGGGCACGGTGATCAACGCCGAGGCGCCGTTGGCCGTCGCCGAGGCGATTCGCGTGCGCACGGCTTCTCCAGGCGTCTCGCTCGAGCTGAGCTGACCGTCGTTTTGAAAACAGTAGTCGCTGCCGGCGTTCGAAGCGTTGTTCTCCCAGTTGTACGCGGTCCACCGGTTGCCACCGGCTCGCACCAAGGCTTGTTTGACTTGGGCGATTCGCGCGTCGTCGTTGATGCCGTAAATCAAAGGAGAAATCGCCCGCCGGGCGGTGTCAGAACGAATCGTGAAGGTCACGTCGGCCGAACCCGGCGAGCCTGGCTCGACGATGGGGCCCTGACCCGCGTCGGGTGTACCGACGGTACCGGCGTCGGGCGTGCCCGAATCGGTGCCCGCGTCGGTGCTGGTGCCCGAATCGGCGAGGCCCGCGTCGCGAGCACCGCCTGCGTCGGGAGCGCCGCCGCCCGTGCCAGCGTCGGCGGGTTGGGTCACGGTACCGGGGCCAAAGCCGATGACGTCGAAGTACGCGCTGGTGCTGAAGCTTCGGCCGGCGTTCTCTTGTACGACGAAGCCGTTGATGACCGAGCCCGACGCGCCGAGCGCGGCGAGCGGCACGCGACAGCTCGTCCACACGTTTGAGCGCACTTTGCCTCCGTCGCAGTAGGCGCCGAGCGAAACGGCCTTGCCGAACGAATTGCCCCAGGCGGCGGTCACCGCCAAGTTCGCGCCGTCGTACTCACTGCCTCCGTGCACCATCATCACCACGTGGGTCACGCCGGTGGTGCGAAAGGCGTTGCTCCAGAAATACAGGCCGGTCCACGGGGCGAAGCGCGCGGCGATCGACCGGGTGCCCTGCGCCACCACCGACGTGTTCGTCAGCGTGTGGTTGGCCCACGACCAGTCTTGCCAGCCAACGGCCAGCGCCTCGAAATACACGGGCGAGGTGACGGTGCCGACCGCCAGGTTCGAGGTCACCTCCTTCGTTTCGTCGCCGACGTCCACGACTTCGGTACCGCAACTGCTGAACAGACACACCACCACCGCCAGGGAGACGAACCATTTCTGAGGCGAACATTGCATCGCGACTCCGAGCAACCGGTACGACGAGAGGAAGAACGACGAGCGCACTGATAGCCACTTCGTCGACCCTGTCGAACCCCTCTGCCTGAACAGACCGGGGGGCACAGGGGCCCGAGTGCCGTGATGTGCGCACGCCGAAAATCGCCGCGAGCCCGGCGACGAACGGCCTGGCATCTCGAGGTGACAGTCAGGCGAAAGCGGCGTCTTCTTCGCCGCTTCGGCCTGTTCATTCACGAGTCGCGAACACCGCGACGGCAGAAATTGTCACCGACAGCAGACGGTCGTCACAACGGAGCGGTCGCGAAATCACACCGCGCGGGTATGAATTCAGCGGCTCAGGTCACGCCAGCACGGCCTGAACATGCGGGTCGTCGCTGAAGCGCTCCTGAAAGAGCGCGTTGCGCTGGCTCGCTTTTTTCGCAAGCCGTTCGAAGTCGAAGGCACATTCGATTCGAACGCCCTGATCGCTCGCTTCGCGAACGATGAGGTGAATGAGCGACGCCTCAGAAACCCAGAGTTCAGGCTGACTGTCGTACCGGGCGATGGGGTACTCACCGTCGGGGTCGGGCTTGCCCAGGTACAGAAACAGTTATTGCTCGCCGCGTGGGTTGGCGTGGAGCGGAATGCACGCGGGCAACCTGACATCGCTGTTCCACACGGGGGCCGTCGTGGCGCTTGGGCGCAACTTCGAACGTCACTCCCCCAAAAGGAGCGTAGAACAAGGGCTTCATGCTGACGCTCTTCAAACACGTTCACCCCATTCTGAACGCGATACCGGGGCCGCTCGCGCTGGCGGCGACGAACGACGGTGTCCTTTGGGCGGCGGGCGGTGGTCGCGGCTTTTCGGCGGTACTGCGGTACACCGAGCCAACGGGCTGGGTCTCGCGGGGGGTCGACGCGCAGGGGCTTCGGGCGGTGTTGCCGCTGTCGAACGAGTCGGTTCTCGTCGTCGGCGAATACGGCTACGCGGCGGTGGTCGGGCCGGGTGACGACGAACGAACGTTCTCGACCGGTACGCGCGAGTGCCTCTTCACCGTGGCGCGAGACGCCGACGGCAAAGTGTGGGCCGCGGGTGACAACGGCGTCTTGCTGCAACTGCGGGTGGGGGCCGTGCTCGAAAGCGAACCGGTCTCGTCGGGCACGAGCGACCGCATCGTTCAGCTCGACTTCACGGGGCCCAAGCGGGTCATGGTGACTTCGACCCAGGTTCTCTTCGGGGCGAAGAGCGTGCTCAGCGCGAAAGCGCCCCTGACCCGCTTCGCCCGCGCCCCTGACGGGTCGTGCGCCGTTGCCGGAGACCAGGGGCAGCTCTTCGTGGGCCCCAACATCGAGTCGCTCACCCCGTGCGACGCGAGCGCGCTCGGCGGGGCCGACGTCGAATGCGTCGTGTACGACCCGACGTCGTCGACGTTCGTCGTGGGCTCGAAAAATGCCGTCGGTCACCTGGTGGCGGGAGCCGTGAGCCTTTTGGGCACGTTGGTTGACGCAGGCTCGGTGACGAGCTTGCTGCCGTGGAAGCGCGGGCTCGTGGGCTCGGCGTGGCTGCAAACCGGCGCTCCGTTTCGCTTTCGGGGCACGGCGTTTTACGTCGGGCCCGACGAAGACGCGCCGTCGCGAATTCTCGAGCCCGCTCGGCAGCCGCTGCCCGAACGCCGTGAACGCACGGTCGGGGTCGAGACGACCACGTTCTTGACCGAAGACGACGGTGAGACCATTTCGCTCGACGAAGCGAAGCGACGGCTGCCCGGTGTGTCATGGCCCGACACCCAACACACCGAGGTTCGGTACTTCGCCGGCAGCGTGCGGGTCAAAACGACCGACCGCCTGTTGGCCGAGACGTGCGACATGGGCTTCGCCGTCGTCATCAAAGGCGACTTGGTGGTCGACGGGTACCTCGACGGCGGCGCCGGAGGTGACGGGTACGACAGCATTCTCGTCGTCGACGGCAGCATCTGGGCCGAGTCGGCGTACTTTCGTTCGTGCATCACCGTCGTGTGTCGGCTGCTCGAAGTCGCGACCGTCATCATGTGCGCGTACGGCGACAACGGAGGCTCGCTCTGGGTTGATTCGGTACGAGCCCAGGTCTTTCACTACGCGACGTACTTCTCGAAGCCCAGTGGCCCCATCGACGCGTTCTGTGTCGGCGACGTGTACGGTGAGCGCTCGTTTCCTCCCGAGCGGGGAGCCGAGGTCTTCGTCACCGACGTGCTGAAGGGTGGCCAACTCGACGAGCGAATCGCCTCAGACTGGCTCGAACAGGGGCGGCCCATTGTTCGGCCCGCGCCGAAGTAGCGCCTCATGGGGCGCGGCGGCGCACGAGAAAGCGGGTCGACGTCACGACGAGCGCGAAGGCGAGCAGCGCCAAGCCCGACAACACGCCGAACTGGGTGGTCTCGTGCAAGCGCTCGGTACGGCTGCAGATGTTCGTCCACGTTGGGTCGCCTCGTGGCCCGAACGCCCCGACGTCGACGAGGTACGTCTGACCGACGACGAACTCGAACCCACAGTCGCCGCCTCCGAGCCGCGTTTTCACGCAGCGGCGCGGCAGCGGTTCGCCTTGTCGGGTCGACGTGACGTCGAAACAGACGGTTTTGGCCCCTTTCGGCGTCGGTTCGATGCTGACGACCGTGCCATCGAAGAGGGCGCTGGTGCGCGATTCATCGACTTCACCGCAGGAGGACGCGAGGGCGAGCCCTGGCGCCAGCAACACCACGACCACCACCGCCGACTCGAGGATTCTGGCCAAATTCGGTTTTCCGCAGTCGCCTTGGGCGTCATTTCACGAAGCCGAGGAGGGCGTCGGCGAAGCGCGCGGGCGCCGCGGGGTCGATGCGAAAGAACAGCTCGGGTTCGACGACCTCGAGTTCCATCAACAGCAATTGGCCCTGGCTGACGACGCCGTCGACGCGCGCGTACACGGCATTGGGCACGGCGCGGTGAACGATGTCGGTCGCCTGGCGAACGAGCGTGGGGCTGGCGCGGTCGGCTTCGTTGCGGCCGCCGTGGTCATGCTGCACGCGAAAGTCGCCGTGCTTGGGGTACTTGCGAACGCAATGGCTGTACTCGCCGCCGAAAAACACCAGCGACCACTCGCCGTGCTCTTCGATTTCGCGCAGGTACGGTTGCACCAAGTATTCAGAGTGATTCGGGTTTTGGCGCAGCGCCGCGACGACGTGGCCCACGTTGCCGAGGCCGAACAAGTGGGTGTCGTTCGAGTTGGCTGAAATCGACGGTTTGACGATGGCGCGCGACCACCCGGAGCCGGCGACGACCGACGGCAGCGTCTCGAGCGCGTCTCGCACGAGCCAGCGCGTGGGCACGATGGGCACGCCCAATGCTTCGAGTCGCCGCAGGTACGTCTTGTCGGTGAACTCAATCAGCATCGAAGCGGGGTTGGCCACGGGTACGGCGAGCTCGCTCAGCCGCTCGAGAAACGACTGAAAGTCGAGCACGCGGGTGTACCAGTCCCACGGGGAGCGCATGACGACGGCATCAAAACCGTTCAGCTGTGCGACGGTCGCGTGGTCCCACACGACGGGGGTGACGTGGTGGCCCCGGCTGGTCAACTCTCGCGCGGCGAGTTGGTCGTCGCTGTACAGGTCGGGCAGTTTGGCCGAGGTGATGAACGCAAAATTCATGTCACCACGAACCCGCCCGAAGGCAGCAGCTTTGGCAATTCGAGCGCGAGGGCGACGACGGCGCCGAGCCGCTCGCGGGTGAACCACCCTTTGACCGAATGTTCGGCGTCGACCAGGCCGACCACGTGGCCCGCCTCGTCGAGCACAGGCACGCAGGCTTCGGCTTGCACGCGTGGGTCGCACTCGTAGTACTCGCCTCCCGAGGCAACGTGCGCGGCGACGTCGTGAATGACGGTGGCGCGCCCACTGAGCGCGACGCGAGCGTTGTTGCTCTTCTTGGCGAACTCCGCCGTGAGTGGAAATTCGGCGCGGCTGGGCGCGCCCCGGTAGGCGAGCTTCACGAGCGCGGGGCCAGAGCCGACGGTTCGCGCCTGGTACACGCCGAGCCAGTCGGCTTGGAGCGCGCGGTGCGACTGGGCGATGACGGTGTCGAGCGTCATGAGCCTCGTGGTCGCGGTGAGGGTGCGGCCGCCGAGCACGACGCTCAGGTCGTACGGCTTGTCGTCGAGCTCGTCGTGCAGTGAACAGCTGCCGTCGGCCGACAGTTTCGGCACCTTGAATTCGTACAGCTTCGCCAGCGAGTGGGGCGTCGACGGCACCGACGCCGACTTGGCTTCGTCGAGCGCGCGCCACAGCTGGGTGCGCGCTTCGTTTACCGCTGCTTCGCTGACGTCGAGCCCGACCCGCGTGCAGTAGTCGCTTTGGTTCATGGAACCGACGACGTTACGCCTTCGTGCCCGGCGGCAACAGCCCCGCGAAGAAGTCGTTGCCCTTGTCGTCGACGACGATGAACGCGGGAAAATCGACGACTTCGATTTTCCACACCGCTTCCATGCCGAGCTCGGGGTACTCGAGCACGTCGACCTTCTTGATGCAGTCTTGCGCGAGCCGGGCCGCGGGCCCGCCAATGCTGCCCAGGTAGAACCCACCGTACGCTTTGCACGCGTCGGTGACGGCTTTCGAACGGTTGCCCTTGGCCAGCATCACGCAGCTGCCGCCGTGCTTTTGAAAGAGGTCGACGTACGAGTCCAGTCTCCCTGCGGTCGTGGGGCCGAACGAGCCCGACGCCATGCCGACCGGGGTCTTCGCGGGGCCGGCGTAATAGACCGCGTGGTCTTTGAAGTACTGCGGCAGCCCGGCGCCCGAATCGAGCCGTTCTTTGAGCTTCGCGTGGGCAATGTCGCGCGCGACGATGAGCGGCCCCGACAACGAG
>JBGAIY010000244.1:0-12325 GCA_044225205.1 Myxococcaceae bacterium | reverse complement strand
CGGTCGGCAACACGAGCCCGAGCAGCACCCACCAGGCGTAATGGGCATTCACCCAAGTCAGCACCGGGTCGCGCAAGAGGTCTTTCGCGTACCGCAAGGGGTTGGCGGGGGCGTGGTCGAACACCCAGCCGAAGTGGGCGTGGGCCAGGCCGTGGAGACCGCTCGTCGGTCGGCCCCGCGAGTCGACCCAGGGAGAATGCAAATCGCCCTCGCCGTCGGAGTGCGCGTGGTGGAGTCGATGGTTCGTGGCCCAGTAGACCAGGGGCCCCTGACCGGCCATCGACCCCAGCACGCCGAGCGCCCCGCGCACCGCCCGACCCGCCACGAAGGCCCGGTGACCGAAGAGCAGGTGAAGCCCCACCGCCACCCCCGTCATCGTCAGCGCGTACATCACCACCAGCAAACCGACGTCGAGTGCGGTCACGCCGAGCCAGGGAGCCGCGACGAAACCCGCCACCAACCCGAGCCCCGCGCCACCCAGCGTCAGCCAGGCATGGGCCCGCTGGCGCTCACGCAACGAAGGGCCGACCTGCCCTGCGGCCGTGGCCTGAGGTAAGGTGATGTGCGCCATACCCGCTAAGACCCATCGGCCCACCCGGAGTCGCAATTCGTTTTCAACCAATAGAAATGACTCAAGAAACTATCGAAAAATGGTTGGTGGAGCAGGTGGCGACGTTGCTTGAATTCAGCGCGAGCGAGGTGAACGTCGAGCTGCCGTTGAGCCGCTATGGGCTCGATTCGATTGCGGCGGCGGCGCTCGCCGACGACTTGGGGCGGTGGCTTGGGCGGCCGGTCGACCAGTCGCTCTCGCTTCAAAACCTCAGCATTCAGCAGTTGGCGAAGGCGCTCGCCACCGGCTGACCGGCGCCTTTAGTGAATGATGATTTCGCCCGTGGGCCTGCCCGACGTCACCACGCCCACGACGACTACATAGGAGCCTGCGTCGACCGACACGTTGAGTGTTTCGCCAACGTTGGGGCCGGCTGCATTCGCGCACCCCACTTCGGTCAGCGCGGCACAGTTCGGGGCTGAAAAGACCGACAGCACGACATCGGCCGCGAGGCCCTGCCCGAGCACCGTCAGCATGCTCGGGGCGGTCACGTTGAGCCGGTAGACCGACATCGACGTGGCCTGGCCGCACGAGGCCGTCAACGAGCTGTCTGACGTGGCGAAGGAGAGCGTGCTGTACTTGCTCGCCTGGGCTCCGGCCGCGACGGGTGCCAAGGCCAGCGTGGGCGCATTCGAGCAAGCGGTGCCCGCGGTTTGTACCTCGAGCGTGCAGTCGACCCCGCAGCCGTCACCCGCGACATGGTTGCGGTCGTCGCACTCTTCGTCTGGCGTGACGACTCCGTCGCCGCAGGCGGGGCTCACCTGCGTCGGAGTGGCGATGACCGAGAGTGGAAAGAACGCGCGAGCTTCGTTGTCGTGCACGCCGACAAGGTAGTCACCGGGGAGCAACACCCCCGTCGTGAACGAGCCTTCGCCGCACCCGAGTTCGGTGGTGGGGCACTGGCCCAGCGTGCGGAGCGAGATGCCGAACGCACCGCCCGGCGTCGTCAACGCGAGCTTCGCGCTTTGGGAGAGCGTCAAACGGAAGGTCGCGTCGCTCGTACCCGCGGGAGCACAACGCGACGCGAGGTCTGCTGTTCGTGTCTCCGCCGGTCGACTGCAGGTCGCTCCCAGCAAGCCGCCCGCCAGGGGCACCAGCGTCAGAGGCGTGGCATCGAGCAACTCTCGCCGCCGTGGGGCTGGTTCTCGAGTTCGCACGTCGGGTCACAGCCGTCACCCGCAGTGAGGTTGCCGTCATCGCACACTTCACCGGCGCCGACCGACCCGTTGCCACATTCGGCTGGGTCTCCAGCGTACAGTCGGCAGCACAGCCGTCGCCGGGGCGCGTGTTGCCGTCGTCGCACGCCTCCGCCCCGCTCACGGTGCCGTCGCCACACCCGAACACGCTGGGGCCGGCATCGCGGGGCTGACCCGCGTCGAATGAAGCGGCGCCCGGTGCCAGCCGAATTTCGCCCACGTCGATGGTGTCACCCGCGCCGACGACGATGTTGCTGACGACGCCGTCGGCATGGCCCGAAGCGCGCGCGACCACCGTGACGCGCCCGGGAGGGACCTGGCCTTCGAACGCGCCGGCGGCCGAGACGCTGAGGTTCACAGAGGTGCTGTTGGTGACCGCGGCGACGGTGGGGGTGACGTCGGCCGGGGGCACGAGCACGACCCGGCCGGAGACCTTCGCGGGGCTCGTGGAGGTCGCGGGTTCGAGGGTCAAGGGCGCCAAGTTGAGGAGTTCTGACGAGCGCGCGGTCAACGAGACCCGTTTCGAATCAAACCCGTCGTGGGTGGCGACCAGGGTGCTCGTGCCGTCTGGTACGCCGGTGAGCAGAAACGCGCCCTGGTCGTTGGTGACCGCGACGTTCGGGTGACCCAGCAGAAAGACCGTGGTGCCCCCCTGCCCACCCGAGGGGCGACCGGAAAGCGAAACGGTGCCACTCACCGTCGCGCTGTCGACGAGAATCACCTGCCCGAGCGAACTCGTGCGGTTGGGGCCAATGCCCCAGGTCTCGAAGTCGAAGGCCCGCTGAACGTCTGCCACGCCATCGCCGTCGGGGTCGTACGAAATGACGAGTTGGCCACGGTTCGTCACAATGGGCGTGAGTTCAAAAAAACCGACGTCGTTGGTCGCAGTGCTCAACGAACTGCCCACGACGTTCGCGACCGCTCCAGAGACGGGCTGCAGGGCACCGCTCAAGGTGACGACCGAAGCGACGCCGGTCACGCGACCATCGGTTCGGGCGGGCAGGGCGAGGTCGAAGCAGCCGGGCAGAACAACGGCGAACAGAATCGCCACCACGCGAACGAGCACGTCGTGAGCCAACCACGAGCCGGGGCTGAGCGCCATGTCTCGCCCCCCGGGCCGCCGCCTTCTCTTGCCGCTGAGGGCGCCTGCGCTCGAGGGGCCCTCTAAGGTGTGGTCGCAGCGGGCATCTCGAGCAGAGTGGCGGTTAAAACGAGTCCTTCCCCGTCAGCATGTGCTCCTCCAGGGGCGAGCGCTTCAAGCACTGCAAGCGCCGGGATCCACGGCTCGTTCGTTCCGTCGTCGGGCGGTATTTCGTCGGTCGCAGCCCGCGCGTCGAAGACCCACGCACCGGTGAGGCGACGCCGCGGGTAAAAGATGTGCTGCGCGGTGAAATCGACGTGTTCATCGCTGCGTGGATGACGCGCCCCCCGGTGGACGCTTAGCGACCTCTTTCACGAGGCAGGCCTGCGTAGGAGCGCCACCTCTGAGCGCTGGCTTGCCGGCCTGCAGAAGCGCGTAGAGCCGCCCGTCGTCTGGCAGTCGACCGAGTCAACACCCACCGCGTCTTCGTCTTCGCTCAGTTCAGCAACCAGCAGCGGCGGCCAGAAGACGCGCTCGCCGAAGGTGCCAATGACATGGCCAGCGTCGACCAGCTGAACGTCGATCGCACCAAGAACGCGACCAAAGTACTCACTGGCAAAGAAGACCTTCGCTCGCAACCCACCGCGCACGATGAGCGAACCGTGGTTGTAGTAGCCGTGAAAGACCTCGGTCACGTTCAGCGAGTTTTGAACAAATAAGGGTGCACCGGCGATGGCGATGTTGTGCGCCTTCATGTCACCCAGAACAATCAGGCCAGGGCCAAAATCTTGTTCACCGTTGATGAGGTTGCCGTCGATGGTCAGGTCTCCGTCGACGACGATGCCGACGAGCTCGGCGCTGACGAGCGTTTCCCACGGGGTTTGCGAGTGATCGAGGCGCAGTGACTCGAGATGGCACGGGCCGGCCCAAAGACCGTAGGTGCCCCTCGGCATCGGCTTGAGCTCTTCAGGGGCGAGGCCTCGGCTGCGAAGAAAGAGCACGGTTTCTTCGAAAGAAATCGTCTTGAAGTTCGAAGCTTCGAGCATGCCGTGGTCCTACCACGGCTGAGGCGATTGACGTTGATCAGCTTCCGTAGACGCCTTCAGAGGCAGTACGGAGAGCGTTATGGAAGCTGGAAGCGGCAAGCAGAAGCGGCAGAGATTCTCGAAGGAGTTCAAGGCCGGCGCGGTGCGGCTGGTGCTCGACGAGGGGCGCAGCGCCACGTCGGTGGCGCGCGATCTCGGCGCGAAACCAAACAGCGTTCAGAAGTGGGTGCAGCAGGCGCGTGCCGATCGCGGCAAAGGGAAAGACGGCGCTCTGACTACTGCCGAGAAAGAAGAGCTCTCCAAGCTGCGAAAGGAAAATCGCGCGCTTCGTGTGGAGCGAGACATCTTAAAAAAAGCGGCGGCGTTCTTCGCCAAAGAGAGTGCGTGAAGTTCGCGCTCATCGATGTTGAGGCGAAGAACGCCGAGTTTTCTGTGGCCGAGTGGTGTCGGGCCTAAAGGGGTAGCGGCGCCTTCGCTCGCTGCGCTCGCTACGGCGGGCGACACCCCACCCAAGACAACGAAGACCAAATCGAAGTAGATGAAAGTCAAACCTGGGGTGGATCAGTTTCAGACCGGCAGGTGGAGCTGAGGCGTTACGCATCGTGCTTCGGCGTCACGCCCCCTTGTCAACGTCTCAGGGCCTGTGAAATAAGCTGGGCGATGAAAAAGCCTGTGACCTCTCCCAAGAAAGTGAACGCGCTGACCACCCTCACCCAGAGCCAGACCCGTGAAGTCGCGGCTGGCGCAGGCTTGCTCGAATACGTCTTCTGACTCGGCACGGCCCGACCCTACCGAAGGGTCGGGTCCTGCTTGATGATCAGCTCGCAGTCGAAGCGCTTGAGGCGTTGGAGCACACCCGGCGTCAGTGGCGCTCGAGCGGTGACGATGACCTGCTTCGCGCCTGCAGCGACCACCTCACCCACACGATCGGCGCCAAAGACATTCGGCGTGCCCGACCACGTGACCGACACCGCTTGCCAATCGATGCCAGACGAGTGGTGCCCGAACACCCAGCGCTCACCGGAGCTGCCGATGCCGTGAAAGGCTCGAAGAGGCGAGGCCGTTGTTCGCAGCGCCTGAAGCCAAGCTGCGGAGGAAACCCAAAATCGGTTCTGTGATGACCAGTGAACGGCCAACGTGTTCAGTCCACACGGGTCGGCGAGCAACGCTCGCAACGCCTCGACCTCTCCGCCATGCTCTCGGGAGTAACCGTGCAGGTTGAGCTGGCGAAGGCCTGACATACCCTCATGTCGGAGCAACGCTTGAACCCGACGAATCTCGTGTGGCCTGGGAAAGTCGACCTCAGACCAGCGATAGACGCTCAGCAGGTCGAGTGATTTGACCCTTGCCCCGCGGGCCAAGGCCACCTCGAGGGTCTCGAGCCGACACCCAAGCACCCGCAACGCCCCCCACTCGACCGAGCTGAGCAAGCTCGCCGGGGCCCAATCGACTTCGTGAACCGCGCTCCACCCGGGGCGCCAACCCACCTCCATCGATGACCACGTCAGGCCCTCGAGCGTGGCTCGGTCGTCGTCGTTGAACCGCACGGTGCGCACTCGGCCTGCCCGCAGGGTCGTCACCGCCATGCGCTGGAGCGGCCCAAGCCACACTTCCTCGAGTTCGAGCGTGGCAGGGTCTGCGCCGGTCAGCAGGTCTGCGCCCCGCGGGTCGCCGCGCGCCGTCAGCCAATCGGCATACACCGCACGTGCGGAGAGGTCGTCGGGGTTTCGGGTGAAGTGGGCCACCGCCTTCTGGTCTTCGAGGTCACAGAACAGCCGGGCCCGAAGCGTTCGCTCAGCCGAGCGCAAGGCGTGCTCTTGCGGTTCGCTCAACGCCCCATTTGAAAACACAATCGGTGGCTCGCCGTGACTGAAGCGACCGAGTCTCCAATCGTGGTGACGCTCGCACACCTGGCGAAACAGGCTCGCGCGGCGTTCACGCACATCGAGCTCGCGATCGCCCAAATCCTCATCGCCCTCCCATTGGTATGAATCGTCAGGGAGCCGATCGGA
Organism: Myxococcaceae bacterium; assembly: GCA_044225205.1. Taxonomy (GTDB): domain Bacteria; phylum Myxococcota; class Myxococcia; order Myxococcales; family Myxococcaceae; genus JAEUJT01. Next base: position 6,380 of record JBGAIY010000244.1, on the reverse strand, counting down.
AAGACCCTGCAGCACCCGCGCCACGCGTGGGTCGGGCGAGAGCTGAACCAGCGCTCCGAGCCACGACTCGAGCTCGCCATCGTTGTGATGGCCAAGCTGACGCAACAGTGGCCCCCGCTCCAGCAAAGTGGCATCGAGCAGCCTCGCAACCGTCGGTGCGCTCCCTGGCAGAAGCGAAGTCAGCCCAGCCGCGTTGATGTCGATCAACTCGATGACGGTCGCAATCGACGCACTGCGCGTCTGGGCCCAGCCATCGAGCAGCAACTCGAGGGCTTCGGCGTCATCTCCTCGCTCGAGTGCCGCCAGCCCGTTGAGCACCAAGTCGCCCACGATGACTCCAACCCTAGCGGCCGACGATGAGCCAGGTGCCCGTGCCCAGCGCAAAGACCATGCACGCGACGAGCGAGAGCCGGTCATAGAACGCGGCCCGCTTCGATTCGTCGGCGTCGGTCAAGCGAACCGCCATCACCGACTCGAGCAGCGTCAGAAAAATCACCGCGTAGCTGAGGTTGTACAGCTTATCGAGCAGCACGACGTACCCGACATTCGGCAGCTCGGCGCTCGACGTCAGCTGCAGCGGCACGGCCGAGATGAGGGTGGTGATGCCGAGCCCCATGCGCGCATCGAAGTATATACCGTCGATGAGAAAAACCGCCATGGTGATCAGCAACACGATCAACAGCGGCAAGATCGACTTCACCAGTGAGCTCCAATCGGCCGCTTGACGTGAATTCTCGCATTCAAATGGGTGTAGGCCTCGGCGTTCGCGGTCACCCTCGGGTCTCCGAAATTCGTGTCGTATTTCATGTCGGTGACCGACAACGTCACGTTTTGAAAGTCCCACCCGGCGAGCGAAGAGACCGGGGTGCACACCGCTTCGACCGACGTCGTCGACCTGATACTTGGAGTCGAAGTCATGTCGTCGTCGTTGCTGATGGTCAGCAGTGCCTTGAGTCGAGCACGGCCGGCGGGGTGGTCTTTCGAGGAGGGGGGCGGGGAGGAGACTGAAAAGCTACGACGCCCCAGCGGCCCGAGCGGCACTCCGGTGAAAACCACTTCGCCAGCACCGGGGTCGCGGCGCATGACGGCAGCACGCCCCTGCCACGGCACGACCTCAGCGGCCGGTTCACTCGCGCAGAAACGCTCGCATCGCCTCGACGTATTCGGCCGGCTTGTCGAGGTACATGTCGTGGCCCGCGTTCTCGATGATCTTCAATTCGTTGTTCTTGAAGACCTCTTGGTACTCGTGCGTGTTGCCCCACGGAATGTTGTCGTACTGCCCCTTCATCACCAGCGCCCGAATCGCCGTGTCGCGCAATTTCAGCCTCGGGTCGGCCAGCTTTCGGTAGCTGGGCGGCGTTTTGATGTTCGAGTACCCGCCGCCTCCGCCTTCTTCTGTCGCCACATGTGACGGGTCGGCCACCAGCCCCTTCGTGAACTGCGTCGCCATGGCATTGAGGTAGCTGTCGGCCTCATCATCGCTCGCCAGCTTCACCCCCGCGAACGCCCACAACCGAATCGCCACGTACCGCGGCTTCAGCGCGAACCAGATCGTCTCTTGGTTCACGTCGAGCGGCTCTTTGAGGTGCAGCGCTTCGGGCGCCGGCAGATGCTCGACCGAGTCTTCCACCGGCTTCATCGCCCCGGGGCACGTGAAAATAAGCTTCTCGACCTTCGTCGGGTTGTCAGCCGCGAACAGCGTCGCCAGGGCCCCACCCCACGACTGCCCCACCAAAATCACTTTGGGCGCTTTCAATTCTTCGACAATGGCCTCGAGGTCTCGCTGGTGTCGCGCCGCCGTGTACTCGTTCACCTCGTCGAGCCGCCCCGAAAAGCCGCTGCCGACTTGGTCGTAGAGGTACACGTCGTAGCCGTCTTCTGACAGGCGCCCCAGCACGTCGATGACCTTCGAATGTACGTACCCGCCAGGGCCTCCGTGCAAGTAGATGACCGGGTACGGCTTCGGCTCGCCTTGGGCTTTGACGTGCGTGTAGGCGATCTTCGAGCCGGTCTTCAGCTGCCAGTATTCGGTCGACGCTCTCGGCTTCGGTGACGGAGTGTCTTGCCGCGACGGCACGCAAGCCTTGAACAGAAAAGCCACCGCCAACGCGAGCACGGCCCAACGCAGAATTCTTCGCTTCACTGGGCGACTACGGCCCGCCCACGCAACGATTGCAATTGGCGACACGTCGCACGTGGAGGCGGCGACCCCACGGCGTTAGAATGCGACGCCGGTTTGCAGCTGCGCCGTGACCGACGCCTGCACACCATTCGCGTCGCGAAAGAAGAGCGGCAGGTCGAGTTCGACGAAATAGGTGAATTTGTCGGTCAACGCGAAGGGCAGCACGGCAATGGGCACGACCCCGAAGTTCGCTGGCGCTCCGACCTGTGTCGCGACCCGCAGACCGGCCGTGAACGACCCAAACGAATAGAGCACCCCGGGGTCGACGACCAACGTCGTCGCGCCGCCATTCTTGAAGTCGTTGAGCGCGACGAATTCGAAATCAATTCGCCAATGTTCGTCGAGCTTGAACGTGACTCCTGGCGTCAGCCCGACGCTCGCGTGGTTCTTGCCGAACACCGAGGCACCACCCCCGCCGACCGAGACCACGGGCAACGCGAGGCCGAGATGGCCTCCGAGCCTGGGCCACGGGCTTGGGTCGGCGGCCAGCGCACTGGTTGAACAGCTCCACACCAACAGACACAGCCAAGAGAATCGGTTCATGCTCCCGGTACAGGCAATTGCAATGCCGGCCCGCGAGGCCCCTCCAGGCGTGTGACGTGGTGGGGGGCCGGGGTCGGCCAGCCCGCGGCTTGGCATTCGCGCAACACCGCCAGGTTCATGTCGAAGAAGACCTGCCAATAGTGATCGTTGTGCGCGTACGACCGCACGGCGATGACCGGGCCCTCGAGCTTGAGCTCGAGCAAGTTCACCTCGGGCGCCGCGACCTTCGATACGTTGTCGATGCCCGAGACCGCCCGCTTGAAGCGCTCGAGCGCGTCAGCGACGTCGACTCCGTGCGCGAGTTGCACCGTTCGGTCGACCCGCCGCAACGGCAGCGCCGAATAGTTGGCGATGGTGTCAGAGAAGATTTTGCCATTGCCGACGACCGTGAGCACGTTGTCGGCGGTCACGAAGCTCGTACCGAACAGGCCCAGCTCGTGAACGGTGCCGGTAATGCCTCCGGCCGTCACGAAGTCGCCCACCCTGAACGGCCGCAACACCAGCATGAACGCTCCGGCCGCGAAGTTGCCAAGCAACCCGCCCCACGCGGCCCCCACCGCCATGCCCGCACCGGCCAGCAACGCCGCGAACGACGTCGTTTGAATGCCGAAGTAGCCCAAGATGCCAATGCCCAGGGCCACGTTGAGCGCCACCGTCACCATGGAGCCCAAGTACTTCGAGAGGGTGGGGTCGACCTTGCTGCGCGTCAACGCACGCTGCAACACCACGCCGAGTTTGCCCACCACCCAGCGCCCAACCAAGGCAAACGCCACCGCCGCCAAGACCTTCAGCCCGACATCAACCGCGGTCGTCGTCAGAAATTGTTGAATGGGTTCGAAATTCATCGCCTCGCGGTACAGCAACACCGATGCCACCGAACGGCCCACCGCGGCACGGGCCTTGCGTCGGGCCGAAGCCACCCCCGCAACGAAAGGAACACTGGCACATGCACACGCTCTCACGTCGCCGCGTCGTCGGTTCTGCTCTCGCCCTGCTCACCACCGGCTGCTACGGCAAGTTCGCGCTCACCCAAAAGCTCTACGGGTGGAACGGGTCGCTCGGTAACAAGTTCGTGAACACCATTGTCTTCTGGGCCTTCATTGTTTTGCCGGTCTACGAGGTCTTCGCTTTCGTCGACTTCGTCGCGCTGAACCTCATCGAATTCTGGTCGGGCTCGAACCCGCTCGCCGTGCTTGACCACGACGACGGCAGCCGAACACGCCTCACCCGCTTGGCGCATGACGTCGTTCGGCTCGAGCGCATGGTTGACGGTGTCGTCACTCGGTCGTTCGAATTGCACCGCCCCACCGAGACCTCGGCCATGGCGCTCGATGCCCAAGGGCTCGTGATCAGCCAGGCGGAGGTGCTCCCGTCGGGCTCGCTGCGGGCCGACTCGGCCATGACGGGCGAGTTCGAGTTGAGCGCGCAAGCACTTCGCGACATCGCCGCAACCCGCTCGGTGGGCCAAGGGCTCGCGAACTTGTCGGGTCGGAGCCGTCTCGCGTCGCGCTGAATGTGGTCGTGGTGGCTCGCGACATGTTTCAAAACACCACACCCGGTGGTCTCGCGAGGTCGAACCCGGCCGCGTGGGTTTCACTTGGCGCGCGGGTTGCTGAAGCTGGGCGGGGTGAGCACTCTGTTGTTGGTCGAAGACGAGGTCGCCGCCGAGTTGATGACGGTGTGGGCCTTCAAAGAGGCTCACGTCGCGACCAAGCTCGTCATCGCGCGTGACGGTGCCGAAGCCGTCGACTACCTCTTTCACACCGGCGCCGTGCTGCCAGATGCGGTGTTGCTCGACCACACGCTGCCGAAAATCAGCGCGCTCGAGGTGTTGCGGCGCGTTCGGCTCGAGCCGCGAACCCAGCGGCTGCCGGTGGTCGTCTTGGTGTCGCCCGGCGACTCGATGACCGACGACGTGGCTCAGAGCTATTGGCTTTGGGCCAACGCCCACCTCCGAAAGCCGGTCGACGTCGGAGAATTGCGGCTGCGAATGGCCGGCGTGGTCGACCGGCTCGCCGACGACTGAGCACGGCTTCTCAGGGCTTCGACAGCTCGAGCACCGCCACCAGCCGAGCCCCAAACGACTTGGCGTGGGCCGGGCCGCTCGCGGTGACGATTCGCCCGTCGACCACGACGCCTGAGGGTCGAAGGTGTGCCTGGGCCTTGACGAGCTCGTGGGTCTCGGTTTCGAAGACGGTGGCCTCTCGGCCCTTCAACACCCCCGCGCGCGCAAGAATGACGGGGCCCACGCAAATCGCGCCGAGCACTTTGTGCTGCCCGTTCATTTCAACGGCAATGCGCTGCGCTTGGGCATTGTCGAACAACACGTTGGCCCCCGCGCCGCCCACGAAGACCACCGCGTCGAACGGAGCCGTCACGACGGCGGGCAGGGCGACCGTGGCGACGACTTTGAGGCCGTGCACTCCCACGCATTCTCCACTGCGCGTACTCGCCACCGTCACCGAGTGCCCGGCCTGCTCGAGCGCTCGACGAGGCTCCGCGTATTCTTCGTCGCGAAAATCTTTCGCCGCTATCACCAGGAGCACGTTCATGCGGCGTCACGCAGCATCTCCCGTGCCGCTGGGGCCGAGCTCAGCTCCTGCACGGCGTCTTCACCTTTTCGCAACTCGGCGCTCAACGCGCTTTTATCGGCCTCAGTTGGGGCCCCAGCGCACCTGGGCGACGAGGCCCGGAGTGAACGTGGTGGGTGCATAGGTGAACAAGAGCGCACCCGTCACTTCTGCAAATCGGTGCTCCAGCCCAGCGGCCACCACCGTCACAGACGTGGGGCGCGAGGCGCGGTGGTCGGCCTGCGCGGTGAACGCCCACGACGACTCGAGACGCGCCCACACGTGGAGGCCTGCCCGCCACGTCACCCGGGCCGATTCGTCGCATTCGACCGACCCGTCGGCGGCGACGGCACCCCACTCGGTACGAAACCCGACCGAGGGGCCCAGCCGCCCGCGCAAGGCCCGCGTCGCCGAGGGTGGCACGAGTTGAGCGGCGAACGCGGCGTGGGCGCCCGCCTGAAACGAGCCCACTTTGACCGCCAGCACCGACAGGCTCACCGAGGCGTCGAGCGCGCTGGTCGCACCGAGTGGTTGGTTGGCCGTGAGGGTGGCGCTCAAACCCAACGACACACCCACTCGGTCGGCGAACACCGTCTGGTGGCGAAGCGCGAGCAACCCCGACACCCCGGGAGACGCGGAGCCGCTCAGTTGTGCTTCGAGTCGAGCTGCTTGCGGCCACGGAGTCGCCGACGCCAAGCGCCCGACGCCGAGGTCTCGCAGAGCGACGTCGTTGGCGAGCAACGTGGCGCCGCCCTGGGCCGCGGGTTTGACGGCCGGCTCGGCCGATGGGGGCGGTATGACCGTCGGGGGTACCGTCAGCTCGTCAACGAGCGCTCCGTGCCACCACAACCTCCACCGATGGCCGGCCGCGGCTGGCGCCGGCACCGGCGGGTCGACGAACGCCGGGTCGTCGTCGCGCGTGACGGTGAAGTCGCCGGGCGGCACAACCGCCAAGCCACCGTCGGTTTTCTCGAAGTGGGCCGGGGGCGGCCGAACGTCGAATTCAAGCACGGCGTGCCCGCGCGGAGATTCGACTTCGAGCCCATGGTGACCAGGCTGATCGACGACCAACGACCCCGAGGGGC
>JBGAIY010000243.1:0-12137 GCA_044225205.1 Myxococcaceae bacterium | reverse complement strand
GGTGACCGTCGCGACGAACAATTCGGCCCCGCCGAACCCGGCGCGGTTCGTGCCGACCGCCGTGCCGCCAGGCAACGCGAGCCCTTGGCCGGCGCCCGTCAGGCCGCACGACGGCTCGCAGGTCGGGCGCGCGCTCACGTCGAGGCCCGAAAATCGAAGGAGATCTCCGTTGTTGGTGGCCACCAGCTCGTACCCGCTGACCACGCCGGGCAAATACCCCTCGTGCTCTTGTACTTCAGCCGGCAGTTGACTGAGCGTCGCGATGACCGGCCGCGGGTCGGGGTAGGTCGCGGTCGACACGTAGGGGCCAGACCACACCGTCGTGATGTTCGCGACGTTGCCGAACGGTGCGTTGTTCACGCTGTTCACGACCTGCGCCGTGTCGCTCAGGTCGACGTTGAACGCGCTGCAGTTCTGACCTTCGGTGAAGACGCTGTACACGCTCCCGGCGACGGCCGACTTGTAAAAGATGCGGGTGCCAAACCCGTACGCAATGGCGGGGGTGCACGTCGCGGCGAACCCCGCCGCCGACAAGGGCTCGCTCGTGGTGATGAGCATGCCGAACCGGCTGGCGCGAGTCGCCTCGACGTTCGAATAGACGATGGTCGGTGGGGCCGCGTCGCGCAACAAGACGTTGGTGGTGGCGGTGAGTACGGCCGGGCTCAGCGGCGGTTGCCCCGTCGCGGTCACGGTGCAGCTCACGGTCTTGGTCGGCCCCGCGACGGTGGGCGCCACGAACTTGGGGTTGAGGGTGTCGCCGTCGAGGAGGCTGATGCTGGGAGGACACGCCCACGACACCGTGTACGACGGTGCGCCGATGAGCGGTGCCGCCACACTGCCGAAGAGCTGCACTTGAGGGGGCACCGCGCCCACGGCGACGTTTTGCGTGGGCCCGGCGTCGAGCGACCAGTTGTTTGGGTTGACCCCTCGCACCGTGAAATAGTTGGTGGTGGTCGCCGACCGGCCCCCCACCGCATTCGTCACCCGCAAGGTCACCCCGCCGATGACGTCGGGGTCGCCGAACGCGACGGGCGAAGGCTGCCACGTCGCGGTGGGCCCACCGTCGGCCACCAGCGTGCCGGTCGTGCCACTGACGAGCCCCCACTCGAAAGCGACCAAGACCACGCCGGCGTCGTCGTACGAGGTTGAAGTCAACGGCACCGGCTGGCTGCCAAACACCACGGTGCCTCCGTCGGGGCTGAACCGCGCCACGGGTGTCACGCCCACGCCCACGCGTACGGTGGCTGGGCTGCTCACGACGTGGTTTCGGTCTTCGACCGTCAATGAAAACGCCAGCACGGTGCCCGCGGCAGGGGCGGTGAAGGTTGGGCTGTGTGCGAGCGCGGAGTCGTTGGCATTCAACGTCACCGTCGTGCCCTGCGTCTGCACCCAGTGGTACACGAGGGGAAAGTCGCCGCTGCTCGCGGCCCCGTTGAGCGTGACCAAGGCGCCGGGCGCGACGAGGGCAGGCCCGCTCGCCACCGCGACGGGGGGGAGGCCCGCGTCGAGTGCTGGGCCGGCGTCGACGGCGGTACCGGCGTCGAGCGGTTGGCCCGCGTCGGTGGCGGTGCCCGCGTCAGTGGCGGTGCCCGCGTCGGTCGCGACGCCGGCGTCGGTACCACCGGGCGAAGGCTTGGGCTCGACCGACCCCAAGTCGACCGGGGTCGACGGGCCGTCGAGCAGCCGTATCGTGCCCAGGTCGTTTTCACCCGCCACCAAGAGCACGTTGTAGATGACGACCGACACCGACCCCGGTCGCTCAATGGCGAACGAATAGACTCCCAACGCGAGGTCGGTCTTGCTGAACGCTCCCGAGGCGGCGGGTGAAAGCGTCTGTTCGGCTCCGGCGTGGCGCCAGCGCACGGTGGCATCGGCGGCGGGGCTCCCGTCGGCTTTGACGACGGTGCCCTTGAGCACGGCCGGTTGTTCGGCGAGCCTCTCGAGGCGCAAGGTGGGCAGGGTGCGTTCGTCTCCGGGGGCGAGCACGACGTCGAGCGAGCTAACGCTGTAGCCCGTGCGAAAGACGGCCACCTGCAGTGCACCTTCGGGCAGTTCGGCCAATTCGTAGCTCCCGTCGTCGGCGCTCAAGGCGCTCCACGGAGCGCCGGGCACGTACGCGGTGGCGCCGCCCAAGCCGGTCGCGCCCGGTTGGTCGGCCAATGACAGGCGCCCCCGCACGAGTGCGTTTCGGGCGAGTACGATTTGGCCCAACGTCAGGTCGCGGCCGGGCCCAGCTCCCAGCTGGTCGAGCGACAGCACCCGCTGTCGAGCGACGCCGTTCGCGCTAAAACGCAGCAGCAACGTGCCCCCCGCTCGGGTGATGCCTCCCAAAGCGAAGCGACCGTCGGCGTCGGCGGTGGCGAGCAGCCCGGTGTTCAACACCGCAATGGTGGCGCCGGCGGCCGGGGCGAGCTCGGTGCGGCCCGGTACGGCGTAGACTACGGTGCCTTGAACGGTGCCCGGGCCCGGTGGGGCCGGCACTGGGGGTAAGTCGAGGTTTTGGCAGGCACCCAAAGCCAACAACAGCGCGATTCGCTTCAACGAAGACCCCCGTTCGAGAACGCCGCTCGTCTTACCCCGAAGTTCAGTTGATCTGATCTGCGTTTCGCTCGCGAGACCGAATGCAATGCTCCGTTCAACTGAACTTGGTTCTCGCGGGCTCACCCACTGGCCATTCATCGAAATGTTCTTCTGATGCCTGGCCAGACACGAGTCGAACCGGTGCGCAAATTTCATGAAAATGCGCCGCGTTTTTTGACGAGTCAGAACAGGCCCGTAGTCTTCGCGACAGGTCGCTGCAGGCGGCGCCTGCGTCGACCGAAACCAACGGAGCCCACATGACGAACAAGCGAAAGCAAGACCGCGTGCCTCTCGACATCTACGTCAACAAGTACATGGCCGGCGTGCCGTACATGGCCCGGGCATCTGACATTTCGCGCGAAGGTGTGGGCCTTGCGCACCTGATCGAGCCCGACGTGAATGGGCGCCGCATTGGGCTCCAGTTTCAATTGCCCGGTTCTGACGAAGTCATCTACGCCGAAGGTGAAGTGGTTCGGGAGTGGGTTGATGTGCGCGACGCGGAGGGTTCAGGGGTCAAATTCACCTTGTTGACCGAGCGGCACAAGAAGCTCATCGACCAATACATTGCCCGACAGCACGATCTTACAGCGCAGGAAAGTGCTTGAAGCTGAAAGCCAGGGCCGCAGGACGCTGTCGCTTTTGAGCAACTCGCGCAGTGGTCGTGGTCTCCTTTACCGGCAGCCGTGAATCGAATGATGGTGCTGTTCGCCCTGGTTTTGGCGGTGAGTTCGTTCGTCAGGTCAAACCCCCGCCAAGGCTGACAAAGAGAAGCCAAAGTCGGGCGGAGAAGTGAATTGGCAGGGCCAGGTGATCAAGGCGTCTGGCGCGGGGGCTCCCGACATGGCGGCGGCAAACGCGGCGCAGGCCCGGCTCGGTGCTGAACGCGCGGCGCTCACCGACGCCTTTCGAAACCTGCTGGCCCAGGTGAAGGGCGTGTCGATCGACGGCACCAAGAAAATGGCCGACGCGATGGAAAAAGACGAAGTGCGTGCCCGCGTCGAGGGCACCATTCGTGGCTACAAGATCACCAACAAGCGGTATTTCAGCGACAACGGCGTCGAAATCGACATCGAGGTGCCGCTGGCGTTGCTGACCGACGTGATCGACCCCGACGCGACCCAGGTTTTGCTCGCGAGCAAGCCCGAAGCTGAAAAGGTGAACACGGGTCTGGTGATTGACGCGCGTGGCCTGAAGGTCGTGCCGGCGCTGGCCCCGCGGCTGCTCGACGACGCGGGCAAGCCGCTCTACAGCATCGACTCGCTGTCGACCGACGCGCGCAAGTCGACCGGCGTCGCTGCGTACGTGCAGAGCCTCGACGACGCGCAAAAGAGCATGAAGGCCGGCGAAAAGCCGCTCGTGATCAAAGCGTCGAAGGCGACGGGAGCCGACATTCAGCTCGCGGCCGAAGACGCGAAGAAACTCGCCGCGGTGAATACCGCGTTTTTGGCCGAAGGCCGCGTCGTCATCGTTCTGAACTAATGAAAAGGCCCGTGCTCATGAACTTGCGCTCCTCTTGCAGTGTTGCACTGGTCAGTCTCACGCTCTCTTCGCTCGTTTGGGCCCAAGGGGCGACGGTCGTCACCAAAGAAGGTACCGGTGAGGCCGCCATCGTGAACAACGATGAACAAAAGGCGTTCGGCGAGGCCAAAGCGCGCGCCCTGCGCAGCGCGGTCGAACAGGCCGCCGGCGTGAAAATCGACGCCGACACCGTGACGGTGAACAACCAGCTCGTGCGCGACCAGGTCTTCGCGAACACGTCGGGCTACGTGAAGAACTTCGACATCACCTCGAAGAAGGTCGAAAAGGGCGTCGTCACCGTCGTCGTGAAGGCCGACGTGATCACCGAGAACCTCGACAAAGACATTCAAGCCGCCCGCGCGCTGATCAAGCGCATGGGCCGACCCAGCATCGTCATCGTGCTGCAAGAGCAGACCGTGCCGCTCGGTGAGAAAGTCATCACCAATTCTGATTCGATGGCGACGGTCTTGACCGACTCGTTCAAAGCCGACGGGTGGGACATCAAAGACGCGCAGTCGCTGAACAAGGCGCTGGCGCTCGAAGGCGGCGCCACGTTCGGAGCGACCGAAATCAAGCGCATTCAAGACCTCACCAAGACCCAGTTCGTGCTCTACGGCAAAGCGATCTTTCGGCACCAAGAGCCCGACGCGATGTTCAAAGACAGCAAGTCGTTCTTCATCACGGGTGAATACGACCTCGCGCTCGCGGCGACCGACAACGATTCTCAAATTGCCAAGGTCAGCGGCAAACTTTCGTGGACGCCTGCCGCCAAGTCTCCGACGGTGTCGTACGAGCGCACGACGTTCGAAGTGATCAAGGCGAACCGCGACTCCATTGTCGAACCGGTGCGCAAAGCCGTGCTCGAACACTTTCGCGACCAGCAGGTCAACGGCACCGAAATCTTGTTGTCGGTCGGTGGCCTCGACAGCTTTGGCGCGGCGCAGCAGTTTCAAAAGTCACTCGAGGCCATGAAGGGCGTCAAAGAAGCGGGCCCCGGGGCGAAGCCGTTCGAAAAGGGGCGGGCCACCTACAAGGTCATGTTCGTCGGCACGTCGTCAGAACTGGCGAGCCAGGTCGAAGCGTCGACGTTCAAGAAACGAAAAATCGAAGTGACGTCGGTGTCGGGCAATTCGCTCGATCTCAACTTGGGCAAATGAAGCATGAAGTCGTGTTTCGCCGTCACGCTCGCGCTCTTCGGGTGCGCGGGCGTGGGCGGGCCGGCGGTGACGCGGTGGCGCAGCGAGTTGGTCTTGCATTGCACGCCAACTGATGCCGAGGTGCACCTCGACGGAGTGCCGCAGGGCGTGTGCAGCGACTTCGCGGGCACTCCGCGCGGGTTGGCGTTGGGGCGGGGCGGGCGGCGCGTCGAAGTGAAGAAACCGGGTTTTGTCGCGTGGCAACGGTGGCTCGACGCCGATGACACGCGGGTCGTGATGCAGGTGACGCTCGAACCAAACGGAGAACGTGCTCCATGAGATGGCTGACTGGGTTGGCAATGGTGTTGGCGGCGTCGGCGTGGGCCGAAGTGGGCAAGGTGTCGGTCGTCGAAGGCCAGGCGTCGCGCACGCCCAAAGGGGGCGCGGCGCAGGCACTCGCGGTGGGCACCGACATTGAACTTGGCGACACGCTCGACGTGAAGAGCGGCAACCTGAAATTCGAATTGACCGACGGCAGCATCATTGCGCTGTCGACCGGCAGCAAGCTCGAGATCACCGAGGCCGAATTCGAAGGCCAAGAGCGCAAGGGGTTCAAAGCGTTTCTCGGCGCCGGCAGCCTGTGGACGAAGGTGAAAAAGACGATCACCGGGGCCAAGTTCGAAGTGACGACCGAGCGCGCGGTCGCCGGCGTGCGCGGCACCATCTTTCGCATCGACGCCGATTCGCTCGTCAAAGCCGCGAAAGGGCGAAAGGCGTCGGTCATTCGTGTGGTCGAAGGCGTCGTCAACGTGAAGCCGAGCGACTCGGTCGTCAAAGCGTCGCACCCGGGGCAAACCGGCGCGGCCAAGCCGAAAGGGCCGCGGGTGCAGGTCGCAGGGCCGACCGAGATCAGCGCCGACGAGTGGGAAAAGCGCTTCGTCGACTTGCAGGCCAACCAGCAGGTGACCGTCGGCGTCGACCTGTGGGAACAGGCCGAAGCGGCGGCCGCGGCCAAGAATGACGCGTTTTCGAAGTGGCTCGAAAAGAACCAGTGACCTGGTGAGGGGTCTGCTCGTCGCGTCGCTGGCCTGCGCGGGCACCGCGTGGGCTCAGCCCCAAAAGCCCTTGCCCCAAGGCACCCCCGACGACTTCACCGCCCCCTCGGTTCGGGTGGCGGTGGTCGCCAGCGAAGACCTGAACCCCGACCTGTTGCGCAAGCTCGCCCGCCGCGACGTCACGTTGTGGCTGGAGACCCGCTCGAATGCGCTCAGGCAATCAACGCTCGAAAACCTGGGCCGCTTCGACGAGGCCTTCGTTCGTTTTCGCGCGCCGCTCGGGTCGGCCGACGCCCGCGTGTTCGAGCGGTGGCCCAAGGTGGGCCTGTGGCTCGACGTCGGGCAGCTCGCGGTGCTGGGCCGGCTGCCGGGGGCGCGCCGCGTCGCGGTCGACGTGAGCGGGCCCCTGACCAAAGAGGTGGCCGACCGGGTGGCGGGGGCGCGGCCCTCGTTGGTGCGCTGGGCTCCGACCGGGCCGATCGACGTGCTCGAATGGGGGCTGTTTCGCCAGTTGCCGGGCCGAAAAGTCGTTCGCCTGCCGCCCGAGTCGTTGCGCGCGGTTTCGTGCGTTGAGCGGCTCGCCTCGGTGGCGCTCGAAATCGACGTGGCGACCTTGTTGACGATGAACAGCGACGTTTTTCCCTGCGGGAGTTCGACGCGGGTCGTCATTCGGCCTGGGGTCGACGCGTGGCTGTTGCAGTCGTTGGTGGTTCGCGAGCCGGCGCTCGAGCTCGTGCTCGACGTGGGGGCCGACGAGAAGCTCGCGGCGGCGGCGCGCGGGGTGCTCGACACGGTCGACCGGCGCGAATCTCGGTAATTCGAGTGCACATCTTGACGCATTGAGCTGATGGGGTGATGATTCGCCTCTTTGAAGGCGATTTCTGAAGGAGTCTGCCCGGTTGCCGACCTCAGCTGGTGCCTTTGGCCCACCGTCTCCCGACGCTCCGTTCAGGGGTGTTCGACCTAGGTATTACATGCGCCGACTGTTCTTGTTGTGTCTGCTGTTTGTTTCGACTGCTGCCTCGGCCGCCGACGCTCCTGCGGAGCGCAAGGAGTCAAAGGACGTCGAGCTGAAGAAGAAAGAAATCAACATTGCGCCCGACAAGTCGCTGGCCGGCGACATCACGCGCAAGAAGAAGAAAGAGGAGATCGCGCCGGCGCTCACGTACGACGCGTTTCGCCTGAACCTCGAAGGGCAGGTCGCCTCGAAGCGGCGCGACCAGATCGAAGACCTCAAGAAGATCATCGAGCTGTCGTCAGACCCGAAGGAGAAGCCGAACCTCCTGTTTCGCCTGGGCGAGTTGTATTGGGAAGAATCGAAGTACTACTTCTTCGAAGCCAACCGCAAAGACGATGACAAGATTCGGGCGCTCAACACCGACGACAAAGCGGGCGTCGAGCGGGCTGAAGCCGAGAAGAAAGAACTGGCCGACAAGTCGAAAGAATTCGCCCAAAAAGCGGTCGAGCAGTACTCGCGCATTGTTCAAGAGTTCAAAGACTACGAGGCGCACCGACGAAGTGCTCTATTTCTTGGGGCTCAACCTGTTCGAAATGGGCGACGACAAGCGTGGCCTCGTTGCCTACAACCGGTTGATTTCGAAGTACCAGAAGTCGAAGTACCTGCCCGACGCGTACCTCGCGGTCGGCGAGCACTACTTCAACAACTCGAAGGGCAAGCGCGAGATGTTGGAGAAGGCCCTCGAGAACTACAAAGCGGCCGCCAAATTTCCTGAGAACGCGGTGTACGGGTACGCGCTCTACAAACAGGGCTGGTGCTACTTCAACATGAACGACTTCGAGAAAGCGATGGACCAGTTCAAGGCCGTCGTTCTCTACGCCGAATTCGCTGGAGAAAAAGAAGTCGAAGGCCCGTCGAAGGGCGGCAAGGCGAACCGTGCCGGCCTCGCCCGTGAAGCGCGCAACGACTACGTGCGCGCGTATTCACGGGGCGGCGGCACGCCGGGTGACGCGAAAGACAAGTTCTCGAAATTGGCCAAGGCGCCCGACGACTTGCGGCTCATGATCAAGCAGCTCGCGAACCTGTTTTACGAAGACGGCAAAGACCGCGACGCGGCGGTCACGTACAAAATGCTGATCACCGAGCGGCCGATTTCGCCCGACGCGCCGGGCTTTCAGTCGCGCATCATCGACTGCGTCATGCGCGCGGGGAACAAGAAGATCACCGTGCAGCAAGTGCGCCTGCTCGTGAAGATCATGGACGACGTGCTGCAGAAGAACACGAAGCTCGAAGAGAAAGACAAGAAGGCGCTCGACGAAGCGCGCGAGCTGTCGGAGCGAACGATTTCGAACTTGGCGGTGAGCTGGCACAACGAAGCCAAGAAGACCCGCGACGATGAAGTGTTCGGCCTCGCGAACGACGTGTACGCCGACTACCTCACCTTGTTCCCCGAGAGCCCGAAAGCGTACGACCTGCGGTTTTTCTGGGCGACCTTGCTCAGCGACAACCTGAACAAGTTCGACAAGGCCGCCGAAGAGTACACGAAGGTCGTGTTGGCCGACGTGGCGAAGGTCGAGAAGAACGCCAAGCCCGGCAAGTACTTCTTCGACGCGGCCTACGCGTCGATTCTCGCCTGGGACGAAGTGGTCAAGAAGGGCAACTTCGCGCCGGTGCCCGTGGGGCCTCCGGTGCCGATACCGCCCGAGAAGAAGAACCTGATCGACGCGTGCGACCGGTACCTCAAGTACGTCGAGAAGGGCGAGAAGAAGGTCGAAATTGCCTACAAGGTGGCCCGCATTTATTACGACCACAACCACCTCGACGAAGCGATACCTCGTTACACCGACATTGCGCTCAAGTACCCCGACTACAAGTCTGAGAACGGCGACCGCATGGGCGAGACGGCGGCGAACCAGGTGCTCGACTCGTACAACCTGCTCAAAGACTGGCAGAAGCTGAACGAAGCGGCGCGCAAGTTCTACGCGGTCGACAAGCTGGCGGTCGGCGCGTTTCGCACCGAACTTGCGGGCTACATCGAGCAGTCGTCGTTCAAGCTCATCAACCAGCTCGAGGCGAACAAAGAATACCAACGAGCGGCCGAGGCCTACTTGGCCTTCGTGAGTGAATGGTCGAAGTCAGAATTGGCCGACCAGGCGCTCTTCAACGCGTCGATCGACTTCTACAACGCGAAGATGCTCGACCGCGCCATCGAAGTTCGAAAGCAGATCATTCAGAAATACCCCAAGTCGAAGTACGTGCCCGAGACGATGTTCGCTCTGGCCGAAGGCTACGAGGCGATCGCCGACTTCGACAACGCGGCCGACTACTACGAGCGCTACACGGTGCAGTACGAGAAGGGGCGGTTGCCGGGGGGCAAGAAGGCTCCGGCCAAGGCGGCGCCCAAGAAAGACGGCAAAAAAGACGGCAAGAAAGACGCGAAGGAACCGGCCGAACAAGTGTGGGACGAGGGCAAGGCCCAAGACGCGTTGTTCAACGCCGGCATTTTTCGTGACGGGTTGGGCCAATACAAGCAGGCCCTGCGCAACCGAGAAAAGTACCTCGACCTGTGGCCTGACTCGAAAGACGCCGAGGCGGTGACGAAGTCGATCATCGACCTCTACGAGAAGACGAACCAGTGGTCGCGCGCTCAAAAAGACTACGAAGAATACGAGCGCAAGTTCATGAAAGACCCGAACAAGGTGCTCTGGGCCGAAGGGCGCATTGCTTCGATTTTCGAAGACAAGTTGAAGAACCCGGCCGGGGCGCGGCGCATCTACAAGCGCATCACCGACTACTACAACCAGCTGGGCAAACGGCAACGCGACGCGCTCGACATTCAAGCGCTCGACCCGGTGGCGCGCGCGAACTTCGTCGCGAACGAAGACGACTTTCGCAAGTACTCGAACATGAAGCTGCGCTGGTCGTCGATTCAGAACATCGGCGAGCTCAAAGCGACGATCAGCTCGAAGGCGGCGGCGCTCAAAGAAGTACAGAAGGTCTACACGGTCACGGTTGGTCTCAAGTCGGCCGACCCCGCCATTTGCGCGCTCTACAAAATGGGGCTGGCGTTCGACCAGTTTGCCGAGGCGGTCATCAACTTTCCCGTGCCGAAGGGCATGACTGAAGACGTGCTGGTCGAGGTGAAGTCGCAGTTCGAGCAGCAGGCGCAAGACCCGCGCAACAACGCCGCGGCGTTCTTCACGGCCGTGGTCGAAAAGAGCCGCGAGCTCGACGTGTTCAACCCGTGTACGACGTCGGCGCTCGAAATGCTGCGCTCCAAATACAAGCCCGACCAATTCCCTCCGATGAAAGAAGACGTGCTCGAGCGGAAGTTCGACCCGTCGAAGCAAATGGCGATTGGCGGTGGCATTTTGGCGTCGATTCAGGCGGTGCCCGCGGTCGCGCCCGAAAAGGCGGCCGAGCTTCGCAACAAGGCCCGCGAGCTGGGCCGCGACGTGGCCGATTTGGGGTCTTCGCCCGGCCCGGTCGAACGCGACGAGCCCCGCCCGAGCAAGCCTGGGCCGGCTCCGGCTCCAGTGGTGAAGAACAAGTCGTCGCCGGCGCCCGAGCCGGTGAAGACCGCACCCGCGAAAAAAGATTCTGACGAGCCGGAGGAACCGCTGTGAAGACGCCCCTGACATTCGCAAGGCCGGTGGCAACGCTGTGCCTGTTCTTGCTGGCGGCGTGCGCGACGACGGCGACGACCGGCAAAGAGACCACTTCGGGCCCGAGAACGGGCTCGGGGCCGCGGCAGTCTGGCCCGGTCAACACGACGACGAATGCTCCCGAAATTTCGAGCAAGGCGAAGCTCGGTTTCGAAGACGCGGTGAAGTCGTTCGAAGCGCAGAAGAAGTCGGGGCAGTACGACTATGCGGCGCTCGAGAAGAAGTTTCGCGCCGCGAGCGACGCCGACCCGAACTTGGCCGAAGCCGACTACAACTTGGGCGTGCTGGCCGAGCGGCAGGGCAAGGTCAAAGAGGCGATCGGTTTCTACAAAGAGGCGCTCAACAAGAAGCCGACTTTGCGGCAGGCGGCCGAAAACCTGGCGGTGATCGCGCAGAACCAGGGCGACGAAAAGGGCGCCGTGGCGATCTACCAAGACCTGTTGTCGAGCTACCCCGAAGACGCGTCGAGCCGGGCGCGCTTGGCCGAAATTTACCGGCGGCGTGGCGAGTCAGACAAAGCCATTGAACTGGCGCGCGAGGCGTTGTTTCGCGACCCGAAGACGCTGCAGGCCTTCAAGACCATGATTCAGGTCAACATCGACCAGAAGCAGTACGCCATGGCTCGGCTCATCACCCTGAGGGCGATGCGGGTCGACGACAACGACCCCGAGCTGTTCTATTTGGGCGGGCTCATCAACCTCGCCGAGAAAGAACCGGTGAAGGCGCGGGCCCAATTCAAACGGGCCCTCGAGGCGCGCGGAGACTTTTTGCCAGCGCACTACCAGCTCGCGAAAATGGCGTTCGACCAAGAAGACTACGCGGGCGCCGAGCTGCACTTGCGGCGCATTCTGCAAGCGAACGGCAACAACCCCGAAGCGTTGGTCGACCTGGGGGTCGCGTACAAAGGCCTCGGCCAGCTCGACAAGGCGATGCAGGCCTACGACGCCGCGCAGAAGGTGAAGAGCGACATACCCGAGCTGTACTTGAACCGCGGCATCATCATTGGGCTCAAGGGTGAACCCGAAAAGGCCATTGCGTTCTTCAAGCAGTACCTCCAGCTGAAGCCCGACGTGGCGGTCGACGGCAACCACCCGGTGCATTCACTCATCAAAGACCAAGAGAACCTGATCGCTCACAAAGAAGAAGAAAAGAAGGCACTCGAAGAGGCGCAGAAGCTCGAAGCCGAGGCGAAGAAGGTCGAAGAGGCGGCGAAAGAAGAAGAGCG
>JBGAIY010000242.1:0-11975 GCA_044225205.1 Myxococcaceae bacterium | reverse complement strand
GTTCGACCATGAGGGCGATGCCTTCGCCACCACCAATGCAGAGCGAGGCAACGCCGCGCTTGAAGTTGTGGTCTTTCATGGTGTGGAGCAGCGTGACCAACACGCGTGCGCCCGAGGCGCCGATGGGGTGACCCAACGCAACCGCCCCGCCCCGAATGTTCACCTTGTTGGCGTCGAGCTTGAGCAACGCGTTGTTCGCCAGTGAGACGACCGCGAACGCTTCATTGATTTCCCAGGTCTCGACGTCGGCGGTGGTCTTGCCGGTTTTGGCCAGCAGCTTGTTGATCGCATCGGTGGGCGCAATGGTGAATTCGGCAGGCTTTCGGGCGGCCGCCGCGTGGCCGACGATCTTCGCGAGCACCGGCACGTTCAAGGCCTTCGCCTTTTCAGCGCTCATCAGCACCAGCGCGGCGGCTCCGTCGTTGATCGACGAGGCATTGGCGGCGGTGACGGTGCCGTCTTTTTTGAACACGGGCTTGAGCGTCGGTATTTTGTCGGTCTTTGCAGCCTTCGGCCCTTCGTCTTCGAGAACGAGCACCGGGTCGCCCTTCTTCTGGGGCACCGACACACCGACGATCTCGGCTTTGAACAAGCCCTCTTTTTGCGACCGAACCGCGCGGTTGGTCGACTCAATGGCGAACTCGTCTTGAGCGCCGCGTGAAATTTTCATTTCGGTCGCGCAGGCTTCGGCGCAAATGCCCATGTGCACGTTGTCGTAGGCGTCGGTGAGGCCGTCGAGCACCATCGAGTCTTTGAATTCGACATGACCCATGCGAGCGCCGCCTCGCAATTGAGGCGACAGGTAGGGAGCGTTGGTCATCGACTCCTGCCCACCAGCGACGATGATGTCAGCGTCGCCAGCGATGATGGCCTGGTACGCGCTGACGACGGCCTGGAGACCAGAGCCGCAGACCTTGCCCACGGTGACGGTCGGGGTGGCATCGGGCAACCCGGCGAAGCGCGCTGCTTGTCGGGCCGGGGCCTGGCCGATGCCAGCGGTGAGAACGTTGCCCATGAACACCTGCTCGACGTGTTCAGGCTTGAGGCCGGCGCGCTCGAGGGCGGCTTTGATGGCCACGGCTCCGAGTTGCGGAGCGGTGAGCGACGCCAGCGCCCCCTGAAATGCGCCAATTGGGGTTCGGGCTGCTCCGACAATCACAACTTCGCGGGCCATGGTGTGCTCCTTCAAAAGAGGGTGATTCGGCGGCGCTTATGGCGCTCACCCTGCCCTCGGTCAAGCAATGACGGCCAACATGCCGCGCCCGCACACGCAGAACATGCTGAATTTGTTTAAACATTCTCCAAAACGTGCTGCAGCGCACCATGGAGGTGCCAGGTACTTGGTACGGCGAGGTGCCGGGTACTTTGTACCATTGCTCCCAAAAGCAAAAGCCGCGAGCTCTTGAGAGCCCGCGGCTTCGCACTTCAACGGCCGAGCAAGCTTACTTCTTGAACTTGCCCATCACGTCGCCGAGGCGCGCCTTGGCGCCTTCGGCCTGCTTCTTCAGGTACTCGCGGTAGTCGTCGCCACCGTCGTTGAGGAGCGCCTTCATCGACAGCGCGATCTTGCGGTCGGTGGAGTTGATGTCGATGATCTTCACTTCGACTTCTTGACCCTCGTTGATCACATCGCGGGGGTTTTCGACGCGCTCTTCTTTCATTTCAGACACGTGCACCAAGCCTTCGATGCCGGGCTCGATTTCAACGAAGCCGCCGAAGTCGGTGACTTTGGTGACTTTGCCCTTCACGCGGCTACCGACGGGCAGGCGCTCCGACAGGGTGTCCCACGGGTCGGCCGAGAGCTGCTTGATGCCCAAGCTGAAGCGCTCGTTCTCGACGTCGATGTTGAGCACGCACGCTTCGACGACGTCGCCCTTCTTGTACAGCTCGCCCGGGTGCTTGATGCGCTGGGTCCAGCTGATGTCGGAGACGTGAACCAAGCCGTCGACCCCGTCTTCGACACCAACGAACACGCCGAAGTCGGTGACGTTGCGCACGATGCCCTTGATGACCGAGCCGATCGGGTACTTGTCTTCGAGCACGGTCCACGGGTTCTGCTCGATTTGCTTCATGCCGAGCGCAATGCGCTTGGCTTTGGGGTCGATGTCGAGCACGACCGCTTCGACTTCGGTGCCCACTTCGAGCAACTTCGAGGGGTGTTTGACGCGCTTGTTCCACGTCATTTCGCTGACGTGCACCAAGCCTTCGACGCCCTGCTCGAGTTCGATGAACGCGCCGTAGTCGGTGAGCGAAACGACCTTGCCCTTGACGCGGGTACCGACCGGGTACTTCTCGTCGGCGCGGTGCCACGGGTCTTCTTGAATCTGCTTGAGGCCCAAGCTGACGCGCTCTTGGCTCGGGTCGAACTTGAGAACGACGACGCGAACTTCGTCGCCGACGTTGAACATTTCAGACGGGTGGCCAACGCGGCCCCACGACATGTCGGTGATGTGCAGCAAGCCGTCGATGCCGCCCAAGTCGATGAACGCGCCGTAGTCGGTCAGGTTCTTGACCTGGCCCTTCATGATCGCGCCCTCTTTGAGGTTCTTGAGGGTCTCTTTCTTCTGCTCTTCGCGTTGCTTCTCGAGCAGCACGCGACGCGAAAGAACGATGTTGCCGCGCTTCTGGTTGAACTTGATGACCTTGAACTCGAACTCTTTGCCCAAGTACTGGTCGAGGTTGCGCACGGGGCGAATGTCGACTTGCGAACCGGGCAAGAACGCCTTGACGCCGATGTCGACCTGGAGGCCGCCCTTCACCCGCCCGGTGATGGTGCCCTTGATGATTTCGTCGCCCTTCACGGCATTCGAGATCTCGTCCCAAATGCGCATCTTGTCGGCTTTCTCTTTCGAGAGCACGACCATGCCGGTGTCGTTTTCGCGCGACTCCAAATAGACGTCGATCGAATCACCGGGCTTGACGGCGAGTTCACCTTTGGCGCTGGTGAATTCGCTGATGGGAACCTGGCCTTCTGACTTGTAGCCGATGTCGACGACCGCGTACTCGGGCGTAACTCGCACGACGGTACCGCGAATGACTTCGCCTTCTTTGACGAGGCCAGTGCGCCCACCCTCTTTGATGGACGCTTCGAACAACGCTGCAAAATCTTCTTCGATGTCAGGGCCTTGTGGGTTCACGTTCTGCTGCATGGAGTTGGTTTTCCTAAACTGCATCAAAAACAACACCCCGATTGAGAAACGATCACCGGAGAACGACCGCGGGGCTTGCGGTCTTCCCGAGACACACCTCCCAGTTGAGGGGTGACGCCCCGGGGCCTACCCGAGGGCCGTACCGGGCGTCAACTGGCGTCTTGGCGTGAACCGGCGGGTGTTAACTCGCCTTGTCGACCTTGGGGTACAGGGGGCTGAGCAGGGGGTGGGCCAACCGGTCGGCGTACACCTCTTCACCCAGTTCGAAGAGGGCGGCGTCGAGGTCTTGTTCAGCGAGCTTCAGCTCTTCTTCTTTCGCGGCAATGGTCTCGTCGAGCTCTTTCATGAGCTCTTCGTGGCTGGCTTTGCGTTCTTCGGCCTCATCTTCCATCTCCAGCAGTCGGGCGTGGGCAAGAATGCCTTGGGCGCCTTGTTGGCCGGGGCGCGGGGTCAGAATCGACTTGAGTTCGAACCCGAGGTCTTCGATTCGACGGTGGTCGCGCATCAGCTGAAGTCGCTGTTTTTTCAGGTTTTCTGCCGACAACTGCAGCTTTCGGAGGTCGTGGCCTTCGCGTTGTTCGAGGTCTTTGTGTTTGTCGTCGGCGAGCTTGAGTGACTTCTTCTGGTACCGCAGCGCGGCCTTCTGCGACGAGATCGACTTCTTCAGTTGGCGACTTCGGCTCTCGACCCCGGCGACCGCGGTGGCCCACTTCTTCGTAATGCGCTGTTGGTCGAGCCGTTCGACTTCGATGCGCTCCAAGAAGTCTTGGTAGGCCGTGTCTTCGTCGTTCATTTGCTGCTCAGCACTGGCGATGTCGTCGCGCAGGGCGAGCACGACGTCTTCAGCGTCGAACACCTTCTTCATGGTGCGGGGCGGGCGGGGCTTTTCGGCCAAGTGCTCTCGCGCCAGGTCTCCCAGCTGAAAAATGAGGTCGTTGTAAGACGCCATGCCGACCCTCTTTTCTCACGACGTTCACGGTTTCGTCATTTTTTCGAGCATTGCCGGTGAACCGGCGTGAGCCGACGGCCTTCACGGAGACGGGCCGAACCACGCAAAGGCCCCGCCGAAGCAGACCCCGGCGAGCAGGGCGAGTACCACGATGCGCTGGGCGCGAGGTCGCCGCAGCAGCATTCGGCCGATCAGCACGGCGGGGGCACCGACGAGCACGCTGGCCAAGGCGAACCCCACCCAGCGCCCGATGCCTGGCGACGCGCCGGCCGACGCGGCGAAAGCGGCGAGCGCCGCCAACCCGACAACCCAGCGTTTCTTGTGGCCCGCGACCGTGGCGACGGCGGCGGCGACCAGCACCGCGGGAGCGACGACGAACGACGGCGACCACAGCGCGCCTGCCGAGCCGAGGGCCCAACAGAGCGAGGCTCGAGGCCAAGCCGACGCCGACACGAACAGCACCAGCACGAGCGAGGCGAGCACCGGCAGCACGAAGAGCCGGGCGAAGCCTTCAGCCACCGACGCCGAAAACACGGGCCCCGACGAACCGGCGAGGCTGGGGGTCACGGTGAGCACGTCGAGCGTGCCTTGCGCGAACGCCTGGTTTCGCCCGGAGTCGAATTGGCTGCCGAGCACGACCCGGTAGTTCGCGGGCAAAATCGACAAATACCGAAACCGCTGACGCAGTTCTCCCGGCTGACAGGCAAATTCAGCGCTCAGCGCGATGAACCCGTCACGCAGTTCGGCCCGCTCGTTCGAGCGCTCGCAACCGGCCTCGGAGCCGGCCACGCCGAGCGGCATTTGGGCCCACACCCCGAGCCGAATGGCGTCTGACGCCGCGTCGAGTTCGCTTTGGGTCAGCTCCGCGTTGCCGTCGGAGTCGACGGGGGCGAGTTGGGCCAAAGAACCGGCGGTGAGGGAGACCTGTTCGCGCAGGCTGCCGGGGCCCAGACTTTCGGCCAGCACGTAAATCACGTCGGCGTCGTGGGCCGAGGCCGCCACCGACACGGTCAGCGCGAGCGCGGCCCACCCCCGGCTCACCGGTTCTTCGACGTGCCGGTCACGGCGCCGCTGACGTCGACCTCCTGGTCGTGAAGGGGCTTGGCGGGGTCGAGGTTCACTTCGAATTCAATGGGGTGCAACAAGTCATCGGCGCGCACTTCGAAGGTCTGCTTGCCTTCGAACACTTTGATCGCGGTGCCGACCCGGCCGATCTGCAAGTTGTTGAGCCACACCGTCGCGCCCTTGAGCGCGGGCTTGGTCTTGACGCGCAAGTTGGTCTCTTTGAACGTCTTGTCGATGGTGATGACCTCGTTCGCCCGCCCGGAGTCGATGATGCGCTCGTAGTGAATGCCGCGGTCGACGTTCGTGAGCACGACGGTGTCGCCGACGTACGCACCGCTCACCCGGTCGAGCGTGGTGAACCCGAGTTCGCGAACTTCACTGCTGCCCGAAGCGGCCGACGGCACGACGGTCACCTTCGTGGGAGGGCTCGACGTCACGCTCAGCAACACCGGCACCCCACCGGCGATCATGCCGTGGGTGCGCAGCAGCATGGGCAGCCGGTCGCGAAAAAGCAGCGCCATGACGCCGGCGCCGACCATGAGCAGCACGACGAGCAGCGCCAGCGTTCGCATGATCGACCGTCGCCGCAGCGTGTCGACGTCGACAATTTCGCCGTATTCGGCCAACGAGTCGCGCGGCTTGGGAGGCAGCGCCGCGCGCGAGACCGACGAGCGAGACTTGGTGCGGGGAGGCGGGGCGTCGGGCATCGACGACGACGACGACGACGAGCGGCGCCGCACACTGCCGGTCGTCGAGCGACGGGGCGGCCTCGGGGGCGACGGGTCGACGACGGGCGCGGGCGGCTCTCGGTCGGGCGAGCCGAGGTCTGGGTCACGCACGCCTTCATCGTCGGCGAGGTCGCGAGGCAAGTCTTCACTGGTCGACTGCGGCGCAGGGGCGCTGCGAGACGCACTGCGGGGCGGCCGGTATTCGACCGTATGGCGCGGAGCGGGTTCGGGGCGTGGTGCCGGCCGCGCGGGCGTTCGGGCGGCCACGGTGAGGGGCCCGGTGATCGGGGGAGGCGGTACGTCGTCGCCGTCGTCTTCGTCTCCCAACGTTTCGTTGGGGCCCGGGGCTCGCCTGCTCTGGCCGTCGGTGCCTTTCGTGGGCAATTCGCCTTCGGTCTCGGCGGCGCGCCGAAGGGCCTCGGCCACGTCTCCCTGGGCCATCACGTTGCTGACCGACGAAGCGGTCGCCGGAGCGGGCGCGCCGCTCTTGGCTTCTTCGGCGAGCCGGTCGGCGAAGAGGTGCTCCATGAGTTCGGAGACCTGCACGCTCGTCGCGACGGTGCCCTCGGCGACGAGCAGCTGCTCGAGCGCCATTTGCATTTGCCGGGCGTCGCGGTACCGGTCGTCGGGAGAACGCGCCAAGGCCCGCATGACGACGTCGTCGAGCTCAGCCGGCACCTCGGCGACCACCGACGGCGCTTCAATTTGGCACTCCATCGCGGCTTGGAGCGTCGCGAGCTCGCTGTCTCGTTTGAGGGCGCGAACGCCGGTCAGCAATTCGTACAGCACGAGCCCCAGCGCGAAGAGGTCTGACCGGCCGTCGAGCGGCTTGCCGGCCGCCTGCTCGGGAGACATGTAGGCGAACTTGCCTTTGAGGGCGCCCGACTGCGTGTTCGAGACCTGGTTGGCCGCCTTGGCGATGCCGAAATCGACCAACTTCACCGAGCCGTCGAAGCTGACCAAGATGTTTTGCGGAGAAATGTCGCGGTGCACGACCTTGAGCGGTCGCCCCTGTTCGTCGCTGCGGGTGTGTGCGTAGTGCAGGCCCGCGCAAGCATCGGCGATGATGCGTATCGAAATGGCGCGCGCGAGCCACTGCCCGGTCGAATACGCGCGGCGCATGATGCGCCCCAGGTCTTCGCCGTGAATGAACTCCATGCTGATGAAGTAGGTGCCGCCCGTTTCACCGAGGTCGTAGATCTGCCCGATGTTCGGGTGGTTGAAGCGCGAGGCGATTTTGGCTTCGTTCAAAAACATTTGAACGAAATCGGGGTCTTCGGCCAGGTGCGGCAGAATGCGCTTGATCACCACATGCCGGTTGAAACCTTCGATGCCGGTCTGCCGGGCAAGCCACACCTCGGCCATGCCGCCCGTGGCCAGCTTCTTTTCGAGCGTGTATTTGCCGAAGCTCTGAGGTTGGGTCACGGTCGGTGGCGGGGTGAGACTCTAGAAACCCAGCAAGAAAACCACAATGTTCCTGAGAGTTTACTCACCGAGGCCGAATGAGTGACGAAGGGCGCCAACTCCTCGAAGCGGTGCTCGGCGCCGAAGACGGCGACGACACGCCCCGCCTGGTCTACGCCGACTGGCTCAGTGAGCGCGGCGACCCACGCGGCGAATTCATTCACGTGCAATGTGCGCTTGGCCGCCGCTTGCATGGCGCGCGCGGCCGTACGTGGGAAACGGCGAAGCCCTACTCTGACCAAGACCCGGCGGTGCTCACCAAGCGTGAAAAGGCGTTGCTCAAGAACCACCAGAAAGCCTGGGTGGCCCCAATTCGCCCGTACGTGCGAACCTGGTCGTGGCTGCGAGGCTTCATCGACAGCGCGGTGTGCGACGGGGCGACCTACCTCGAAGGCGCGAGCGCGATGTTTTCGAACACCCCGCTGCGCAAAGTTCAACTGACGGCGATGAAGGGCCCCCACTTCGAGCTGTTGCGCGGCCACCCCACCACCGGCCGACTGCGCGAGCTCGACGTGAGCAACCAAAAAGTCTCGGCGGTGGCCGCGGGCATCTTTCAAGACCCGTGTTGGGTGGGGCTGCGCGCGCTGAACGTCTCAGGCAACCACCTCGACGTGGCGGCCGCGAAGGTGCTCGAGCGAGCCCGGTTCGATTCGCTCGAAACGCTGGCGGCGGCTCAAGCCGGGCTCGACGACGACGCGCTCGCAGTGCTGGCCCGGGCGCCCTACTTCGAGCGGCTGCACGTCTTGCGCTTGGGGTGGTCACAGGCACTGACGGTACGAGCGGCGAGCATCATCGCCGAGGCTGGGGCCTCGCTGCGAGAACTCGACCTCTCCGCGGTCAACGTCGGCGACGAGGGAGCGAAGGCGCTGGCCGCGTCACCCAAGCTGAAGAACCTGCGCAAGCTGCGCCTCGACTGGAACGTGGGGCCCGCGGGGGTCAAAGCGCTGCTCGATTCGCCCCACCTCGGCCACCTGTGTGAACTCGACCGGGTCGACCCGGGCTCACAGGCGCTCATCGAAAAGACGTTCGCCGAACGAAAGCGTGCCTCATGACGGGCCTGTGGTCATGCGTCGTGCTGTTGGCGCTGGGAGGCGACTGGCCCAAAGCCCAAGCGATGGACGGCACCAACCCGACCCAAGTGCTCACCGTCGAGTTGCAAGAGCATGGCTACCGCGTGGCCTGGGGCGACGAAGAAGAACGATTGTCGGGGGTCATTTCGGCCCGACCACTCAGAGAGGGAGAAGCGTTTACTTTCAGCGTCAAGGTCAATGCGCGAGCGGGTGACGAATTCAACGGGCCGGTCACGTTGTCGTTGCGGAGCGCCCGCTCGCTCGAGACCGGAGGGGCCCAACAATCGGTGACGGTGAAGCCCAATGCTTCGCACGTGTGGGCCGCCGTGTTCACTCCGAATGAAGGCGGGCCGCATGTGCTCGAGGTGGCGTTTCGGTCGACCCACCTGAAGCAGGCGCGGGCCGAATTGCCCGTCGAGCGCGCGCCGATGCCCAAGTGGGTGGCAGCGGGCATTGCGTTTTTCGTGCTGACCGTCATCGTGAGCATCGCCGGGCGCCGGGTCTTTGAGCGCTCTCGCCGAGCGACCGAACCCGAGCAGCCGTGACCTTCAAGTCAAGTGAATGACAATCGTTCCGGCCGCGCTCGCCTCCACGCACCGAAGCTCCCGCGCCCCGCTTCGGCCGCGTTGAGCTGCGCCGTACTTGAAAGCCCAAGTGAACGGCGATGTCGCACGCCCATCTAATTGTTCCTCCGACGCCTCGGGCCAAGTACGTAGCGCCTCGGAGGGTACCCATGATTCGTCAATTTTCAGCGCGTGCGCTGGTCGGTGCTGTTGTCTTCGCGGTTGCTTGTTCAACCGATGCGCCGGTGGCCGGCCTTCGGGCGACGGTCGAGCACCGCGCCGCGCTCACGACCATTTCGCCGGCCAAGTCGAACGACGTGTATCGCGAAATGTCGACCATGGGCGCGATCGCCGCGGGTGTCGCCCCGCTGCCCGACCCCGAATCGGCAGGGGGCTTGATCTCGCCGTTGCCGGGCATCTCGCCCAGTGTCTTGGGTTCGGCCGATGCGGTGGTTCACTCGCCGACGGCAATTGGTACTCAAGCCGAGACGTCGATTGCCACCAACGCCGACGGGTCGGTGATGATCGCCGGCTACAACGACGCGCGCGGTTTCAACGTGACCCCGACGAGCTTGTCGGGCGTGGCGCGTTCGCTGAACCACGGTCTGACCTGGGCCGAGGTCTTGGTCGGGCCGAGCGGCTCGGGCACGCTCCCGACCGTGGCCGGGGGTTCGGTGTTCGGCGACCCCGACGTCAAATTCGACCCGACCCGCAACATCTTCATCTATTCGTCGATCTACGTTCGCCCGAGCGACAACCTGCAGGGGCTGTCGATTCACTATTCGAACGCCGACGGCTCGACGTGGACCGGGCCGATTCAAGTGACGCCCTCATTCATCACCGGCGCGGCGGCCGACAAAGAATTCATCGACGTCAACCCCGTGACCGGGCGCATTCACCTCACGTGGACCAACTTCGGCACCTCGGTTTCGATTCTCACGAGCTTCTCCGACGACTTGGGCACGACGTGGTCGCCAGCGGCCACCTTGATGACCGCGCCGGCCGGCCGTGGCGTACAGGGGTCGATGCCTCGCGTTTTGCCGGGCACGGGCAACGCCAATTCGAGCGTGTATGCCGTGTGGCGGGTGACGGGCACCACGCGAAACATTGGTTGCGCGCGTTCGACGAACGGAGGTGCCTCGTGGGAAGCGGCCGTGCTCATCGACAGCGAGTACGCCAATGAAGACCAGATCGTCGGTGTCGACCGGGTGAACACCTCACCGTCGATGGCGGTCGACCCGACGACCGGGCGGGTCTACGTCGTGTACCAACGAAACAACGCCACGGGCGAAGGCGACGTCGCGCTCCGCTCATTCGTGGGGGCGTGCCAAGTCGGCTCGGCGGTACTGCTGAACAGCAACCCCGGCGCCGATCGCGCCCAGTTCTACCCCTTCGTCGCGGTCGACCGAACGAGCGGTCGAGTCGAAGTCGGGTATTACGACCAGACGTCGGCCTCGGGCGACGTCATCGAAATGATGCACACGTCGTCAACTGATCAGGGGGTGACGTGGTCGCCTCCAACGCCGCTGTCTGACCGGGCATTTCACGCTGGCTACGGCAACGACACGAGCCAGCCCAACTTGGGCGACTACAACCAAGGCGTGGCCCTCAATGGCACCTTGGCGACACTCTTCAGCATGACGGCCTTGGCTCCCCGCTTCGACGAAGGTCAGCCGAGTTCACAAATGATCACCCCCGACGTGGTGTTCGACAGCACCGCGGCGGGCACGCCCACGGTGCCGCTGCGGGTGCAGGCCGTGACGGTCAGCGACGCGGCGTTCTGCGCGTCGGGCTCGAACGGCAAGGCCGACCCGGGCGAGACGGTCGAGCTGTCGGTCTCACTCACGAACTACGTAGGCAACGCGGTCACGGGGGCGGCGACGCTGAGCGGCATCTCCGCGACCTTGAGCACCGGCACGAGCGGCGTTTCGGTGCAACGGGGCCAGGCCACCTACGGTTCGCTGGCGCCCCTCGCGTCGGGTACCCCGGCGGTGCCGTTCGCGATCACGCTCGCTCCGAGCTTCGTGCCGGGCACCCCGGTCGACTTCGTGCTCGACGTCACGGCAGCCCAGGGCACGACGCAGCTGGTCTTCAGAATGGCGACCGGTACCGCCGGAGCGCCCAGCAACGTCATCAACGAAGACTTCACGTCGACCACGATCACCGTGAGCCAGACCCCGCCGACGAACGTGTGGGCTTCAGTGCGAGGCGGCTCGATCACGACCAACCCGGCGTGGGTGGTCTCTCAAGCCCTCACCGCGGGCAACAACGCGGCCTTTCACACGGAGTCGGGGTCGTACGCGTTCGTTCGGCTGTTTTCGCCGGTGGTGACACTGCCGTCGCCCGCGGGGCAGTCGACGGTGACGCTCGACTTCGACCTTTCATACAACCTCGAAATCGAACCCGCTCAGAACGTGTTGGCGTACGACGGCCTGACCTTGCGCATCACCGATCAGACCTCGGGCGCGACCCTCCGTTCAGTGCTGGCCGAGGCTTTCGCCGAAGAAATTCGCACCGGCTCGAGCCTGCATTTTCCCAAGCACTTACCGCGAGACAACACCACGACGTACTTTCAAGACATGTCGGTGTGGTCGGGCAATTCGGCCGGCCCGGTGCACGTGTCGATGCGTTTTGCTGGGGCGGGCCTGGTGGGCCGTTCAATTCAGCTGCGTTTTGAGTACGCCGAAGACGCCAGTGGCGTGTGCGCCACCGGCACGTGTGGGGTCGCGGTCGACAACGTCGTGTTGAACGTGGTGCCCCAAATTTCGGCGACGTGTACGCCCGCGGCGGCGGTGTGCGGCAACGGCATCGTCGAAGCGGGTGAACAGTGCGAATCAGGGGCCTGCTGTGCTGGGTGCCAGTTCGCGCAGGCGACGGTGTCATGTCGAGCGCCGTCGGGCACGTGTGACGTCGAAGAGTTTTGCACCGGCACCGCGGCTACCTGCCCGAGTGATGCGAGCAGCCCGAACGGTACGAGCTGCAATGAC
>JBGAIY010000241.1:0-12705 GCA_044225205.1 Myxococcaceae bacterium | reverse complement strand
GGGTGAAGTCGGGGTGCAAGCGCGCTACCTCAACCCCGGGCTCCATTTCATACCCTGGCCGTTCGTGAGCGTGATTCGCAAGGTCGACTTCGTCAGCATCGCTCCCGACGAGTTGGGCGTCGTCACCGCGGTCGACGGAGAGGCCATGCCGTCGGGCCGCGTGTTCGCCGAAGACAAAGCCGGCCAAGCCCACGACAACTTTCAGAACCCGGTCGCGTTTCTCACCGAGGGTGGCGTGCGCGGCAAGCAGCTGCGCTTTCTCACGAACGGCACCTACAAAATTCACCCCATGCTCTTCAAGGTCGAGCGCATCGAGAAGATTCGCATACCCGAAGGGAGCATCGGCGTGGTGACCGCGACCGACGGGCTCGCGCTCGAGCACGGCCAGTTGCTCGGCCGCGCGGTCGAAGGGCACGACAACTTTCAGAAAGCCGAAATTTTCTTGAAGAACGCCGGGCAAAAAGGCCCGCAGACCGACTTTTTGCGGCCGGGCACGTACAACATCTTCACCGACATGTTCAACATCGCCATCGCCAAGGCGGTGAACATCGCCGAAGACCAAATCGGCCTGGTCGACGCGAAAGACGGTCTGGCCATGGCGAAGAACGACGTCGTGGCGGCGACGCCCGACACGAAGCTCCACAACAGCTACCAAGACGCGCAGGCGTTTCTCGACAACGGAGGTCTGCGCGGGCCGCAAGAGGCCGTGCTGCGGCCAGGCCGCTACTACGTCAACCCGTTCTTGTTCTCGGTCAACCTCCGGCCGTTGACCGTCATCAAACAAGGCGAAGTGGGCGTGTTGATTTCGAACATCGGCAAAAGTTCAGAATCGCTCGCGGCCGAAGTCGACCAGCGCCCGGGAGACGGCAAGCAGCTCAACGTGGTGCCCGACGGGTACCGCGGCATTCAGCGCAACGTGCTCGGGCCGGGCAAGTACAACCTCAACCCGCTCGCGTACACCGTGGTCGTGGTGCCCACGACGACCCGTTCGGTCGAATGGTCGAAGTCGCCCGACGCCGACGACCCGTTCGACCCGTTCACGGTCATCAGCCACGACGGTTTCGAGATGCAGGTCGAGGTGCGCTGCCAGTACCGGGTGCTGCCCGAGAACGCGCCGTTCGTGATTCAGAAGCTCGGGTCGATTGAAGACCTCGAGAACAACGTCATTCACCCGCAAATCGACGGCATCTTTCGCGCCCAGGTCTCGAAGTCGCCCGCGATTGCGTACCAACAGAACCGCGCCGAAGAGCAGGCGGCGGCCGAACAGGCCGTGCGCGACGACCTCCACAAGTACCGGGTCGACGTGGTGTCGGTGATGATCACCAACATTCACCTGCCCGAAGCGTTGATGCACACGACGCAGCAGAAGAACCTCGCCGAACAAGAGCAGTCGATGTTCGACGCGAAGAAGAAGGCCGAAGAGCGGCGCATCGAATTCGAAAAGACCAAGGCCCAGGCCGACCAGCAAGGCCCGCTCATGAAGGCGCAGGTCGGCATCGAAATTTCAGAGCACGAGGCCAAGCAGACGCAGAAACGCGCCGAAGGCGAGGCCGCGCGCATTCGCACCACGGCCGCCGCCGAAGCGCAGAAGACCCAGCAAATCGGCGACGCCGAAGCCGGCATCATTCGGGCGAAAGGCGAGGCCCAGGCCAAGGCGTACCGAGACCAGGTCGAGGCGTTGACCGCCCAGGGCGTCACCGCCGTCGAGGTGATGAAGGCCATTGCCGGCGCGGGGCTCAAAATCACTCCCGACGTCATGGTCTCGGGCCCGAGCGCGGGCGGCGAATCGGGCGGGCTGGTGCAGCTGCTGCTCGCGAACTTGGTGCAGCAACAGCGGGTGCCGCCGCGGCCTCCTCCGGTGCCGCCCAAGACGTGAGTTTGTCCTCCTTGGGGCTGGCGACCGTACTGGTGCCAGACGCTGCCCTTGGGAGGAACTCATGCTTCGCAACTCATTCATTTTCTTGGCGTTGTTGGCCGCGTGCGGCCGCAATGAAACCGCGCACCCGAACGTCACGCTCGAGGGCGCGCTGAAGGCGTGCCCCGACTGCCCGGCGCGTCAGTACCAACCGAGCGACGGGTTCGTCGTGCACGAATGGGGCACCTTCACGTCGGTGTTGGGCAGCGACGGCAGCTCACTGCCGGGGCTGCACCACGAAGAAGAAGACCTGCCGGGCTTCGTCGCCGACCGGGTCGCGCAAGTGCAGCGGTTTCCCAGCAGCAACCCCACCGCGAAAATGGAGACCCCGGTGACGTATTTTTACGCGCCTGAAGAGACGGAGGTCAGCGCGTCGGTGTCGTTTCCCAACGGGTTGTTGACTCAATGGTTTCCCTACGTGAGATACATGTGGCCTCCGGTGTACGACCAGGGCGGCCAGGTGCTCGACCCGTGGTTGTCTTCGAGCATGAGCGCGGCGATGCCCGCGTCGTGCGCGTCGCACTTCAACCAGCCCCTTCGCGGCGGGCTGCTCGACTGGAGCCCGTTTCGTGTGCTGGGGCCCAACTCGAACGTGACCTTGGCTGGGCCCGTGGGCGACCTGCCGTGGAAGTTCGCGCGAGCGACAAATTCGAATGCGCTGCAAGTCGACTCGCCCGAAGGCGGGGCCCCGCAGTTCGAGAAGTTCTTGTTCTACCGAGGCTTGGGCGACTTCAGTTGGCCCATTCGCGTGACGACCGACGCGCGAGACGAAGTGACCTTCGGCAACGACGGCCCGGCCCCGCTCGGCAAGGTGTTGCTCATGAACGTCACCACCCGCGGCGGTGCGTTCGTCAGCGTGGGCGACGTGGCGACTTCGAAGAGCGCCCTGGTGCCGACCCAGTTGCGGCCGCTGCCCGACTTCGTCGCCGCGCTCAAGGCCGAGCTGATGCGCAACCTCATCGCCGACGGGCTGTACACCGACGAAGCCCGCGCCATGGTCGACACGTGGGAGCGCAGTTATTTTCTCACTCCGGGGGTGCGCGCGCTGTACCTGCTCGACCAAGCGCAGACCGACGCGATCATACCGCTGGTGATCGCGCCAACACCGCGGGTGACCAAACGCACCATGGTGATTCGGCTCGAGCTTTTGACGAAGGCCGACGAGGCGCGGCTCTCGTCGTGGCTCACGCAGTTGGCCGACCCGGCAACCGCGGCGACGGCGCGCGCGTGGTTCTTGGGTTTGGGCCGCTTCGCCGAACCGCACCTGACCCGAGCGTTGGCGTTGTCGACCTCGAGAGACGAAATGGCGGCGGCGTCGGCGTTGCTGACTGAAATTCGCGGAGTTCGGCGCTGGGCTCCGGTTTCAGCTGAGCAGTGAGGCGGTTCGCCAGACGACATTGTTCTTGGCCGCTGGCCCTCCCAGGTGCTTTGCGGCTTTCTCATGAGCGTCGATACCGTGATGTGTGTCTGCTTCGAGCGGGCGCTGGGCCCCGAGTTCGCGCGGGCGTTCGCGAGCTGGGGGCAAGCAAACTTCCCCTCCCTGCCGTACTTCTGCACCACCACCGTTCACGTCAGCAAACGGCGAAAACTCACCGTGGTTCGAATACACATCGAGGGCATCGACGTCGAGGCGACGCAGCGATTCGGCGACGAGCTAAAGGCGCTGGGCCGAAAGTTCGACGCGTCAGCCACCGTGGTGTTGGACTTAGGCAACGGAGCCGCCAAGGCGCTTCAAGAACTCCACGAGAAGCTCGACTTGCTGGGCGACCCGTTTCTGACCACCCGCCTCGAAGTCGACGGCGCCGGCTGGGTCGAACTCTGACGGGGCGTATACCCGCTTCGGTCGCGTTGAGCTGCGCCGTGCTTGAAAGCCCAAGTGAACTGCATAGGTTACGGCCGCACGCCCATCTCAACGCGAACGAAGCTCGCTCTCCAGCCAAGTTCAGTTGAACGGAGATGGTTTCGCGACCGAACATGCGCATTTCATCGAGGTCTCGGCAGCGAAGCGCAGAGCCGCTCAACTGAACTTCGGGTTACGGGCAGGTCGTAAGCGAGCTGACCCACTGGTCGACGAGCGCGGTGCCTTGTGGGTCGACGACGATGCTGCCGAGCCGTGGCATGCGCGACGAGTCGAGCGCGTGCATGCGCAGCGACATGATCGACATCGACGGCATGCCCGGCGTGAGCAACTTCGCGCCCGTCACGCCCAAATCGCCCGCGGTCGGGTTCGCGTTGCACACGCCGATGTCGTGGGTCGCCAATGAATAGCGAAAGTCGGCCGGGCCCTGGCCGGCGCCGTTGCGGTGGCAGCCCGAACAATTCGCGTGCAGGTACGCGCGGGCCCGGAGTTCGAGCGACCCGCTGCCGAACGGCGCCTCGAGTCGCTGCAGCGTGTTCACCGCGCCGGGCAACGCGGCGTCGAAGTACCCCAGGCCCGCCAGGGTCTCGAGCTCGTTGCGCGCGCGGCCGGTCGGGTACGTGTACGTGCGGTTGAATTGACCAATTTCGGGGCCCAAGGTGCGACCGGCGACGTCGGTGTGGCAGGTGAGGCATTGCGCGCGGCTGGGGTAGTTCCACGTGTGGGTGCCGACCGACTTCGACTTGGCCCCGGGCAGCAACGTCGCTTCGGTCTCGGTGTCGTTCCACTCGTAGCTGTAGCCGGCCCAGGTGCCGTCGCTGTGGCGCATGAGCAGCCGGGTCTCGACGCGCTTGCCGTCGAGCAAGAAGGTCTTCACCATCACCGTGCCATTGGGAAAAACGAAGTCGCCGTCGGCGTTGACGTGAATTTTTTGACCGTCGGGCACCGCGAAATAGCGCTCCTTGGTGGCGCCGTCAGACCAGAGCGTCGCGTTGAGGTCATAGGGTATGAGCCCCGCCACCGGCTTTTTCGGGTCACTCGCGTCGAAGCAACCGGTCTCTGACAAAAGTTGTGGAAACGTGTCGGGGGGCAGCGCGCCCGACGGGGTGAGTTGAGCGATGACGCCGGTGGCAATGTCGAGCGCGTACACTTCGCCGTCGAACGTCTGGGCGAAACTGCCGATGAGGTACCCGCTGTCGACCAACAACGCGCCCTGGTACTTGCCGGCCGAGTCGGTGGTCACCGCCCAAATTCGACCGTTGCCTTCGTCGCCGTAAATGAACTTGCCGACGAGCGTGGGTACCAGCGTGCCGCGGTAGACGAACCCGCCGGTGACGACGTTGCCTCCGTTGCTGTCGTGCGCGTATTCGACGAGCGGGTCGATGAGGCCGGCCGAGCTGCACCCCGACGACGGCGAATAGCAGTGAAAGCCCTCTTTCGTGTTCCACCCGTAGTTGCCGCCCTTTTCGATGCGGTCGACTTCTTCGTAAGCATTTTGCCCGACGTCGGCCAACCACAACTCGCCCGAGACGGGGTCGAACGCCCAGCGCCAGCGAGAATCGTACCCATAGGGCCCGGCGTCGACCGCGGGCACGCCCGCGTCGGCCACGCCCGCGTCGGGCACGGCGGCGTCTCCCGCGCTCCCGGCGTCGAAGCCCCCCGCGTCGGCGTCTCCGGCGTCGGCAACGGCGACCGAGCCGTCGAGCCCCGCGTCAAAGGTGAAACCGCCGTCGGTTTGGGGCGACCCGCTGTCGGGCCGAGGCAGCACGTCGCTCACGACGCCCAAGCACGACGACAACACCAAGACCACGCACGCGAAAAACACACGCATGGCCACGACGTTGAGCGAATTCGCGCGCGGGCGCAAACCCCTGGCAAGCCCCGTGCGAGGCCGTGTGACCACTCGAGTGGTCACACGGCAGCCAACTCGCGGTACACCGTTGTTGAAACCGCTCAAGCCACCCGTTGTCTGACCAGACTGCCCAATGACCTGGACATTTTTCAACGATTTGGCCGCCGCGTGGGGGGTTGGTGGCGCTGGTGCTTTACGCCGCACCGACTCCCGTTGACAGCATACCGCTGGGCGACGCGCTGACCGCCCTGCAAGTGAAGGCGTGGTCGTGGCCGATTGGAGCCGTGGGCCGGGTGCTGGGCCTCGAGGTGGGCCCGGCCCAACTGACGGGCAGCGGCGACACGTTGTTCGAGTGGTTGCGGCTGCCAGGCGTGGTGCTGTTCTCGGTCCGTGCTCACGACCGCGTGGGCCTTCGACGCGCGAAGAACCAACGACGACGTCGTTCGCGACGTGTGGCGGGGGTACGCACGCGTGGTGTTGGCGACCGCCATGGTGGGCTACGGGTGGGCTAGTCGACGCCGAGTCAAATGCCGCTTCATCGACGACACGCTCACGTCGCCGTTTTCAGAATCGAGTCCTATGGGCCTGGTGTGGAAGTTCATGGAGCGCCCTGCCCGCGTATGAGCGCATCGCGGGTGGGCTCGAATTCGCCGGGGCTCGCCGTTGCTCACCTGCCGAACCACCACCCTGTGGCCCTGCTGTGCGGCGTGATGGCGCAGGCGGTGTTGTTGAACTCTGTTTCGACGTGCCGGTGAAACAGTATTCGACGATTTTGTGGTTGTTGGCCGTGGGGTTGGCGTGGCCGGCGTTCAAGCCGCTGTTCACCTTGCTGTTCTGGCACCGGGTGGCTGAGCCGACCGACGCGCTCGAGCCAGCGTATTGGGTGCATGGGCGGGGGCGGCTCGCGCGCATCGGCGGCTTCTCGGCGGCGATGGCGATTTCAGCGTGGTCGCTCGCCCAAAGCCCAGGAGAGCCGCCCGACACGAGTGGGCCCCCCGAAGCGTGGGTCGGGGTCTACTGGGTGACCGAGCAAACCGCGGGCCCCCGCTGGCACCAAGTGACGGTGAACCGCTGGGGCACGGCGCAGGTTCGCAACGCCGACGGGGAGCGGGTGTGGTGGCGCATCAAGGTCGACGAGGCCGCGCATTCTCTCCAGCTCGCCAGCATCAAAGACGGCACACCCCAGACGCTCAGCTACGAGCAGACCGCCGAAGGCGAGTTCACGATTCACGGCTCGCTCGGCGAAGAACCCCTCGCCTTCACGATGAAACGCGCCAAGCCTGGGCTGCTGATGACCCGCGGCTTTCACTGGGTACAAGAATGGCCCTTCAACCGCTGACTCACCGAGGCGCGACCGCCGCCGACGCTTGCGCCCACTCCGCCGGGTACGTCACGTAGAAGACGCGCGTTCGGTTCGGAGTGCCGAAGATCAACTCGCTGCCTTTGGGCACGTAGAGCACGTCGCCGGGGTGGCCTTCGAGCACCCTGCCGCCGATGGTGATGTGCAGCACGCCTTCGAGCACGTAGTCGATTTCGTCGTAGTCGAGCCGCCAAGGAAACGCGTCGGCACGCCCGAAACTCATGAACCCGGCCGTCATGGGCGAACCCTGTTGTCGGGTCACCACGTCGAGCAGCGCGACGTTGCGGTCGGGCCCCGCCGCGGCGAAGCGACCGAGGGTCACGCTCTGACCTTTGACCACCACGACCCCCGACGGGTCGACCAGCCGCTCACAACCACCGCTTTCACCGTGGCCCGGTCGCTGCCGGTCGATGCGCACACCGAGCTCTTGCGCCTTGCTCCACGCGCTGGGCGTCACCACGGTGCTCGCGGGAGGCGCCGACAGCTGACGCGCGCCGCGGGCGAACGCCGCCGCCACGACTTCAGCGGTGATCAGTTGCTTGGCCGGGGCCGTCGATGACGCCATCGCCCCCGTTTATACAGCCCCGCTGGGCCGAGGTCTTCGAACTTGGGGTGAACGCCCCAAAGCGCTGAGGGCATTCACGCCGGCCGAAAAAAGAAAGGAGCCAACAGGTGAAAACCAAGACCACGCAAGACCCGTCGAAGCTCGCCACATTGCCGCAGCTGAACCCCAGCTTCGTTCGCCAAGTCGTCGGTGGCGGCGACAAGTGCAACCCCAACCTCTAAAAAGCCGATGGGGGCCCGGCGTCTGTCGCGCGGGGCCCTCGCGCGCCGGCTGCTGACGTTCGAAAGCCTTGTTGTTTCAACTGGTTGTACACGCAAACTCATCACAACCCGGCCCCGCCTCGAGCCGATAACGAGACATGATCGTCGCCGCTGCGCTGCGCAAGCTGCCAGGGTTGCCCGCACGGCTGACGCCGCCCCCGACCATTCGCACCGTGGTGACCGACCTCTCGCTCAAGCGCTCC
This sequence comes from Myxococcaceae bacterium, assembly GCA_044225205.1. Taxonomy (GTDB): domain Bacteria; phylum Myxococcota; class Myxococcia; order Myxococcales; family Myxococcaceae; genus JAEUJT01. Next base: position 4,692 of record JBGAIY010000241.1, on the reverse strand, counting down.
TGGGGCGATGGTCGACTGCTGGGCAAAATTCACGACGGTGCCTGGCTGCCGGTCTCAGAGCACTTCACCGCGACGCGCCTCCAGGGCCCCGAGCGCGACACCGGGCCGTTGACGATTTTGATTCACGGCGGTGGCGTGACCAGCGAGCGCTCGGCGCTCACTTTGGCGGCCGAGCTCGACAAGCACAACCTGGCGGGGCCCACCTATTTGCTGCGGTGGCCGGTGCTCGACGTCAGAGCCGAGGCCATCAAAGGCGGGGTGCGCGGCCTGTTGACGGGCAAAGGGTTTCGGGCCGGAGCCCAAGAGCGCGGGTTCGACTGCGCCGCGAACCTCAAAGCGCTGGCCGCGGAGTCGGCGGGTGAGCTGGCCCAAGCGGTGGCGACGCTCTTGAAGCTCGAAGGGGCGCAACGACCCGTGCGAATCGCCGCGTATTCAGCGGGAGCCCACCTGGTGACTTCAGCGCTGGAGCGCGCGCCGCTCTCGCCGAAGCTCGACCAAGTGGTGTTGCTGGGTGGCTTCACTCCGCACCGCGCGAGCCGCCGCATGCTCGAGCACCTCGGGCGTGCTTCGCTGGTGAACGTGTTCTCGCGGGTTGACGACAAAATTGGCCTCGGGCCGGAGCGCTTCGGCACCCAAGCAGGCGCGACGTCGCTGTATGCGCCGACGGCCGCGAACCGCCGAGCGTCGGTCGTCAACCTCGAAACCCGCTTGAACCACGGCGACTATTGGCGGGCCCTGCCCCAGGTGCTGCAGCTCGCGACCGAGAACGCCCAAGCGCCCGCCTTGCGGTAAACAGCTGGGCAACAATCGGCCCGCCGCGACGGCGACCGGGCTCGAGACCCGAACCGTGCTGGGCCCCCGGCGTGCGGCTGAGCGGGCCAGCCCCTGTTCGACTCGTTCGAAGTGCCCGAAGTGCTCAAAGCCTCGTACGCGCTGAGCGCATTTCTTTCGAACTTTCCCACGTCGTCGATTCGCTGAATCACTCGACTTCGTTGGCGAGCAGCCGCTTGAGCCGCTCCGGTTCGACCCGAACCATGATGTTCTTTTCGCGGGTGTACGTCACCGCGCCGGGGGCCGCGCCTTTGCGCACGAATTTCACCGGCACCGAGCTCACTTCGCCTCGGGGCTCGCCCTTGAAGTCAGAATGGTGCAGGGCGAGGTGCGCCGCGTCGATGAGCAATTCGGCCGAGATGGTCTCATTGCGCTCGAGCGGCACGACCACGTGCGCCCCGGGCACGCCCAACGCGTGCAGCCAAAGGTGAAACGGCTTGGCCACTTGAAACGTGAGCGCGTCGTTGTGTTTCGACCCGCGGCCCACCCAAATGCGACGACCGGCGTGGCCGAGGTATTCGCGGTACGGCCGCCCCTCGCGCGCCGCTTTCGCCTTGCGCACGGCCGCCGCGGTCGAGCTCGCGTGGGTGACGTTGGCCGCGAGTTGCGAATTGACGTCGTCGGCCGACACCGCGCGAACGCGCTCGAGTTCGGCCCGCACGGCGGCTTCTTCGGCGTCGAGCTCGGCCAACCGCTCGGCGGCGAGCGCGGCACCGCGTTCGAGGCGGCGGTACTGGTGAAAACGGTGCTCGACTTCTTCTTTGAGCGACCGCTTCGGGTCGAGGGCAATCACCCGCTCGACCACCTGCCCGTCGGGCAAATAGTCGGTGAGGGTGACGCTCTTCTGCCCGCGCACGACGCGGTGCGAATTCTGGGCGAGCAACGTACCCTCGCGCTGATAATCACGGGCGCCTTCGAGCCGGGCGGCGTCGGCCTTTTATTTTTGCCGGGTGCGCTAGATTTTCTTGAGGCGCCCTTCGAGCGGTGACGTCTGGGCTTTTCGCCACGTTACCTGTTCGACTTGGGCGAACAGCGCCTCGGCCCCGTGGGCCAGCCGCAAGAACACGTGGTCGCTGGCCAGCCGCGACGGCGGTTCGACCGAGTCGCTCACCGGCCCTGAACTCCCGGTGGGCGGCGGGGCCCACGTGGCGCCCACTCGAAAAGCGGGCCGAAAGGGGTTCGACAAGGTCACGATGGTGCCGTCGCGGGTCAGCAACGCCAACCCGGGAGTGCCCGACGCCTCGAGCAGCCAGGTCAGCGTTCGTTCGCCTTTGCCCAAGTGAAAGACGAGGCAGCGGCTTTGAGGCACCGCTTCGACGTCGAGCACCTTCGCCCCGGTCAACTCGCGCCGCAGCACGCTCTGCCAGGTGGGCGGGGTGGCGGGGTTGGGCGGCCGCGCCTCGACGGCGCTGACCCGCGCCACGCCGTTCTCGCTGCACCACAGCAGCGTGACCGAGCGGCCGGGCACGCGCAGCTCGGCGTACACCCGCGTGGTGGTCGGGGCGTAGACCTTTTGAATCACCCCGCCCGACAGCTCGCGGTTGAGCTCGGCGGCCACGGCAGTCAGTTCGGCGGGGCGCAGCGACACGCCGCCACCCTTGCACATTTCAGGCGCGCTCTGCCCTGCTCGTTCGCCACAGTCGGCCGGCGCGCGGTGAAAGCCGAATTCGGGCAGACTGTGCCGCCATGGCGCCCTACCACGTCGACCTCCGTTCGCCGCCCTCAGGCCACGCGGTACCGCCGTTGTTGACCGCGTTCGGGCAATGGCTCTCGGGCCAGCAGCACGGCTCGGTCGGCTGGTTCGACGCCCTGGTGGCCGAGCAGATACCGGCGGGCTGGCACGACCGCGCGGCTGCTCGGCTGCAAGCCGCGGGCTTTTCGTTTCTCAACTTGCCCGACGGTTCGCTGCTCGCGCTGCTCGAGACGGGCCTGGGCGCCGCGCCGCCGGCGGTCGTGTTGCTGGGTTCCGGAGAGGCGCGCACGGTCGCCACCAGCCTCGAACAATTTCTGCACCGGCTGGCGCACGAAGCGACCGGCATCAACGAACTCGACGACGCCGAAGCCAGCTCGGGTCGCGGCGCGCTGCGAGACTGGGTGCGCGCGCAAAACCTCACGGTGCCGGTGGCGCCCGACTTCGACTTCGAAGCCTGGCTCGACGGTCAAGCCACGCCCGTCGTGTTGCCTTCGACGCTCTTCGACGTGGGGCCCCTGCCGGCCAGCGCGGCCGAGTTTCCGGTCGACTTCAAAGAACTGGCGAACCTCATCGGCCGGCGGAGCGATGACCCGGTGCTCGCCGAGTGGGCGGCTCGTCACGGCCACTCGTCGCTGCCCCGAGTGCACTCCAAGCGGGCCTTGGCAGAAGAGGTGCGGTGCAAAGATGTCACGCTGTGGCTCACCCACAGCGATCACGAGCGCTTCCCCGTCGTGCCGGTGTCGCCGTACTTGGTCATGCTGTACGTGGCCCAAATTTCGTTCACGAAAAACTACGCCCCTCTGCCCTTCGGCTTGACGTGGGAGGCCGACGCCAAGGCCGTCGAGCAGAAGCTGGGGCCGCCCGTGCTGCATGAGTTCGGCAAAGGCGAACGAAAGCGCGTCATACCGACGTGGACGGTGCCATTGCACCCGGGTCGAACCGAGCTGTCAGTCGAGATCAAGAAGAACGGGCTGACGATGTCGTTTCTGATTTCAAGCAAGTGACGGGCGGTCATTTGGTCGCTCCGGGCGGCACCGGCGGGGGAGTCGACGGCGCGATTTTGCCCATTTCGAAGGTGGGCCGAGGGTTGACCCATTCGACCAACTGCCCCACAAGCGGTACCTCGCGGAGCCAGTCTTCGAGCTGCGCCGCGGTCGACGAACGGCCGCTCGGGCACGAAGCCGGCGTCGCGGCCGACGACAGCGACGAGAGCGTCGCCAGCCCCACCGCGACCGCCGCGGTGAACCCCGCCAGCAAGCGGCGCCGCAACGTCTGGCGACCGACCGGGCAGTCTTTCGTCAGCACCGTGCCGTCACGCCGTTGGTAGAACCGCACACAGACCCGGCCGCCATTCGCTTTCGCCACCAGTTCGTGCACTTCGGTTTCGGTCAACGCCGACACGTTGAAGACCTTCAATTGACACTTCGCGCAGTGGCGGGCGCGCTCGTCGCCCGACATCGACTCCCAACGCTCGTGACAGGGGCTGGCCACTTGGAGTGTGAGCATGCGCGTCAAACGCACGCCGCCACGAATCGATCTGCTCTGGGTGGAGTCGGTCAATTTCGCGAAGAAAAACAACGCGTTTCGACCGCAACCGGCACCGGTGCTTCAAGCACGGCGCAGATCAACGCGACCGAAGCGGGGTATACCACCGGCCGTGGGGCAACGAGGCCAGCTCTGGGCGGCGGTGGCGGTGCTGGCGGCCTCTTGCGCCGATGGCGGCGGCCCCTGCCGGGTCACGCCCACCGAAGTCGACTGCCCACGCCACGCCGAGATGCTGCAACTGGGTTTGTTCACCCGCGACGTCTTCTGGCGCCTCCCCGAGGGAGAGCCCCCGGCCGCGGGGTGGCCCGCCGCCATCGTGTTTCAGGGCTCGCTCTTTTCGGCCGCGGGCATGTGGTCGGGCCAGGTCGGCCAACCCCTGGGCCAGTACTTTCAAGCGAACACCTTGCGCACCTTGGTCGACGCGGGGTTCGTGGTCATCACTCCGGCGACCCGAGTCGCCGGCACCACCGCGTGGGACACCAACATTCCTCCCTTCGCCGGCAACTGGGAAAGCGCGCCCGACCACACGTTCATGCTGGCGCTGTTCGACCGCATCGCCGCGGGCACGTACGGGCGAATCGACGTGAATCGCCTCTACGCGGCCGGCATTTCGAGCGGTGGCT
>JBGAIY010000240.1:0-12281 GCA_044225205.1 Myxococcaceae bacterium | reverse complement strand
AAGGCCGAGCGTGAAGTGACGTTGACGTACCGGTTCTTGTTGCTCAACAGCAACGCCCAGCAAGAAAACGCCGAGGCGATACCCAACCTTCAATTCTTGCAGCTCGACGCCATTCGCCAAGGCAAAGAAGTCGACGTCGCCTTTGGTTTCGGAGCGCGCCAGACCGCCTCGAACGACTTCGAAAACAGCGTGAAAAAGTACAAGGCCAAGCCGAGCTCGGCGCTCATGAAAGAGCTGCGCGAGAAGTGCGCAGGCATTTTGACCCGCGACGACGGCTGGCGCGGGTCGCTCGACGCCCTCAAGCAGACCTACGAGCGCACCCAGAAGCTCGTCGCCACGCTCAAGGCGAAAGACGCCGCGTGGGAAGCGGTCGATTCGGCGTTGGGCGAGCGCCTCGCGGTCACCGCCAAAGAGCTCGGCGCGGCCGACGAGCAAAAGAAGAACGACACCAACACCTGCAAGAAGCTGCAGTAAGCGGCCGGGCCCAAAAAAAGTGGGGGCTGCGCACCCCGCAACAAGTAGTGGCCCTGCACTGTTTGCCAGCTCGACGTGAGTCAGTGAGGCCGCCGGTCGAGGGGCCTCTTCGCGAAACCCAAGCGTGTGTGCTGGCGTGCGCCTTGCTGAGTGCGCCGCATGCGCTCATCGCTCGTGATGCCGTGCGTCGTGGTCGTATTCTTGGGCGCCTGTGCTGATCAACCCTCGGCCCCCGCCGCCGACCGCGCGGTCACCCTGGCGAAGCCGCCCCCGCTGCGCCGCGACGCCCTCGGCGCCGACCCCCACCCCACGCTGCTGGCGCTGGGTTCGGCCAACGCCGCGTTTCAACAGTGGTTTCTGAGCTACCAAGCCGCCGACGACGCCCACCGCTCGGCGTTGCTCGAGCAGGGCATCACCTTGGCCGACGCGCGTCGCGGGTTGATGCGCCAGCTGCTGCTGCAGGCCCCCGAGTTGGCCCTGCCCCTGGCCCTGACGCCACCTCAACGCGCCGCGCTGCCGGGCATCGTGCGCGAGCGGGTCGAACGCTGGCACGACGGCATTGGCACCTTGCACGTCATCGCACCACGACGGGAGAAGACACAGCGACGCCACCGTTGGCGCCTCGGTCGAGCGCTACGTCACCTTCAACGACGCCGACACCAATTACCTGCAGGCGGGTGTGTCGGGCCGGCGGCTCGGGCAGAAGACGCACGCGGGCCTCAAACTGCACGGCGCCGAGCTCGACGGGGTGATTGGCCTCACCGAGTCTCCGCTGCGGCGGCTGTGGCCTTCAGAAAAGCTCAACCTGCCCACCGAGTACCCGTCAACCTGCCCCACGTCGCGCAAAGCCGTCGACAGCGGGCTTTTGTACCACGCCGGTGACCAAGGCGTCGGCTTCTGCGTGGTCGAACACGCGAACGCGTACGAATACCAGCTCGTCGAAAAAGAGACGCTCGACGGCGTCGCCGATTCGGCGTGGACCTTCGGGCCCAAGACGGTGTTGTTCGTGCGGGTCGACTTTTCTGACAAGCCGGGCGACCCGGTCGCGCTGGGTTCGGCCCAGAGCCTCATCGACACCACCACCAACAACTTCTACGTCGCCGCGTCGTACGGCCAAACGTCGATGACGGCGACGGTGACGCCCACTTTTCGCATGCCGAGCCCGTCGACCGCCTACGTCACCGACCCGGGCTACATCACCCTCATGAACGACGCGATCAACATCGCGCGTGACGCCGGCTACGAGAACGCCGACTACACCCACAACATCATCGGGAGCGCCGGCATCTTTGGAGGCTGGGCCGGCCGCGGTTACGTCGGAGCAAAGGGCGTGTGGGTCAACGGCGACTATTCGCTGCGCGTCGTCGGGCACGAGCTCGGCCACAACTACGGCGTCTACCACGCCAACTTTTGGAACGCGGGGCCCAGCATCATCGGCGCGGGTACGAACGTCGAATACGGCGACCCGCACGACATGATGAGCAGCGGCGGCAATTCAAGCACCCACTTCAACGTGTGGTTCAAGCGCCTGTTCGACTGGGTGCCGTCGAGCGAAGTGCAAGTGGTGACCGCGAGCGGCACCTACCGGGTGTACGCGCTCGAAACCGCCATTTCGTCGGGCGCGCACGGGCTCAAAGTGCCTCGACCGTTCGACCCGCAGACCCGCGACTACTGGCTCGAATTTCGCCAAGCCTTCACCTCGAACCCCACCGCCATGAATGGAGCGGTGGTGCACTTCGGCTACCCGTATTCGGGGTCGAACGGCAGCCACTTGCTCGACATGACGCCCAGCGACGGAGACCGCAGCAAGTCGGCGCTGGTCATCGGGCGCACTTTTTCAGACACGTTGGCGGGGTTGCACTTCACTCCGGTGGGCAAGGGTGGCACGACGCCCGAGTCGCTCGACATTGTCGTGAACGTCGGCACGTTTCCCGGCAATCGCCCTCCGACCGCAAGCATCAACGCGAGCAGCACGGCCGTCGCGAATGGCACGTCGGTGACCTTCAACGTCACCGCGAGCGACCCCGACGGCGACGTCTTGGCCTACGCGTGGGACTTCGACGACGGCACCTTCGGCCCCAACACCGCGAGCGTCATGAAGACCTTGTCGGGCGACCGGGTCTTTCACGTTCGCTGCACGGTCAGCGACATGAAGGGCCAGGTCGTCACCGTCGGCGTCTCGGTCACCGCGGGCACGCCGGCGAACTTCACGCTCGAGGGCACGGTGACCGATTCGGCGTCGGGGCTCGGGGTCGAAGGCGTGCGCATCAACGACGGCACGCGGGCGACATTCACCTTGAGCAACGGCACGTGGAAATTGACGAACGTGCCGGCGGGCAGCTTCACGCTCGGCGCGACCAAGTACGACGACACGTTCACGACTGGGTTCACGAACCCGCTGACGGTCGCAGGTTCGATGACGGGCCTCGACTTCGTGGCGACGGTCAAGCCGGGGTACACCATTGGCGGCAACGTGTCGGCGGTGGGCGTGGGCGTGGCCGGAGTGACGGTGAGCGACGGCACGCGGTCGACCACCACGAACGACGCCGGCACGTACTCGCTCAGCCCCGAACCCAACGGCCGCTACACGCTGTCGGCCACCAAGCCGGGTTGGGTCTTCAGTTTCAGCGGCACGAACCCCACCGTCGAAGTCAACGGTGCCAACGTCACCGCGAGTTTCTACGCGACCGGTCAATACGTGGCCGCGAGCGTGCCGACGGCCCTGGTGCCGACCGCGCCCGTGTTGTCTGACGGGCTGCGCTCGTCGACCTGCCTGCGGCAGAGCGGCACGACGTGGTCGTGCAGCTTGAACGGCGTGCCCAACGGCTCGTGGAACCTGACCGCCACGAGCCCCGGCGTGACGTTGACGCCGTCGAACTTCACGAACCCGATTCTGGTGGCGGGAGCGGCCCGCACCGGGCTCACCTTCGACGTGGCCACTGGCACGACGTACCGGGTGTCGGGCCAGGTGACCACCGGAGGCACCCCGTTGCCCGGCGTCACCGTGAGCGACGGCACGCATTCGAGCCAGACCGACGAACTGGGCCAGTACGTGCTCGTCGGGCTCGACGCGGGCACCTACACCCTGACGCCCACTCGCAGCGGCCAGACGTTCATACCCGTCAGCAAAGACGTCACCATCACTTCGGCCGACGTCGCCGGAGTCGATTTCACGACGACGGTGGTGAACGCGCCTCCCACGGTCGCCACCGCGGCGGCGGCCACCCCCAACCCGGTCACTACGGGCAAGACCGCCACCCTGTCGGTGCTCGGGGCCGACGACAATGGCGAGGCGGGCCTCACCTACACCTGGTTGCAGCAAGGCGGTTACCCCGCGACGCTGGGAGCGAACGGCACGAACGCGGCCAAGACGAGCGTCGTCACCTTCGCGGCGGCGGCACGTACACCTTCGAATGCACCATTCAAGACGCGGGCGGGCTCAAGGTGCGCTCGTCGGTGACGGTGACGATGAACGCCGTGCCGACCCAAGCCGACGGTGGTGCTGGCGCTGGCGAGCGTGCGGGTCAGCAAGCAAACGTTCACCGGTACGCTCAAAGACCAATTCAGCAACACGATGTACGTCGCGGCGCCCACGTACGTGCTGTCGTCGCCCGACGCGGGCACGGTGACGGCGGCCGGCGCGTTCACCGCCGCGGCGACACCCGGCGGCCCCTACACGCTCACCACCACCGAGGGCGGCAAGTCGGCGACGGCGACGATTACGGTGGTGCCGCTGGGGTCTCCCACCATTACCGCGCCGGCTTCGGCGAACCCGCAACCGGTGACCGCGAAGACCGTCGCCCTGGCGGTCAGCGCGACCGACGACATGGGAGAACCCGCGCTCACGTACACGTGGGCCGTGCCCAGCGCTCCGGCCCCGGTGACGTTCTCGGTGAACGCGAACAACGCGGCGAAAGCCACCACGGCCACCTTCTCGGCGGCGGGCGAATACGACTTCGTCGTCACCGTGACCGACGCCGACACGCATTCGGCCACGAGTTCAGTACACGTGAGCGTCGTACAGACCCCGACGAGCGTCGACGTGCAGCCGGCGGTCAGCACGGTACACGTCGGTGATTCTCAGCTCTACCACGCGACGGTGAACGATCAGTTCGCGCTCGCCTTCGTGCCACAGCCGACCATGCAGTACGCGGTCAACGACGGCGGCGTCATCGACGCGACCGGCTTGTTCACCGCCGGGGCCGTGGTCGGAGGCCCCTTCACCGTCACCGCGAGCGCCACCTTCTCGGGCACCGGCGGCGTCGAAGGCGGCCCGGGAGGAAGTGGTACGACCATGGTGAGCGGTACCGCGAGCGTGCTGGTCAACGCGGCCCCCGACATTCAAGCGCCGACGGTCGCCATCACCGAACCGGTGGCGGGTACTCGGCTCACCACCGCGACCGACTTGAAGGTCACCGCGACCGACAACGTCGGCGTCACCAAGGTCGAATATTTCGTCGACGCGACGAAGGTGGGCGAGTCGACGTCGGCGCCGTTCACCGTGTCGGTCGACTTCGCCACCGTTGCCAACGGCCCCCACGTGTTGACCGCCAAAGCGAGCGACGCCGCCGGCAACACCACCACCAGCGACGGCGTCTCGGTCATCGTCGGTGCGTTGCCCACTGACCAATCGCCTCCGGTGGTGAGCATTGTCACCCCGACCGGCCCCGAAACACCGCTGTCGGTGAACGTGTCGGTCGACGCCACCGACGACATTGGCGTGGTGAAAGTGCAGCTCGAGCTCGATGGCTCGGTCGTGCGCGAGCTCACCCAAGCGCCCTGGGCCGCCACGCTCGACGTCAGCGCGGGCTCGCATTCACTCGTCGCAATTGCGTTCGACGCTTCAGGCAAGTCGACCCGCTCGACCCCGGTCGTGTTCACCGCGAAAGGCGCAGCGGTCGATGCAGGCTCGGGTACCGGGTCTGACGGGGGCACCGGTTCGGGCGGGGGCACCGGCTCAGGTGGGGGGTCGGGTTCGGGGGGGCCCGACGAGCCCGTTCGCGGAGGCTGCAATTGTGACGCCGCGGGGGCCGCCCCGTTGTTGTTGGGGCTGCTGGCTCTGGTGCGCTTCGGCCGACGACGGCGCTGAAAGTGTGCCGATTGGGCTGGTCGACGCTGGCCCGAACAAAGTGCAAGGCCACGCCATTCACTTGGCATGGCCCCTTCACTTTCCATGTCGCGGAGTTGGCTGCTCGGCCTGGTCGCTCTCCACGCGGTTCTGGGGTGCGGGCCAGGGAGTGAAGACGAAACGGTGGGGGTCAGTGAAGCGGCATTGACGAACGTCTTCACCATTCAAGGCTCGGCGCTCACGTCGACCTCTCGCACGTTCGACCCTGGCATTTTCTCAATCAATTCAACGACCAAGGCGATTTCGCGGTGGTGCATCGCGAGCGGGGGCGCGTGGCTCAAGCCGTACCAGACGACTCCGCAGGCGTGCGCGACCAACGCGCAGAACCAAGTCGTGCTGCCTGACCAAACCTTCGCCTACCTCGCGTCGCCCGAAGACGTGCCGAAGGTGTCGGTGAAGAACCTCGGCGTCGACAACGCGCGCTGGGCCACCGCCCGCGCCGACGTGAGCGACCCCAACGTGCCCCCAAGCGACCCGTTGAAAATGGTGGGCTCGGCCGTGGGGCTCAACAACCTGTCGACGGGTTTGCGGTGGTCGTTCAACGCATCAAAGTTGCCCACCGACATTCGCTCCGACATCCCTGGTTCGGGCATCAACATTCAGGTCGGCAAGCGCCTCTCGCAGGCGCAGGAGCGAACCGTCTTCACGGCCACCGGCGGCGGCCTGCAGCTCGACACCAACCTCAACCTGCTCTTCTTTGCGCGGTCGGCGCCGAGTGCGTTCTCGGGCATCACCGCGGCGGTGAACCTGATCACACTCGACACGACCGGCGTGCGTCAGCCCATCACGCTCATCGTTTCGCTCTTCAACCCCAACGGGCTGTCGACCGAATACCTGGGCAACGACGGCCGCAACCCGTTCGTCAGCAGCGTTTTGAAGCCGGGCACCGTGTACGTCACCGCGACCGCCAATCAGCAAAAAACCACCGCGTGGAACGCGTGGCAGAACTTCGGGTTTCAAGTCACGCGCGCCAACATGCAGCGCCTTCTGAGCGACGTGAATGCCCAACGGCAAAGCCAAGGCCTCACCCTGCTCAGCACCGACCTGACGAAAGTGAAGTTCAAAGAAGCGACCATTCGCAACGAGAGCCGCTTTGTGTTCTCGGCGAACGTGCAAGTGACGCTCGACGTCAGCTCGCTCAGTGTGTCGGTTCTCTGACCGAACTTTGGGTTATGACCCGCGTCATGTACGAACTGCACGTTGCCAACCGAAACTACTCGTCGTGGTCTTTGCGACCCTGGGTGTTGATGAAGGGGCTGGGCATCGACTTCGCCGAGCGCTTCGCCGCTTTCGGTTCGACCGACTTTCGTTCGTTTTCGCCTTCGGGCCGGGTACCGGTCTTGGTGCACGACGGCCTCCGCGTGTGGGACTCGCTGGCCATTGTCGAGTACCTGGCCGAACGCCACCCGGGCGTCTGGCCCAAAGACGTGGCCACCCGCGCCTGGGCCCGGTCGGCGTGCGCCGAAATGCACTCGGGGTTTCAGACGCTGCGTGAAGTCTGTTCAATGAACTGCGGCCTGCGCGTGAAGCTGAACGAAGTCACGCCGGCCTTGGCGAAAGACCTCGAGCGGTTGGGCGCGCTGTGGGCCGAGGGCCTCGGCCGCTCGAAGGGGCCGTTTCTCACCGGTGCGGCGTTTTCGGCGGTCGACGCGTTCTTCGCTCCGGTCGCCTTTCGCTTTCTGACCTACGGCGTCAACGTGAGCGGCCCAGCGTCGGGCTACGCCGAGACCCTGCGTGGGCTCCCGGCGATGAAGCAGTGGTACGAAGCGGCGCTGGCCGAAACGTTTCGCGACGCCTCGCACGACAACGCCGTGGCCCAATACGGCACCGTGACGAGCGACCTGCGCGCCAAGTGAGCCACGCGCTCAAAGTGCAGTCTGACTGGTTCTACATTGGGGGGTGGAACCAGGTGCCCGGCCGGCACGTCGCCCGAGTCGTCGTCGACGCGTCGTTCTCAAGCGTCGCCCGGCGCAAAGGCCTGAGGGCTCGCTTTACATTTGCCAACCGTCGCTTTACGCGAGCCGACCGTTATGACCTTCTTCGATGGGCGCCGCGATCGACTTGACGCCTTTCGGCGCGGCGAACGCGCGGTGCTCACCGAGGTCTTTCACGCCTACGTCGACCGCATTTCGACACTCGTGAGGCATGGGTTTCGCCTCCCCACGCAGGGCATCGTCATTGCGGGCGCGAGCGACATCGAACGCGAACGCGACCTGGTTCAAGAAGTCTTTGCCAGAGCTTTTTCGGAGCGCGCCCGACTGGGTTTCAACGCGCTGCTGCCCTACGGCCCCTACCTCTTGCAAATCGCCCGCAACCTCATGGTCGATGAGGCGCGCAAAGGCGGCACGCTCGCCAACCGAACCGTGAGCGACGTTGAGCTCGAAGCCGCCGAGTCACTCGAGCTGAGCGCCGATGAACAACTCGAACAGGAGCGACTCAAAGCGGTCACGGCTGAATACTGCGCGGGGCTCCCGAGCGAGGTGCGCGAATTTGTTCGCCTTCGCTACGAGGCCGGCTTGTCTCAGCGCGACGTCGCGACCCAACTCGGCGTCTCGCGCCGAAGAGTGCGAACGTGGGAAGAAATGGTGCACGAGGGGCTGCGGGCGTTGCTGAAAACCCGTGGATTGACGGGCGATTGACCGGCTCTGGCCCATTTCTGGCCTTTTCGCGTATTGAAACCCACCTGTGAAACGCGCCACGCCCATTTTGATCAATCGCCTGCTGTCTCGAGGCGAGCATTTTTCGGCCGACGACAAAGCCGAGATGCTGGAACACGTGCTCGAGCGGTCGGCCGAGAGGCGTCGGGTGCCGAGCCGGGTGTTCGCTCTGTGGGCGGGCTTGGGCGTCGCCCTGGCAATGACCGTCTTCGTGGTGCTTCACCCGTTTCACGACCCGGCCGGCGCCGCCGAGGTCTTCACCCCGCGCGGCAATGCCCCTTCGGCATCGCTCGCCCTCGCGTGCACCACCAACGGCGTTGCGTCGCCGTGCCATTCGGGAGCACACGTGCTGTTCAAGGTGTCTCCCGGCGCCTCGGGTGCGAAGTGGGTTTCGATTTTCGCGGTCGATCAGCGTGGGCAACGCTTTTGGTATCTCACGGGCGCGGAGACGAGCGCGACTGTTGACCAAGCCGTCGTGCTCGGCCCTGAACAGGGTGCCGGCACCTTTGACGTGGTTGCGGTTTTGAACGTCGGCCCCGCTCCACTCGACAAACAGACCGTGCGCGATGCCGTCGAAGCGCCCCACCCGCCCGAAGGCGTTACCGTCGTTCATGCGCCGCTGGTCGTCGAACCGTGAAGCTGCGCTGGGTGTGCTTTTTGGTGTCGACGCTCGCCGCGGGCCATGGGTGGGCGCGGGCGACGACCTACGCGCTGGCGATTGGCAACAACGCGCCGCCCGAGGCGGCGAGCGAGTCGCTGTCGACGTTGCAATACGCCGACGACGATGCCGCGCGAACGTATCTGTTCTTCAGCCACCTCGGGGCCCGGGCAGAGGTCTTGACCGTGCTCGACGCGGCCTCGCAGCGCCGGTACCCCGAGATCGCGGCCAAGGCCCGGCCGCCGACCCTCGCTGAACTCGCGCGCGTCATCGACGAATTTTCGGCGAGCATTCATGCCGACCTCGAGCGAGGTGATGCCCCGGTCGTGTACCTGTCGTTCAGCGGCCACGGGGCTCAGGCGCTCGACGGCGCGTTCTTCTTGGCGTTCGAGGGCGGCACGCTGTCTCGCACGCAGCTGCACAACGACGTGCTGGCCAAGCTCGAACCAGCCATGGTGCATCTGTTCATCGACGCGTGCCACGCCGAGGGGGTGGTTGGTGAACGAGGGGCCAGCGCGGTGAAGGAATTTGACGTGCCCACCGTCAAGGTCGACGCGAACGAAGCCCAGGCCGCCTTCGCGCCCCGGCTCCCCGCTCGGTTTTCACGGGTCGGTGCGGTGCTGGCCACCACCGCCGACACCCAGGCGCACGAATGGTCTCGCATCGAGTCGGGCGTCTTCACCCACGAATTGCTCTCGGGCCTCAGCGGCGCGGCCGACGTGAACGGTGACGGGGCGATCGAGTATTCCGAGTTGCAGGCGTTCATCGCCTCAGCCAATCGCGATGTGCCCGACGCTCGTGCCGTGCCACGGGTCGTCGCGGTCGCACCGCGCATCAACGTGCACACGCCCGTCATCATGCTGAAACAGTTCAAGTCGGTTGGGTTTCTTTCAGGTGCCTTCTCGGTCGGTCATTTCTACGTTGAGTTCGAGAATGGTGCGCGCGGCCCCGAGGCGAATTTGGTGGGCGACGCACCCTCGAAAGTGGCGGTGCCCGCCGGCCGATTCTTCGTCGTCGCGAATCAACGCGAAGCTGAAATCACGGTGAGTGACGGCCAAACGGTTTCGTTGCAGTCGCTGGAGTGGGTGCCTCATTCAGAAGCGGTACGAGGCAGCATCAGCGCCTCGCTGAGCAAAGCGCTGTTCGAATCGCCCTACGGAGAGACGTATTACAAGGGCTACGTCGACAGCCTCGGCGAGACTTCGGTGCTGTTTCGCGCCGTGGGCCACCCCACCCCCAGCGGCCCACTCACCGTGCGACAAGTGTGGGCCGTCACGACGCTCTCGTTCGCAGGTGCCGCCGCGGTCGCGACCGGCATCTCCGCGGTCGTCGCCGCCAATGCCCGCGCTCGGTACAACGCCACTGATATTCAGCGTCAGGCGTTCGAAGCCCAGTCACAAGCCAACACGTTCACGGTCGCCGCCATCGTGACCGCGGCCGTTGCAACCGGCAGCACCGTTGCCGGCTTGGTGCTCTTGAGACCCGTGACCGAGGTCGACGTCAGCGTCTCCCCAGGCGGCGTCGCAGTTCGAGGCACGTGGTGAATTCATGCGGCCCAATTTCATGTGCCTTTCGTATTCGGTTGCGCACGGTCATGGTGACCACTGCGCTTTCGGAGTTTCGAAGATGAGGCGATTCGTCGCAATGATGTGCCTGCTCGGCGTGAGCGCGTGTACCGACTCACTCGAAGGCAAAGAGCGGTGCGCCACCCAAGCCGACTGCATCAGCGGTTACACCTGCTTCGAGTCGACGTGCATGACCGACGCTCAGATCGACGCGGCCATCAAGGCGAAACGACGACCTGACAGCGGCGCAGGCACCGACGCGGGTAAGCCATCCAATGACGCGGGCAGCGGCGCAGGCACCGACGCGGGCAAGCCCTCCATTGACGCGGGCAGCGGCGGCGGCACCGGTGGCAGCGGCGGTGGCAGCGGCGGTGGCACTGGCGGTGGCACTGGCGGTGGAAGCGGCGGCGGCACTGGCGGTGGCGGCGGCACTGACGCTGGCGGTGGCACTGACGCTGGCGGCGACGGCACTGACGGTGGAGCTGACGGCACTGACGGTGGAGCTGACGGCACTGACGGTGGAACTGGCGGCACTGACGGTGGAACTGGCGGCACTGACGGTGGAACTGGCGGCGACGCGGGCTTCGACCCCTGCTCGGTAAACAATGGCGGCTGCATCGCTGACTCGGTTTGTTCGGCCATCACTGGCGAGGTGACGTGCACGTGCAAAGGCGGGTTCACCGGCGACGGCGGGGTCTGTTTCGACATCAACGAATGCACCACCAACAACGGCGGTTGCGTCAACGCGTCGTGCACCAACACCCGCGGGGGGCGAACCTGCGACTGCTACCTCGGCTACAGCAGTGACGGCGGGGCCGTCTGCGAAGACATCAACGAATGCCTCAGCAACAACGGCGGTTGTCACGTGAACGCCGAGTGCACCAACCGCGTCGGCTCGTTCTCATGTCAATGTCAGGTCGGCTACACCGGTGACGGCGTCTCATGCAGTGACGGAGGCTGGTTCCCCGTGTTGCCCGGCAACCGCATGTCTGCGGCGATGGCCTTTGACCCGGTGCGCGGCCAAACCGTCATGTTCGGCGGCGGCACGGGCGCGTTTTCGGCGAGCCCCGAGACCTGGGTATGGAACGGCTCTTGGAAACGAAAGGCCGTGACGGGGCCAATTGCAAGGTACGGCCACGCAATGGCGTGGGACGGCGTGAACCAACGGGTCGCGCCGCACGTGGCTTGTCTGAGGCCACATGCGATAGCGTTCAGCTGGTGACCCCGTCGGTCGATGACGAGCTCGAGTCGCTCCCCGAATGGAACCATTTTTCGCTCATCGAGGGCGTTCTCGGGCTTTCGGTCTATTTCGCTGAATCTGGTCAGAACGAACGGTTTCTTCAAACCGTGTTTCGCGCCATTGAGCTGTTCAACGAAGCGGGGGCGAACCCCGGGCTCCACGCGGGCCTCGCCGGGCTTGGCCTGGTCGTCAGCACGTACCACGACGATGCCGAGTTGCTCGAAACCATTGACGAGTCGATCAGTACACGGCTCGGCGAGGCGCCTGCGCTTTCTTGTGGGTTGCGCGGTGGGCTCGGCGGCCTGGCGGTTTACGCGGCGAGTCGGCGAAGCGCCAACCCGACCCTGGCGAGCCAGGTCTCTGACCACTTGCTCCGGCGTGCGGTCGTAGAAGGTGACCTGGTTGCCTGGCCGGTCTCGAAAGACTACGCCGCTCTCCAGGGTCTCGAAGTGCCCGCCGAGCCCATTCACGAACCAGGCATGGCTCATGGCCATGCGGGTACCTTGGTCGGGCTGGCCGCGCTTGCCGAGGCGGGAGACACTCGGGCCCGAGAGCTGCT
>JBGAIY010000239.1:0-12368 GCA_044225205.1 Myxococcaceae bacterium | reverse complement strand
CGCCACCAGCGCCACCCACTGGTTTGCGAGCAAGCGAATCAGCGGCGCCCCTTTGACGGTGGTCGTGACCGGTGGCGGGCCGGGGCTGCTTCGCGAATTGGCCAACACCGAGCGCAACGATCGACGGGCGTACTGGCCGGTGAAGAGGTCGTGCACGACGGCGAACTCGCCATTCACCTGCACCTTGCCTTCACCCATGGCGGTCAACGCGCACCGACTGCCCGCCGCATCGCAGCTCAAGAAGACGAGCGTCACTTCTCCGACGTCGAACGACGCGTCGCCGGGCACGTGCACCTCGTAGCCGTTGAGCGAGCCGCCGATTTGAACGATCTTCAGGTGCGACGGGCCGCCGCCTCGCACGTCTTCTCCGACCGCGACTTCGGTCACCGTCTTGAGGTGCCGTTCGTCGCCTTCGACGTGGCGGGCTGAGCACCTGCACCAGCGCGACGCGGTCACTGACCTGGGCGCGTTGCTGTAACGTATGCGGCACGATGGAGGTGGCCGACGCCACGAAGGGTACAAGGGCTCCGAGCGTTGCCCAAAACCGCGGTCGAGGTGAAGCATGCATGCGCACGAAAGCTTACCCTCTCGACCCCGGTCGAAGCCATGCATGACGCACATGCCGCACTCGAGCACGAGGCGACCGAATTTCGGTCGGGCATGTCATTCGCCCGCGACCAGCTGCTCGGAGAATGGGAGGTTGACTACGGGCGTTGGCCCGCCGCCGAAGAAGCGTTCAGCCGCGCCCTGGCCGAGGTCGCGGCCGTCGAGGGCTGGCCGCCGAGCGCACTGAACTCGGCCGCAACCTGTTGGCCCGAGATGAAGACCGAGAGGCCCTGGCCCGACGCTTGTCGGCCAACCCCGGTCAGCTGTTGGCGTTCTCTCGGTGGGTGCTCGATTCGACCCAAGTCGAGCCGCAAGCGAAATGGCAGCTCGCCGCTGCTCTCGGCGGCCCCGAGGCCCCCGCCGACAATGCCGAACCGCTCCTTGCCCGCTTTGCCAACGACGCCGACGAATACGTGCGCCGCCGAGCCTTGCAGAGCCTCGCCCGGCACGGGTCGGCGCTCGTCGAAGACTTGGCGTCGCGCGAATGGTATTCGGCCGCTCCCGACTCCCCGTGGACCAAGATGAACGCGCTCTGGGCCCTGCACCGGGTCAAGTCGGCCCGCTTCGACGGGTACCGTGCTCAGGCTTTGCTGAGTGAAGACGAGCTGCTCCGTTCGTTCGCCGAACGGCTGGGCGTCAACGAGCCGTCAGGCTGAGCGCCTTGAGCGTCGCGTCGACAATCGCGTCGGCCACGGGGCGTTCGGCGACTTCGAAGTCGGGCACCCCCAGGTGTTTGAGCGCGTGCGCCGTCGACGGCCCCGTCGCGACGAACCGGTTGACGGCTGTGCCCCAGTCGACTTCGGGGCACCCCCGAATGAAGGCCTCGGCCGCCGCGGGCGAATGCACGACCACCGTCTTCACCGGCAACCGCGACGCCCAACTCGCCTCGGGCACGGCGTTCGGGTCGTCGCGCCAGACCCGCGCTTCGGTGACCCGCGCGCCGACTTCACGCAACAGCCCAGGCCAGGGCCGGTCGACCCCTTCGGCCATGAGCACCAACACCTCATCGTTGTCGTGCACCACGCTCTGCAACGCGTCGAGCACCGCTTCGACGGGTTCGGGCGGCGGCAAGAGCATTCGGGGCATCCACCGGTATTGGCCGAGCGTGCGCGCGGTGTCGTGGGTGGGAGCGATGAACTGTTGCTGGTCGAGCGCGGCCCAGGTGCCAGCAACGTGGGCCGCCTCGGCCATGGCCCGCACCGCCTGAGGCGCGTCGGGGAGTACGAACTGAAAGCGCGAGACGTGTTCCATCGCCGCGCGCACGCCTCGCCCTTCACTCGGCGGCAACACCTCGAGCACCGGCAAAAAGTCGAGCCGGAGCCCTTCTTCTTCGAGCAAAAACGCCAAGTCTTCTGCGTGTTCGCGCGGGCGAAGGAGCAGCACGTCCACGGGTTAGAGCTTGTCGAGAATGAAGGCGGCCAACAGGTCGGCTTCGGGCGAGGTGGGCTTCTTCTTGCCGTCGGGCTTCGCCGCGGCGGGCGCCTGTACCTCGGTCACGTAGCCAGGCACCACTTCGTACGCCGTGTCGCCCAAAATGACCGAGTCGGCCAAGTGCTCGGCCCCCAGCGCGCTCAACTGCGACGTCGTCTTGACCCGGCCGACCAGTGAATTGGTGTCGTCTCCGGAGACGACTTTCGAGAACGAAACCGCCGGCACGACGGGGTGCGACGAATTGCCCTCTTTGACGACCAATTTGCCGTCTTGGAGGTCGGCCTTCTCAGACAACGCCCAGTCTTCGAGGGTCTTTTCTGGGAGAAAGAGCTTCACGAATCAGCACCTTACTCGACCTTGGCTCGGTCGATGAGCGCAATTGCTGTTTGACGGCAGTGAAATCATGACTGCGGCCCCGTCACAATGGCTGAACACAACCCTGCGCACGTCAGGGCAAGCGGTTAAAGTGCGCGGCATGTCAAAAGACACTGTTCCCGCGACCGACGCCACGTTCAAAAGTGAAGTTCTCGACTCCGCCACCCCCGTTTTGGTCGACTTTTGGGCCACTTGGTGCGCGCCGTGCCGTGCCATTGCTCCTTCGCTCGACGAACTGGCGACTCAGTACAAAGGCAAAGTGAAGATCGCCAAGGTCGACGTCGACGAAAGCAACCAAGTCGCTCAGCAGTACGGCATTCGTTCAATACCCACCCTGCTCATGTTCAAGGGCGGCAAGGTGGTCGGCCAGCTCGTCGGCGCGGTGCCCAAAGCGAAGCTCGAAGAGACCATCAAGAGCGCGCTGTAAGCCGCCCGGCGCGAAAAAAACCGTCGCGCGTGAAGTTGCTTGTTGCGTCATGCGCGCCGGAGCGTAGAAGCCGCTCCGAGTTGTTTGTCTCGGAGGGCTCATGCTCGGCCACCTACTCAAGCCCGAGTTCGAAGAGCTGATCGCGAAGAAAGACTGGGAGTCGCTTCGCATCGCCCTCGAAGACACCGACCCGGCAGACATTGCCGAGGTG
Organism: Myxococcaceae bacterium; assembly: GCA_044225205.1. GTDB lineage: Bacteria > Myxococcota > Myxococcia > Myxococcales > Myxococcaceae > JAEUJT01. Next base: position 9,318 of record JBGAIY010000239.1, on the reverse strand, counting down.
ATCGACGACCTGCCACCCGAAGATTCGGGGGTCATCTTTCGAATTTTGCCGCGCAACACCGCGGCGGTGGCCTTCGAGTACCTCCCGCTCGACCAACAAACCGAAATCGTTCAGACCTTGGGCTCGGAGCAGTTGGCTTCGGTGCTCAACGAGATGTCTCCCGACGACCGTACGCGGTTGTTCGAGGAGCTGCCCGCCGAAGTGACCAAGCGGGCGCTCGAGCAGCTCAAGCCCGACGAGCTCAAGACCGCGCGGCAGCTGCTCGGGTACCCCGAAAATTCGGCCGGCCGGTTCATGACGCCCGAATACCTGGCGCTCACGCCGTCGATGTCGGCGGCGCAGGCGCTGGCGCACGTGCGTTCGCACGGCAAGGGCCGGGAGACCCTCAACACGCTCTACATTGTCGACGAGAAGAGCATCTTGCTCTCAGACCTGCGGCTGGGTGAGCTCGTCATGGCCGACCCCGACACCGCCGTCGGGCAAATACCGAGTCGACAACTGGTCGCCATACCCGCGACCGCCGGTCGCGACGAAGTGCTGTCGTTGTTCGAAAAGTACGACCGCGTCGCCCTGCCCGTGACCGATTCGCGCGGAGCGATGGTCGGCATCATCACCGCTGACGACGTGCTCGACGTCGCCGAAGAAAAAGCCACCGAAGAAGTGCAGAAACTCGGTGGTCTCGAAGCCCTCGACGCGCCGTATATGGAAATCGGCCTGTTCGAGATGCTCAAAAAGCGTGGGGGCTGGCTGTCGGTGCTGCTCGTGGGCGAAATGCTCACGACGACGGCGATGACGTATTTTCAGACCGAGCTCGAGCGAGCCATGGTGCTTGCGCTGTTCGTGCCGTTGATCATTTCGTCTGGAGGCAATTCGGGCTCGCAGGCGACCTCGCTCATCATTCGTGCGCTCGCCGTTCGCGAAATTGCATTGCACGACTGGTGGCGCGTGGCGATGCGCGAACTGCGCAGCGGCGTGTTGCTCGGGCTCATGCTCGGCAGCATCGGGTTCGGCCGAATCATTCTTTGGCAGACGTTGCATTCACTTGGGGTCATTCACACCTCGTACGGCAACCACTACTTGCTGGTCGGCTTCACCGTCGCCGGCAGCTTGGTCGGCGTCGTGCTCTTCGGGTCGATGATCGGGTCGATGTTGCCGTTCGTCTTGCGGCGATTCGGCTTCGACCCCGCCACCGCGTCGGCCCCGTTCGTCGCCACGCTCGTCGACGTGACTGGCATCATCATTTACTTTTCGGTCGCGAGCTTGATCTTGCACGAGACGTTGCTCGCGCCAGAAGCGCCGCGGCCCGGCATGCCTACCACCGCAGAACTCAAACGCGCGGCCGGCCTGGCCGACACCGAAGCCGGGGTGCGCGTGTTGAAAGTCGTGCCGTGCGCGGCGGCCACGTCGTCGACCTGTGTCGAGACCGCCGGCGACCACGTCGGCCTCGGCAGTTCGATGGTCGCGTGGGCGCAGTGGCCTGCGAACGCGTCGGCGACCACGACCCACGTGCGACTCCAGTGGTCGCTCAACGGCGTCGTCGAGAGCGCCGTCGAGGTCGCTGATGAGACCTCGGCGACCGGTACCGCCTGGCATTTGCAAACCCTGACCAAGCCCGGCGAATGGCGCGTCAAAGTCGTCGACGCCTCACGCGAACTCGGCAGCGCCAGCGTCGTGGTCGACCCGTGACCAGCCCGCTCGGTTTGTGAGAATTCAAGAGGTACAAAGTACCCGGTACCTCGGTCTGAATTGCGACAAAACAGCAATAATTGCAGCACGTTGCATATGTCTTTCGCGAAAGGTGCCGGGTACTTTGTACCCGAAACATCTCTGACCTGGCGGGCGACAACTGTGCACCATGGCTCGAATTGGCGAAGCACCGCGAACTGATGTTGGTCGGGCCCGAACCCCTGAAAACGCGGCGTCGGCACCGGCCGAAACGGCCGACCAGACCTCGGCCTCCCTCACGGCCGGGGTGCCCAGCGGCACCGACTTGGCAGGCCGTTCGGCCCACGTGCTTCACAGCATGCGCAACGCCGCCACCCGCCACGGCCTGGTCGTGAGCGAGGTCGACCGCGGCCTGGAGCGCGCGGCGACGCAAACCACCCGCGAGTTGATGAAGCTGGGTCTGAACGAGACCGACGCCGCCGCCGCTGCCTACCGGGCGCAGCAGGCCAGCCGAACCGCGCTGGTCGGGCGCGGAGGTGAATACACCAAGTGGGGCGTCAACCCGCAGAGCACGCAGATCGCCGGCCGCCGGGCCGAGGGCATCACCAAAGCGGCGCTGAAGACCTTACCCGCCGAGCAAGCCGAACTCGCCGCCAACAGCATGCGCCAGGCGGCTGAAGAGGTCGGTCAAGACCTCACGAAGCAGGCCAAGGCGGCCGCGGCTCAAGAACTCAAGGTGTCGGCGCGATCGGGGGTGGGCCTGTTCGGCGCCGCCGCTCGCTGGGCGCTGCCCTCGGTTGGCCTCGCCTTCGCTGCGAACGACACGGTTCGTGCGGGAGAGCTCGCGTTCGACACTCAAGCGACGTTCACCCAAAAAACCGCCGGCGCGATCGCCGCCACCGGGTCGCTCGTTTCGGTGTGGGCGGTTGCCAAGCTCATTGGAGAGGGCGCGGCCTTGGTCACCGCACCGGGCTGGCTGCCGTGGCTGGCGGCGGGCGGCGTCGCCGTGGCTTTTGTGGCCATTGCCTTTCGCGACAACCCGAAAGTGACCTCGGCGCTTCGTTCGTTGGCCGACCAGGTGCTCTCGGTCTTGCCAGGCACGACCGGCAAGAACAAAACCTAAGCGCGCCCGAGGCGGCTCAGTCGACCGGGCGAGCCGTCACGAACAGGTCGGGCCCCACGTGTTCGGCGTGCATGAACTCCAGCTGGGGCGCCTGCGCGACCCGCTTGGGGTGAACCCGCGTACCCGACCAGCTGAGGGCGCCGGCTCCCAAAAGTCGCGGAGCGACGAAGAGCGCGAATTCGTCGACCAGCCGCTCGGCCAGCATGCTCGAATACACCTCTGCGCCACCCTCGACCAGCACGTGCAGCAGCCCTTCACGCACCAGCCGCTTCAGCACCGCCTTCATGGCGAAGCGCCCCTGCTTCGCCGGCAGCGCCCACACTTCGACTCCCCGACGTGAAAGGGCCGCGCCGCGCTGGGCCGCCGCGCGCTCAGTGGTGACGACGATTCGCCGCTGGTCGGGTCGGTACACGAGGGCGGTCGTCTGGGTGCGCAACGACGGGTCGACCACGACGCGAACGGGAGAATGCCCCTTCGACCGCCCCTCGAGTCGCGTCGTCAAGCGCGGGTCGTCGGCCTCGACGGTACCGGCTCCGACCAAAATGGCGTCGACCAGGTTGCGCATGCGGTGAACGAGCCGCCGCGACTCGTCTGACGAAATCCACCGGGAGTCTCCCGATGCGGTCGCGATCTTGCCGTCGAGGCTCAGGGCCGCTTTCAACGTGACCCACGGCAGGCCGGTGCGCATGGCCTTGAAGAACGGCCGGTTGAGCAAGTCGGCCTCGTCGCGCAGCACGTGCGCGACCACGTCGACTCCAGCGCGCGCGAGCGTTCGGTGGCCCTTGCCGTCGACCAATGGGTTCGGGTCAGACGACGCGTACACCACCCGCGAAATGCCGGCGGCGATGATCGCCTGCGAACAGGGCGGCGTGCGCCCAAAGTGGTTGCACGGTTCGAGCGTCGAGTACAGGGTCGCGCCCTTCGCGCGGGTGCCCGCGGCGGCCAAGGCGTGGGCCTCGGCGTGCGGAGTACCGGCTTGGTGGTGAAACCCGCGAGCGATGACGCGGCCGCCTTTGACGATGACGGCGCCGACCGCGGGGTTCGGGTGCGTTCGACCCACACCGCGACGGGCTTCGGCGATCGCCTCGCGCATGAAAGCGTCGTCGCGCTCTTGCTGCGAGCGACCGCGGGTCACGGCTTGGCCTTACCCACCGACCGCGTCGCCTTCTTCGCCTGCCCTTCGACAATGTCTTTGAGCTCGTCCATGAATTCGGCGATGTCGCGAAAGCTTCGGTACACCGAGGCGAACCGCACGTACGCCACCTCGTCGAGACTGGGTAACTGGTTCATCACCATTTCGCCAATGGTTGACGACGTGACTTCTTTTTCGCCCATTTCTTGAAGCTTGCGCTCGAGGTCTGAAATCAGCTGTTCGAGCTGGTCGACCGAGACGGGCCGCTTTTCACACGCCTTCTTGAGACCGGCGAGCAACTTGTCGCGGTCGAACGCTTCGCGGCGGCCGTCTTTCTTCACGACGAGCGGGTTCAGTTCTTCGACGCGCTCGTAGGTCGTGAAGCGCCGCTTGCAGGCTTCGCATTCACGCCGCCGGCGAATGATGGTGCCTTCACCCGATTCACGAGAATCGAGCACCCGGGTTTCGTCTTTCGAGCAAAACGGGCACCGCATTGGTCAGACCCGACCGAGCCGCGACGCGTAGAGGGGAAACGACTTCGCCAGTTGCTTCACGTCGGCGTGAACCCGGGCCAGTTCGGCGTCGTCGCCTGCGTGGTCGAGCGCGCGGCCAATGAGCTTCGCCACCTGAGCCATGTCGGCTTCTTTCATGCCGCGCGTGGTGATCGCCGGAGTGCCGATGCGCACCCCCGAGCTGACGGTCGGCTTCTCCGGGTCAAACGGTATTTGGTTCTTGTTGACCGTGATGCCCGCCTTGCCCAGCACTTCTTCGCCCACCTTGCCGGTCAGCTTCTTGGCCCGCAGGTCGACGAGCATCAGGTGGTTGTCGGTACCGCCCGAACACAGCCGCAACCCCTGCCCTTTGAGACCTTCGGCCAGCGCTTGTGCGTTCTTCACGACTTGCTGCGCGTAGGTCTTGAACGAGGGCTGCAACGCTTCTCCCAGCGCCACGGCCTTCGCCGCGATGATGTGCATGAGCGGCCCCCCCTGAATGCCGGGGAACACCTGGCTGTTCACGCTCTTCGCGTGCTGCTCTTTCGACAAGATGAGCCCTGACCGAGGCCCGCGCAGCGTCTTGTGGGTCGTCGTCGTCACGATGTCGGCGTACGGCACCGGCGACGGGTGAACGCCTCCCGCGACCAAGCCGGCAATGTGCGCCATGTCGACCATGAGCGCTGCCCCGACCGAGTCGGCAATGGCCTTGAACTTCGAGAAGTCGATGATGCGCGGGTACGCCGAAGCGCCGACCACGATGACCCGCGGCTTGTGCTCTTTCGCGAGCGACTCGGCCTGGCCGTAGTCGAGCGTCTCGGTCTCTTTCAACAACCCGTAGTGCACCGTTTTGTAGTTCTTGCCCGAGAAATTGAACGTCGCCCCGTGGGTCAAGTGCCCGCCCGAATTCAAGTCGAGCGCGAGCATGGTGTCGCCCAGCTTCATGAGCGACATGTAAGCGGCCATGTTGGCTTGGCTGCCCGAGTGCGGCTGCACATTCGCCGCTTGAGCGCCGAACAACTTCAGCGCGCGGTCGATGGCCAGCTGTTCGACCTTGTCGACCTCTTCGCAGCCACCGTAATACCGCTTGCCGGGGTACCCTTCGGCGTACTTGTTCGTCAGCACACTGCCGGCCGCTTCGAGCACGGCCGGGCTCACGAAGTTCTCGCTGGCGATCAGTTCGAGACCCTCTTCTTGCCGCCGGGTCTCGGCTTGAACCAACGCGGCGATGTCAGGGTCAACTTGGGCGAGGGTGGCGGTGTTCTCCATGGCCCAGCCAGGTACCCCAGCACTCCGCGCTGGGCAACAGCTGTGTGACCCAGCGCGGCCCCCTGCGGCGTTGTGGTAGACCCAGGCCCCATGGGTCGCATCGTGCTGGTGCTCACTTGCCTGTTGGCCTCGACCGCGTTCGCTGGCCAGTGGCCCAAGGCGTTCGACCAGCTCTTCAGTGCCGACAATGCCACCCGGGTTCGAGCTGCCAACGAATTGGCCAAGAAAAAACCGGCCGAACTCTACCCGCTGCTCGAAATGCGCAAATGGCCTTGCGTGGTCGACAGCGACGCGTTGGAGGCAGAGAGTCAAACCGGGCGGTGTCGCAACCTCCACCACGTCATGTACCACCTGGCGAGCGTGGCGGTCGTGCTCGCCAGAGCCGAGTCTGACCTGACGGTGCCGCGCGCGAAGCGGTGCCCCAACGGGTGTCAGGCGAAGTTCTTTCTCTTCACCCTGGCGAACAAAGGGTTCGGCACCGGGCTGCCCGAAATACCCGATTCTCCACTTTCACTCGACGAGGTGGCGGCCCACGCCCGCGCCTTGTTGGAAAAGGTGCTGGTGCCCGCCGAGACCCTCTCGTTCGAGCAAGTCGTCGCCTCGGCGCATCGCTCGCGGGCCACCAACGCGACCACCGACTGGCTCATCGTCACCAACTGCACCGAAGGTGGCATCTCCGAAGCGTGCGGCTTTCGACACTACGTCTTCGACGCGAAGAGCCACCAGCCGCGCTTCACCCAAGCCGTGGCCATGGGCGCGCCCGACGCCTACGGCATTCACCTCGAAGGCGACGACGAAGGCCCCACCCCGCTTTGGTGGCCCGCAGCTGACGGGCCGAGCGACGTGGTGGCGGTGTACGCCGCCGGGGGGTGCTGCGGGAGCACGGCGCAACACGTCACCGTGTACCGGCTCGAGAAGAATGCCCTGCGTCTTGTTTGCTTGGCCGAAGACGAAGCCGGCACGCTCGACCTGCGCCACACCTTCGCGAAGCGCATCAAGGTCGAGGCCGACGGCCGGTGCCGCTCGGCCGAGCCCACGCTCAAGCTTCGCCCGGCCCCCTAAGGCCGCTCGCGGCTACCAACGGTGAAACGCCGGGTGCCCGGGGCCGACGGCAATGAAAGTGCCCCGCAACGTCGCCCGAACTTTGCCTTGCGCCGTCAGCTCGCCTTCGACCACCGCGCGATCATTGCTGGGAGGACACTCGACGATGCGCGCCACCAGCTCGACGGGGCCGTCGACCGGGCAGGGCCGTTTGAGCTGAACCGAAAAGTCGGCGGTCACCGTGCACGGGGGTTCGGCCGCCTGGCGAACCTTCATCAGGTGCATCGACGCGGCCCAGTTGCAGTGGCAGTCGAGCAAGGCGCCGACGATGCCCCCATTGAGCACCCCGGGGAAAGCCTGGTGGTGCGGCGAGGGCGACCATGTGGCGCGGAGCACGTCTTGGTCGACGAAGCTGCGAATGCGCAACCCCAGCTCGTTGGCCGGGCCACACCCGAAACAAATGCTCTTCGCCGCGTACTGCTCTTGAACGCTCGGCGCGCTCACGTCAGAGCCCCACGCCTTTGGCGATGATTTCTTTCATGATTTCAGACGTGCCGCCGCCAATGGTGATCAACCGAACGTCTCGCCACGCGCGCGCGACGTCGGTCTCGTCGATGTAGCCCATGCCGCCGTAGAACTGCTGGCAGTCGTACGCCACGCGCTGAGCGAGGTCTCCCGCGAACAACTTGGCCATGGAGATTTCTTTGACCGGGTTCTCTTTCGCGTCGAACAGTTCGACCGCGTGGTAGTTGAGCCGCTTCGAAGCCTCGAGCGCGGTGAGGTGCTCGACGAATTTGTGGCGCCACACCTGAAATTTGATGATCGGCCGACCGAAGGCTTCGCGTTCGTGGCCGTACTGAATCGTCTGCTCGACCAACCGCTGCATGCCCGCCGTGGCGGTAATCGCGCCGACCAACCGCTCGCCCTGAAAGTTGGTCATGATGTGGTAGAAGCCCTCGTTTTCTTCTCCGAGCACGTAGCGGGCCGGTATTTTGCAGTCCTCAAAGTACAGCACCGCCGTGTCTGACGAGAGGTTGCCCACCTTGTCGAGCTTCTTCGAAACGGTGAACCCCTTCACATCGGTGGGAAACGTCACGAGCGAAATGCCGCCGTAGCCTTCGGGGCCGGTGCGCACGCCCAAGGTAATGAAGTTGGCGCGAGTGCCATTCGTGATCCACATCTTCGAGCCGTTGATGACGTAGTCGTCGCCGACCCGGCGGGCCGTCGTTTTCATGTTCGCGACGTCGCTGCCGGCGCCAGGCTCGCTCACGCCGAGCGCGGCGATCTTTTCTCCCTTGAGCGCAGGCTCGAGAAACTCACGCTTCTGTTCGTCGGTGCCGATCTCGTTGATGATGGGCGTCGCCATTTGGCTCTGCACCAACAACGCCATGTTCACGCCCGCGTTGCGGCTGTGCACCAGCGCCTCGCAGAACGCCGTCACGTACCAATAGTCGAGGCCACTGCCGCCGTACTTGGGGTCGTGGTTGATGCCCAAGAACCCCAGTTCGCCCGCCTGCTTGAACACCTCCGCGGGGAAAATGCCCGCCCGGTCCCACTCGACCGCGTGGGGCGCGAGCTCCCGATCGACCCACTGGCGAACGGCAGAACGAAAAGCCTCGTGTGCGGGTGTAAAATGGTTGGTCATGGGCATGGTCTCCGAGTGAGCGGCACGTTGACTTTAGAATCAATTTTCACCAACGCAACAGCGAAGGGGAGCGCCGAGACGCGCAAAGCACAGAAATGATCGACGCCTCCCCAGGGATTCATGCCGCCCAGACCGACCTTTCGACCGCGCTCCGCGAGCCCCGCAGCGCCTGGTGGGTCAACGTGGTCGGTCGCGCGAAGACGTTGGCTCCCGCACTCAGAAAGCTGAAGTTTCTGCGGGTGCTCAACGTGTGCGAGGGCTCGGTGCGCGAGGTACCCGACTGGGTCGCCGAGCTGAAGTCACTGCGAGCCTTGCACCTCGACGACAACCGAATTCGAATCTTGCCGGCCTCCATCGGCCGAATGCCCAAGCTGCAGTGGCTGGGCCTGACCAAGAACGAGCTCGAGTCGTTGCCCGGCGAACTGGGGCTCCTCACGTCACTCGACTCGCTGTGGCTCGCCGACAACCCCCGCTTGAAGACGCTGCCGAACTCGCTGTTCGCGCTCCAACGGCTGCGCCGACTCGACCTCGCCAACACCGGCATCACCGAACTGCCCGAAGCGGCGAAAAACCTCGTCGGCCTTCACGAACTGCGGCTTGAAAAGACGCCACTGTTCAACAACCGCAAGGCCCGTGACGCGGTGAAGGCGCTTTTCCCCAAGTCAAAATGGTCGGGCGGCACGCTCGAAATCGCTCGGCCGCGAACCAAAGCGCCGGCGGCCCTGACGCTCACCCGAGCGGCGGCCCTCAAGGCCATTCGCGCCGGTACCCTGCCCGACCGCGCCCTCGTGAAGCACCTCGATGTGTCGAAGGGTGACTTCAGCTTTGCCTACCTCAAGGGCCAACACCTCGACGGTGCCAACTTGCGCCAGAGCCGGTGGCGAAATTGCGCACTCTCGGTCTCGCTCAACGGCGCCGACCTCGAGGGGGCGACCTTCGAAGACTGCGTCAT